>NZ_SSOF01000039.1:0-241882 GCF_029873115.1 Pseudomonas sp. BN606 | reverse complement strand
CTGGGTGATCAGGCGCGAACCACTGTCTTCGGCGATGGCTTCCAGGGTCACTTCGCTGGTGGTCGGTGCATCGTTGACCGGGGTGATGTCGAGGCTGGCGCTGCCGGCGGTGCTGAGCAGGCCGTCGGTCACCGAGTAGCTGAAGCTCACGGCGGTGTCGTCGTTCAGTGCTGGCGTATAGCTCCAGGTACCGTCGTCGTTATCGACCAGGCTGCCGCTACCGGCGCTGATTTGCAGATTGGTAGCGGTCAGGGCAGGGCCGTCGACGTCCGCTGCGTTGATCAGCAATTGGGCCTGGGTGATCAGGCGCGAACCACTGTCTTCGGCGATGGCTTCCAGGGTCACTTCGCTGGTGGTGGGCGCATCGTTGACCGGGGTGATGTCGAGGCTGGCGCTGCCGGCGGCGGTGAGGTCGCCGTCGCTGATCGTGTAGCTGAAGCTCACCTCGGTATCGTCGTTTTCATCCGGGGTGTAGCTCCAGGTGCCATCGCCATAGTTGGCAAGGGTGCCACCGCCGCTGCTGATCGTCAGGTCGCTGACGGTGAGTTCGTCGCCCTCGATGTCGGTGGCATTGGCGAGTAGTTCGGCCTGAGTGATGGTGCGCGCGCCACTGTCTTCGGCGATGGCCGTCAGGATCACCGGGGTGGTGGTGGGCGCGTCGTTGACCGGGGTGATATCCAGGCTGGCGCTGCCAGCGGCGGTAAGCGAACCGTCGCTGACGGTATAGGTGAAGGAAACCTGAGTGTCGTCGTTCAGCGCCGGGGTGTAAGTCCAGGTGCCGTTGTCGTTGTTGACCAAGGAGCCGCTGCCTGAACTGATCTGAAGGTTGCTGGCCGTCAGGGCGGGTCCATCGACGTCCGCTGCATTGGCCAGCAACTGGGCCTGAGTGATCAGGCGCGCGCCACTGTCTTCGGCGATGGCCGTCAGGATCACCGGGGTAGTGGTGGGGGCGTCATTGACCGGGGTGATGTCGAGGCTGGCGCTGCCGGAAACACTGAGCGAACCGTCGCTGACGGTGTAGGTGAAAGACACTTGAGTGTCGTCGTTCAGCGCCGGGGTGTAAGTCCAGGTGCCGTCGCCATTGCTGACCAGGCTGCCATTGCCTGAACTGATCTGCAGGTTGCTGGCGGTGAGCCCATCACCGTCGATATCGGAGGCATTAGCCAGCAGTTCGGCCTGAGTGATGAGGCGTGCATCACTGTCCTCGGTGATGGCCGCAAGGGTTACCGGGCCGCTGACCGCCGGGGCGTCGTTGACGCCGGCGATTCGCACCGATGCTGTGGCCCAACTGAGGGTGCCGTTCCCCAGGCGGATGGCGTAGGTGAAGCTGTCGGTCAGGTACTCGCCGGCCGAAAGGCTCCGGTATTCCTCGCTCTGGAGGAGCGCGCTGGCGTCGTAGAGAACCTTGACCCTCCCATCCAGCGGGTCCTGGCCGATCCAGATGTGGGCGCCATAGGCGCTGAGGCAATCCTGGTCATGGGCCAGCAGGTCCGCTTGTATCTGCGTCCGGGTCTCCGTGCTGCCATCTGCCGTAACCCCATCGTCCAGGGAGTAGAGCGTCTTGGCCTTGCCGCCTAGGTCGTTCGCCATGACATCCAGACAGATGTAGTCGAGGCCGTCCCGCACCAGATTCTCGTAGAGGAAGCTGTCGCCGCTCGCTTGGGGGGTATTACTGAATGAGACGGTGGAGATGGCCATGCTGAATTCCTTGCGTTGAATTTATTGGTCTTGTGGGCTCTACCAGGGTGAGTCAGTGGTACCAGGCGGGGCCTGGGCCGCCTGCTCAACGGGCTCCAACCGCGGTGGCCGGGACGCGCGAAGCCCGATGGCGGCGCGCAGGAATCTGCGAGCACCCATGTAATGGACTCCTGAAGTGAGCAAGGGACCGTGGGGATGAGAGGCACCGACTACAGCGACGGCCAAAGCACTGTAATGTCAGTTTGATATTCGTTTAGGAGGAGCCCGAGCCGCTGTAAAGGTGCGCCTTGGGGTGAAGAGTACTGGCGGTCAAAATCACGACGAACGGCAAGATAGAGTCGGAAATTTGACTGGCGATGTGATGACACTCAGCTCGCGGAACGGGGTGGCTTGTGGTGAAGGCCGGATGGGACGACCATCTGCTCCCTGCTGCGGACTTGCCCTGGAGACGACATGGCCCGGTACCTTCAGGTTGACCCGGAATCCGCCAGGATGGCGTGGATGAGGTCAGGCCAACTCCGGCAACTCTTGCGCCGGCCCTTGTTACTGATAGCGCTGCTGATGTTGGCGTTGCTCTGGTCCGCCGACCGCCTGTTCCCGTTGCCCCTGCCCGGGGACGACCTGGCGCGTGTGGTGCTGGCTGAGGACGGCACGCCGCTATGGCGCTTCGCCGATGCAGACGGTGTGTGGCGCTACCCGGTGGGCCAGGGGGAAGTTTCGCCCTACTATCTGGAGGCCCTGCTCACCTACGAGGACCGCTGGTTCTACCAGCACCCTGGGGTGAACCCGCTGGCCCTGGTCCGTGCCGCCTGGCTCAACCTCACCGGCGGGCGCGTGCTGTCGGGTGGCAGCACCCTGTCGATGCAGGTGGCGCGGCTGCTCGATCCGCACTCCCGGACCTTCGCCGGCAAACTGCGTCAGCTCTGGCGCACTGCGCAGCTGGAGTGGCATCTGTCCAAGGACGAAATCCTCGCGCTCTACCTCAACCGCGCCCCCTTCGGCGGAACCTTGCAAGGTGTGGCGGCGGCCAGTTGGGCCTACCTCGGCAAACCTCCGTCGCAGCTGACGCGGGCCGAGGCGGCGCTATTGGCTGTGCTGCCCCAGGCACCGAGCCGGCTGCGGCCCGACCGCCATCCCGAGCGCGCCCAGGCCGCGCGTGACAAGGTGCTGCGGCGCCTCGCGCTGTTCCAGGTGTGGCCGGAAGGTGCGGTGCAGGAAGCCATGGAAGAACCGGTGCTGCTGGCGCCACGGCAGGAGCCCAGTCTGGCGCCGTTGCTGGCAAGAAGGCTGAACACGGCCGGTAGTCCGCCCCTGATCCGCACCACGCTCGATGCCGCCCTGCAGCGACGGCTGGAAGACCTGTTGCTGGGTTGGCGAGCGCGACTTCCAGAGCGCACCTCGGCGGCCATCCTGGTGGTGGAGCACCAGAGCATGGCTGTGCGGGCCTACCTGGGCTCGGTCGATATCGCCGACGAGCGCCGCTACGGCCATGTGGACATGGTTCAGTCGGTGCGCTCCCCCGGATCCACCCTCAAACCGTTCCTCTATGGCATGGCCCTGGACGCCGGGCTGATTCATTCCGAATCCCTGCTGCAGGATGTGCCCCGACGCTACGGCGACTACCGCCCCGGCAATTTCGCTGCAGGCTTCATCGGCCCGGTGTCCGCCAGCGAAGCACTGGGCATGTCGCTCAATCTGCCTGCGGTGCAGTTGCTGGAAGCATTTGGCCCGAAGCGTTTTGCCGGTGAGTTGCGCAATGTCGGCGTGCCTCTGGCGCTACCGGCAGCCAGCGAGCCCAACCTCGCACTGATCCTCGGTGGTGCTGGCAGCAAGCTGGAGGAATTGGTCAGTGGTTACAGCGCCTTCGCCCGACAGGGCCGCGTCGCCCCCCTGCGGTTGCAACCCCAGGATGCGCTGCAGGAGCGGCGCCTGCTGTCTCCCGGTGCCGCCTGGATAATCCGCCGTATCCTGGCTGGCCAGGCGCGGCCGGATCGTGACCCACGTGCGCGGCTGACCCAGCGGCCGGTGCTGGCCTGGAAGACCGGCACCAGCTACGGCTTTCGAGATGCCTGGGCGATTGGCGTCGGCCCGCGCTACCTGATCGGCATCTGGATCGGCCGCCCCGACGGCACACCGGTTCCCGGCCAGTTCGGCCTGGCGTCAGCCGCACCGCTGCTATTGCAGGTGCACGACCTGCTGGTGAATCGCGACACCCAGCGCGGCATTGCCCAACCGGAGGACCCGCAGCCGTCTGAAGTCGGCGTGGCCGCCATTTGCTGGCCCCTGGGGCAGCCCATGGCCAAGGGGGATCCGAACTGCCGTCGCCAGCGCTTTGCCTGGACCCTGGAAGGTACCACCCCTCCAACGCTGCTGGCGGCCGATCAGCCGCTCGGCCTGGGGCTGCGCCAGCCCCTCTGGGTGGACGCCGCGGGTCGCCAGGTAGCCGCCGGTTGCAGCGGCGCCAAGGCCCGCGAGCTCGTACTCTGGCCGGCGCCCCTGGAACCCTGGCTGCCGCGCCGTGAACGTCGGGCAGCGCGCCTGCCGATCATGGACCCGGCCTGCCCGCCAGAATTGCCGCCACCTGCCGCCCCGTTGTCCATCGTCGGGGTGCGTGATGGTGACCAGCTGCGCCGTCCATCGGGCAGTGCCGGACCCTTGCGCCTCACGCTCTCTACCCTCGGTGGCAGTGGCAGACGCTGGTGGTTCCTCGACGGCGCGCCGCTCACCGCCACGGCGGCGGAGGAGGGTTTCAACCAGGAGTTCCAGCGCAGCGGCCGGCACCAGCTGAGCGTGCTGGATGAAGCTGGACAAACCGCTCGTCTGGAGTTCGCCGTCACGGACTGACCAGTCGTTCAAGTTTTCGCTGGCGCGCCGATAAGTCTTGTTGGCAAAGAATGGGATTATTGTCGAACAATTTGTATACAATCTCCCGCCCTCGTCTCGCCCCAAACAAGACCTCCAAGGAGACAACTCCATGCGCCTCTGGCAACGCAGTATTCAGTGGCAGCTGATATTCAGCATGGGCGCGGCCCTGCTCGCCGGCATCCTCATCGTCATTGGCATCTATTCGGTGCTGATGAACCGCCTGACCGAACGTTACCTGCTGGATGAAGCCTTGCCCGCCCGCGTCCAGGCGATCGGCAACTCCCTGGAGCGCACCCTTGCGGCCCCGATTACCGCCAACGCCGGCATCGCGGAGAACGCGCTGGTGCAGGACTGGCTGGCCGAAGGCGAAGAGGCGGCCCGCGCCGAAGCATTCACCCGCTACCTGGAAGGTGTGCGCGCCCAACAGAACGCCACTACCACCTCCATCGCCGTGCTGGAAAGCGGCCACTACTACACGGGGCAGGGGCTGGCACGCACCATCGACCGCAGCCAGCCGGAGAACCAGTGGTTCTACAAGCTGGTGGACAGCGACCGGAACCGGGTGCTGGAAATCGACATCGACAAGGGCACCCGCCTGCCGACCCTGTTCATCAACCAGCGCATCAGCCGCAACGGCAAGACGCTCGGTGTTTCCGGCCTGGGCTACAGCCTGCAGTCCATGTCCGAGATGATCCGCGACTTCCGCTTCGGCGAGCGAGGGCGTGTCTTCCTGATGGACAGCGAAGGCAACATCAAGGTGCATCCTGACGCCGCCCTGAACGGCAGTGCCCGCCTGGCCGACGTCTTCGGTGCCGATTCGGCTGCCCAGCTGTTGGCCGCCGGGGGCAGGGCAATTCACTTCACCCGCGATGGCGAGGATTACCTGGCACTGGCCCGCCCCTTGGAAAGCCTTGGCTGGCAGTTGGTGAGCGAAGTGCCCGAAGCGGAAATCTACGCCGAGGCGCGCAAGGCCATGTGGACCAGCAGCTTCGCCGGCTTCGGTGTGCTTGCCCTCTGCCTGTTGCTGGTAGTGGTGCTGGCGCGCGGGTTGGTGCGACCTATTCGCCAGGTCACTGCGGCACTGGTTGAGATCGGCGGTGGCGGTGGCGATCTCACCCGTCGCCTGGACGAGTCCCGTGCCGATGAGCTGGGCGATCTCGCCCGTGGCTTCAACCGCTTCCTGGAAAGCCAGCGCAGCCTGATCGGCGAAGTGCTGGATACCAGCCAGCGCCTGCACAAGGTGGTCGGCCAGGTGGCGCAAGTGGTGGACAACACGGCCAGCCGCTCCAGCCAGCAACAGGAAATGACCGACATGGTGGCCACCGCGGTGCACGAGATGGGGCTCACCGTGCAGGAGATCGCCCGCAATGCCGGCACTGCCGCGCAAGCTTCGCAGCAGGCTCGCGACGAGTCGTTGCAGGCGCGCCAGGTGGTCGGCGAGTCGGTCGGGCATATCGAGAAGATGTCCAACGAGATCGGCGTCGCCGCTTCTGCGGTGAGCGAGCTGGCCAGCCAGGTCGCTTCCATCGACCAGGTTCTGGCAGTGATCCGTGGCATTTCCGAACAGACCAACCTGCTGGCGTTGAACGCCGCCATCGAGGCTGCGCGCGCCGGCGAGATGGGGCGAGGCTTCGCCGTGGTGGCGGATGAGGTGCGGACCCTGGCCAGCCGCACCCAGGCTTCCACCGATGAAATCCAGCAGATGATCCAGCGCCTCAAGCACGGCGCCGAAACCGCGGTGCACTCCATGCACGCCGGCCAGGCTGCCACCGGCACCGGTGTCGAAGCCAGCCAGCGCACCGGCACCTCCCTGGGCGCCATCACCGACCAGGTGGAACGCATCAGCGACATGAACCACCAGGTGGCGGCGGCGACTGAAGAGCAGTCCTCGGTGACCGAGGAAATCAACCGTAACGTGCAGGGCATCGCCGACCTGGCCCACGCTACGGCCAGCGAAGTGCGCGGTTGCCGGGAGGAATGCCAGACCCTCAGTCGCCTGGCTGGCGACCTGGCGCAACAGGTGGGCAAGTTCAGGTTGTGATGACGAGGCAGGACTGCGTCCTGCCCGGCGATTGAAATCGCCCTCACAAGGTCCCTCTGCTTAACGTGCAGGGTGCGCCATGCGCACCGAGTCCGAGCTCATCCTCGGTAATCAATCGGTGCGCACGGCGCACCCTACAGGGAATAACGCTCCCACAAGGTCAACTTTCGGCCCAGACCGTGTAAAAACGTGGCTCGTGCCCTTGCTATGCTGCCGGCGGGTTTCGTAGCGGGGGCAGTCCATGAAGCGTTTCATCTCCGGCGAGTGTCGAGGCCAAAGCACGCTGTTGCCCGAGAGCCTGAATGATTACGTGGCGTACACCAACCCGGTGCGGGTCGGCGATGTGTTCGACGATGAACTCGACCTTGGCCGACTGGGTTTCGAAGGTATCGTCCCCGCGGAAACCGGTCGGCCTGCTTACCATCCTGCTGTTCTGTTGAAGATCTACATCTCGGCTACCTTAATCGCATCCAGTCCAGTCGCCGCCTCGAACGCGAGGCACAGCGCAACGTTGAGCTGATGTGGCTGACCGGACGCCTGATGCCGGACTTCAAGACTATCGCCAACTTCCGCAAGGCCAAGACCTCGGCCGCGGCCGCAGCGGGTCGCTTTGGCAGCGATGAAGGCCTGAAACCCCATTGGCGGCCAGCTGAACGCGTCGCACAGCATCGCGGAAGCCGCACGTGCCCGAATCAGTGAATGACCCGGATCGACACGCCAGGCGCCCAAAGGGCCTCTGGGCGCTGCTAAAACCATCCTGCATCCAGCTATCCATCACCCGCTGTGTTTTTACGCGGCCTGGGCCATCTCCAACCTGTCCCGCCCCAGCGCCTTCGCGCGGTAAAGCGCATCGTCCACGCGCTTGAAGAAGGCTTCGGCGCTGCCAGCGTCGCGCTCGTCGAGGCTACCGAGACCCAGACTCGTGGTTACCGGCAAATGCTGGTCGCCAAGCTGGAAGCCCCGATTGGCCAGGTCCTCGCGGAACTGTTCGGCCAGGTGGCGGGCCTGTTCCATGCTGGTATCGGGCATCAATACGCCGAACTCCTCGCCCCCCAGGCGCAGCAGTGCGTCGCTGTCGCGGCGGAAGAATTCGCGCATGCGCTCGCCGAACGCCTGCAGACAGGCATCGCCCATGCTATGGCCGTGCTCGTCGTTGATCCGCTTGAAGAAGTCGATGTCCATCAGCAGCAACGACAGCTCGCTCCCGTGGCGCTGGGCGGCGGCGCACATGGCCGGGAACAGGTTGTTGAACTGGTAGCGGTTGCCCAGTTGGGTCAGGCCATCGGTGCGGCTCAGGGTGTCCAGACGCTGGCGCTGCTCCAGCAACTGCAGCTCCAGGGCGAGCATGGTGCCGTACTCGCGGTGGCTGCGATTCAGCGCCAGCAGCAGGTAGCTGAGGTAGAAGGTGAGGGTGACCAGCTCGGCACGCGAACCGTCCGCGGAAACACCCAGAACGACCAGGCCCGGCAGGTACAACAGCAGGATGGCGATGATTGCGCGACTTCGGCGCATGGCGAAGTTGAAGGCCATCGCGGTACTGAAGGCGATGGTCGCCAGGGTGCCGATAAGGCTGGAAGAGTGGAAGTCGGGCGCCAGCAGTACCCAGGCGTGGGCCAGGCCCCAGCCGATGGACGAAACCAGGATCACGCCCCAATGCCGGTCCAGCCAGTGCTGCAGTTCGGCTTCGCTTCCTTCTGCCGGTGGATGGTGCAGCAGGCGCGCTGCCAGCATCAGGGCGAAGAATCCGCTACCGAGCAGCCCCACGGCCAGGTGTCCCATGGGGGCTGCGCTGAACAGCCAGCAGAGCAGCCAGGCCAGGAGGTAATAGACGCCGCCGAGTCTTGTGCGTGTGCGGGTGTCCTGCACTTCGCGCCAGAGGCTGAACCGCTCTGGGGAATGGGGTAGATCGGCATCGGTCATCTTTTTGTGATCACAGATACAGCAGAGGTCGGCTGAGCTTAGCCGTTCTCTCTCAGCATTGACATCAGATTGATATCGCTGCCGTTTATCCCCGACGAATGAGCCAGACGCCTCCGACGATCAGCGCCAGGCCGGCCAGTTTGCCGATGCTGATGGGGGCCTCGCGGAAGCCGGCCCAGCCGAAGTGATCCAGCGTCAGCGCCATGCTCAGTTGGCCAGCCAGCACCAGCGTCATGAACAGCAGCGCGCCAATTCGCGGACCTGCGAATGCAGCGGTGGCGATGAATACGGCGCCCAGCAGGCCACCGCTCCACTGCCACCAGCTCACCCCCTTGAGCGCATCGAGGGTCGGCAGCTCGCGCTGTATCAGCACCACGGTGAGCAAGGCCAGGGTGCCGACCACGAAGGACACCAGGGCAGCGCTCATGACGCTGGAAATCTGCTTGGCCAGTTGGCCATTGATGCCGGCCTGCAGGGGCAGGAAGGCACCGGCGACGAAGGGCAGGGCGAGCAGCCACCAGGCCTTGGGCATGGCGATCTCCGGGGGAATTCGAGGGGCGCCAAGTATGCCCGAGCAACTCCCGGAAGCCGAATCTCAAGGTCCGCCAGGGCCACGCCGTGGCCCATGGGCGCTGCAACGTGCCTTCAGGGTCACTGCATTTTCCCCTTGAGCGTCTTGGCACTTAGCTCAAGTCCTTCGCTGTCTCCCAGAAGCGGGTAGAGTTTTGCCTGGCCACAACTAACGTCCTTGGCGTCCTTCGCCTTCGGAAGCTCCCTGTGTATTCAAGGCACGAAATCGCCACGGCTTCGTAGGGGCGAATTCATTCGCCAAGCAGGTCTAAGGGCTGCCCATCAGGGTTTGGAGGGGCCAACTGAGCTGCCCTTGGCGATTGAAGTTGCCCCCACAGGAGTGCCCTGGGCGCCGGCCCAGGGAGGGCACTCTGGCTTTACCCCCGAACCTGACTACCCTTTTATTGGATGTGCCTGCCCAGCTATGTACTGGGCAGGGCCTGCCTGATGAGGGAGAACACGATGGACATGAATCGTCGTCAGTTCTTCAAGGTCTGTGCCGTGGGCCTTGGAGGATCGAGCCTGGCGGCTCTGGGGGTAGCGCCCCCGGAAGCTTTCGCCGACCAGGTGCGCCATTTCAAACTGGCGCGCACTGTCGAGACGCGCAACACCTGCCCATACTGCTCGGTCGGCTGCGGCCTGATCATCTACAGCCAGGGCGACGCGGCGAAAAACGTCGCGCAGAACATCATCCATATCGAAGGCGATGCGGATCACCCGGTGAACCGTGGAACCCTCTGCCCGAAGGGCGCCGGTCTGCTGGACTTCGTCCACAGCCCCAACCGACTCAAGTACCCGGAGATTCGCGAGCCCGGCTCCAGCGAGTGGAAGCGCATCGAGTGGGATGACGCCCTCGATCGCATCGCCAAGCTGATGAAGGCCGACCGCGACGCCAACTTCGTCACGCAGAACGCCCAGGGCCAGACGGTGAACCGCTGGCTGACCACGGGCTTCCTCGCGGCGTCGGCGTCCTCCAACGAGGCCGGTTACATCACCCACAAGGTGGTGCGTTCCCTTGGCATGCTGGGGTTCGATAACCAAGCGCGTGTCTGACATGGCCCGACGGTGGCAGGTCTTGCCCCGACGTTTGGCCGTGGAGCCATGACGAACCACTGGACCGACATCAAGAATGCCGATCTGGTGCTGATCATGGGTGGCAACGCCGCCGAAGCCCACCCTTGTGGATTCAAGTGGGTCACCGAAGCCAAGGCGCACAACAACGCCCGGTTGATCGTGGTCGATCCGCGCTTCACCCGTTCGGCCTCCGTTGCCGACTACTACGCGCCGATCCGCACTGGCACCGATATCGCCTTCCTCGGTGGACTGATCAACTACCTGATCAGCCAGGACAAGATCCAGCACGAGTACGTGCGCAACTACACCGACGCGCCCTTCATCGTGAACGACGGCTTCACCTTCCAGGACGGCCTGTTCAGCGGCTACGACGAAGCCAAGCGCGCCTACCCCGACAAGTCCACCTGGAGCTACGCCAAGGGTGAGGACGGCTACGTCCGCGCCGACATGACCCTGCAGGACCCGCGCTGCGTGTTCCAGTTGATGAAGCAGCACTACAGCCGCTACACGCTGGACCTTGTCAGCAGCATCTGCGGCACGCCGAAGGAACAACTGGAAAAGGTCTGGAGTCAGGTCGCGGAGACCTCCGACCCGCGCAAGACCATGACCATCATGTATGCCCTGGGCTGGACCCAGCACTCGGTGGGCTCGCAGATGATCCGCACTGGCGCCATGGTGCAGCTCCTGCTGGGCAATATCGGCATGCCCGGCGGCGGCATGAACGCCCTGCGTGGCCACTCCAACATCCAGGGGCTGACCGACCTTGGCCTGCTCTCCAACTCCCTGCCGGGTTACCTGACCCTGCCGGCAGATGCCGAGCAGGACTATGCCGCCTACATCGACAAGCGCGCGGCCAAGCCGGTGCGACCGGGGCAGATGTCCTACTGGCAGAACTACGGCAAGTTCCACGTCAGCCTGATGAAGTCCTGGTTCGGCAAGTCGGCCACTGCCGAGAACAACTGGTGCTATGACTGGCTGCCCAAGCTCGATGTGCCGGCCTATGACGTGCTGCGCTACTTCGACCTGATGCACCAGGGCAAGGTGAACGGTTACTTCTGCCAGGGTTTCAACCCGATCGGCTCGTTCCCCAACAAGGCCAAGGTCACCGAAAGCCTCAGCAAGCTGAAGTACCTGGTGGTCATGGACCCGCTGGCCACCGAGACTTCCGAGTTCTGGCGCAACGCCGGCGAGTTCAACGACGTCGATACCGCCAACATCCAGACCACGGTGTTCCGCCTGCCCGTCACCTGCTTCGCCGAGGAAGACGGCTCCCTGGTCAACAGCGGTCGCTGGCTGCAGTGGCACTGGAAGGGTGCCGAGCCGCCCGGTCAGGCGCGCACCGACATTGCCATCATGGGTGGCCTGTTCCATCGCTTGCGCGCGGCGTACCAGAAAGACGGCGGCGCTTTCCCCGACCCCATCCTGGGCCTGGACTGGAACTACCTGCGCCCGCACGAGCCGGGGCCGGATGAAATAGCCCGCGAGTTCAATGGCAAGGCGCTGGCCGACCTTACCGATCCGGCAACCGGCGCGGTGCTGTTGAAGGCCGGCGAGCAGATACCCGGATTCGCCGTGCTGAAGGACGACGGAACCACGGCCAGCGGCTGCTGGATTTTCGCAGGCAGCTGGACCGCCGCAGGCAACCAGATGGCACGTCGTGACAATGCCGACCCCTACGGCATGGGCCAGACGCTGGGTTGGGCGTGGGCCTGGCCGGCGAACCGGCGCATCCTCTACAACCGCGCCTCAGCCGATCCGTCCGGCAAACCGTGGAACCCGGACAAGAAACGGCTGGTGTGGTGGAACGGCAAGGCCTGGACCGGCACCGATGTGCCGGACTACAAGGCTGACGTCGCGCCCGAAGCGGGCATGAGCCCGTTCATCATGAACCCCGAAGGCGTGGCGCGTTTCTTCGCCCTCGACAAGATGAACGAAGGCCCGTTCCCTGAGCACTACGAACCCTTCGAGACCCCCATCGGGCGCAACCCCTTGCACCCGGAACACGCCAAGGTCACCAGCAACCCGGCAGCCAGGGTGTTCAAGGGTGACTGGGAAGCGTTCGGCAAGGCGGCCGACTTCCCCATCGCCGCCACCACCTACCGCCTCACCGAGCACTTCCACTTCTGGACCAAGCACTGCCGGCTGAACGCTATTACCCAGCCCGAGCAGTTCGTCGAGATCAGCGAAGTGCTGGCCAAGGAACTGGGCATCGCGGCGGGTGATCGGGTCAAGGTCTCCTCCAACCGCGGCTTCATCAAGGCCGTGGCCGTGGTGACCAAGCGCCTGAAACCGCTGACCGTGGACGGCAAGACCGTGCACCAGGTCGGCATCCCGTTGCACTGGGGCTTCTCTGGTGTGGCGCGCCCCGGCTACATCACCAACACGCTTACTCCCTTCGTCGGCGACGGTAATACGCAGACACCGGAGTTCAAGTCGTTCCTGGTCAAAGTGGAAAAGGCATGAGGAGCTGAGCCATGGCATCACAAGACATCATCGCCCGCTCCGCCACCACCACGCCCATGCCATCCGTGCGCCAGATGGACGAGGTGGCGAAGCTCATCGACGTATCCAAGTGCATCGGCTGCAAGGCCTGCCAGGTAGCCTGCTCGGAATGGAACGACCTGCGTGACGAGGTCGGCCAGAACCACGGCACCTACGACAACCCGGCGGACCTCAGCGCCAACACCTGGACCCTGATGCGCTTCACCGAGCACGAGAACGAGGCCGGCAACCTGGAGTGGCTGATTCGCAAGGACGGTTGCATGCATTGCGCCGAACCCGGCTGCCTGGCGGCCTGCCCGAGCCCGGGCGCCATCGTGAAGTACGCCAACGGCATCGTCGACTTCAACCAGGACAAGTGCATCGGCTGCGGTTACTGCATCACCGGTTGCCCGTTCAACATTCCTCGCATCTCGCAGAAGGACCACAAGGCCTACAAATGCACCCTGTGTTCCGACCGTGTATCCGTGGGCCTGGAGCCGGCCTGCGTGAAAACCTGCCCGACCGGCGCCATCGTCTTCGGCAGCAAGGAAGACATGAAGGAGCACGCCGCCGAGCGCATTGTCGACCTCAAGTCCCGCGGTTTCGAGAACGCCGGGCTGTATGACCCGCAGGGCGTCGGCGGCACCCACGTCATGTACGTGCTGCACCACGCCGACCAGCCGTCGCTCTACGCCGGCCTGCCGAACGACCCGGCCATCAGCCCGATGGTCAGCCTGTGGAAAGGCGTGACCAAACCCGTTGGTTTGTTGGCAATGGGCGTAGTGGCGTTGTTCGGCTTCTTCCACTACGTGCGGGTCGGCCCGAACAAGGTCGAGGAAGACGAAGCCCCTCGGGGTGATTCGGCAGTCCACAAGGTCGACCCTTCGGTGCACAGCTTCGATCCCAAGGCACCGAAATGAACGCGGCACAGGACAACCCCCTCTCCCTTCAGGGAGAGGGCTGGGGAGAGGGTGGCAGGACTCGATCCCAGTTACGGAGCCCGATATGAACAAAGACATCGAACGCTACACCCCCTCCGAGCGCAGCAATCACTGGGCGGTGGCCATCCTGTTCTTCCTCGCCGGATTGTCCGGCCTGGCGCTGTTCCATCCAGCCCTCTTCTGGCTGACCAGCTTCTTTGGCGGCGGCCCCTGGACGCGCATCCTGCACCCGTTCCTCGGTGTTGCCATGTTCCTCTTCTTCATCTGGCTGGCCATGCGCTTCGCCCACCACAACCGTTGGGCGAAATCCGATAGCCAATGGCTGAAGCAATGGAAGGACGTGGTGAACAACCGCGAAGACAAGCTGCCTGAAGTCGGCCGCTACAACGCCGGTCAGAAGTTGCTGTTCTGGGTGCTGCTGCTCAGCATGCTGGTGCTGCTGGCCACGGGCGTGGTGATCTGGCGGCAGTACTTCAGCCATCTGTTCGGCATCGACCTCATCCGTCTCGCCGCACTGCTGCACGCCTTTGCCGCCTGGGTGCTGATTCTCAGCATCATCGTGCACATCTATGCAGGTATCTGGATCAAGGGTTCCATCAGCGCCATGCTCCACGGTTGGGTCAGCAAGGGCTGGGCCCGCAAGCACCATGGCGCCTGGTACAAGGAAGTGACCAAGGGTGAGGGCGGCAAGCACTGACCGATCCAGACCAGGTTCGTAGGATGGGTGGAGCGCAGCGATGTCCATCAATTAGGCGCAAATGGTGGGTATCGCGTTGCTCCACCCACCCCACACAAGCCCCAAGCAGTCACTGAAGGAGTCCTGCGTGTCAGGCCAGATACTCGAGCCCGGCCAGATCGAGGCCGCCGCCAACATCCCACCCTTTCTCCACCTGCCCGGACGCGACCTGTTCCACGTACGCGCGGCACGCCTGCGTCAGCTCGCCGAAGGCCATCCACTTGCCGGCTACCTGCTGCTGGTGGCTGCACTCTGCGATGCCCAGCAAAGGGTGCTGGACAACCCGCCGCCACTGCCCGGCCCGGCTCCCGAAGCCCTGGCCCGCAGTCTTGAACACGGCATGCCGCCCATCGCCTTCGAGGCGCTGGTGCGTGCCGATGGCTGGCTTTCCGTGCTCGATGCCTTGCTGGAGCGCTTCCCGGCACCGGCCAACGCGGCCGTCGCCGATGCCTTGCGACAGTTGCGCGAAGCTGATGCTGCCCAACGCAAAACCTGGGGAGTGGGCCTGCTCAGCGGACAGTTCGACTTGCTGCCGCCTGCCATCGCCCCCTTTGTCGGTGCTGCCCTGCAAGTCGCCTTCAGTCACTGGCTGCTGGCCCTGCCCGACGGTTCCATTGTCGAGAACGACGCCAAGGTCCTGTGCCCGGCCTGCGGTTCGCCCCCGGTCAGCGGCATGATCCGTCATCGCGGCAAGCACAACGGCCTGCGCTACCTGGCCTGTTCGCTGTGCTCCTGCGAATGGCACTACGTGCGCCTGAAGTGCAGCCATTGCCAGGAGAGCAAGCACCTCGCCCATCTCTCCCTCGAACGCGACGATGTGAAGGGCGAACAGGCGCCCATCCGTGCCGAGGCTTGCCCCAGCTGCCAGGGTTACCTCAAACAGTGCTACCTGGAGTTCGACGCTGAGGCCGAGGCGCAGGCCGACGACCTGGCGAGTCTCGACCTCGATGTGCGCCTGAGCGAAGAAGGCTATCTGCGCCGCGCGCCCAACCTCCTGCTGGCCCCTGGATCGGAATAAGCACCTAGACTCAAGCACGGACCCAATGCCCCGCGCTAAGGAATGCCCATGTCGGCCGCTCGCTTGCCTTCTGTCGACCGCCTGCTGCGCAGCCCGGCCTGCGCCCCTCTGCAACGCCGTTACGGCCGTGAGGCCCTGCTCAAGACCCTGCGTAACCTGCTCGACGAATTGCGCGAGCCGGCGCGTCATGGCCAGCTCGCCGCCATCGAACTGACCGATGCCGTACTCGCCGGTCGTGCTGGCGAGCGCCTTGCCGCCGCCCACTCCAGCCGGGTGCGGCGAGTGTTCAACCTCACCGGTACCGTGCTGCACACCAACCTCGGCCGCGCCCTGCTGCCGGATGAAGCCATCGAAGCCATCACCTTGGCGGCACGCTACCCGCTCAACCTGGAGTTCGATCTCGCCAGTGGTAAACGCGGCGACCGCGACGACCTCATCACCGGCCTGGTCCGCGAGCTCACGGGTGCTGAGGCAGTCACCGTGGTCAACAACAACGCCGCGGCGGTGCTACTGGCGCTGAATAGCCTGGGCGCACGCAAGGAAGGGGTGATTTCCCGAGGCGAACTGATCGAGATCGGTGGCGCATTCCGCATTCCTGACATCATGGCCCGCGCCGGTGTGAAACTCGTCGAAGTGGGCACCACCAACCGCACCCACGCCAAGGACTACCAGGCCGTCATCAGCCCGCGCACCGGCCTGCTCATGCGCGTGCACACCAGCAACTACAGCGTGCAAGGCTTCACCGCCAGCGTACCCACGGCAGAGCTGGCGACCATCGCCCACGCCCATGGCCTGCCCCTGCTGGAAGACCTCGGGAGCGGTACGCTGGTGGACCTCACCCGCTGGGGCCTGCCCAAGGAACCCACTGTGCAAGAGGCCCTGCGAGACGGCGCTGACATCGTCACCTTCAGTGGCGACAAACTGCTCGGCGGCCCTCAGGCAGGACTGATCCTCGGCAGCAAGGAGCTGATCGGGCGAATCAAGAAGAATCCTCTCAAGCGCGCCCTGCGCGTGGACAAGCTGACCCTCGCTGCCCTCGAGGCCGTGCTTGGCCTGTATCGCGATCCGGAACGCCTGGCCGAGCGCCTCACCACCCTGCGCCTGCTAAGCCGCTCGCAACAGGACATCCAGATTCAGGCCGAGCGCCTTGCGCCACAGGTGGCTGCGCAACTTGGGGCTGGCTGGCTGGTAAGCGCGGTGCCGGCACTCGGGATGATCGGTAGCGGTGCGCAGCCGGTAGCACGCTTGCCCAGCGCAGCCCTCTGCCTGCGCCCACAACAACCCAAGCGCCTGCGCGGCCGAGCGCTGCGCTTGCTGGAAGAAAACCTGCGCACCTTGCCCATCCCGGTGATCGGTCGCCTCGACGACGACGCCCTCTGGCTCGACCTGCGCCAGCTCGACGATGAACCCGCCTTCCTCGCTCAACTGCCGCAACTGCAGGGGGCCGTTGAGTGATTGTCGGCACCGCAGGCCATATCGATCACGGCAAGACAGCACTCCTCAAGGCCCTAACCGGCCTGGAAGGTGACCGCCGTCCGGCCGAGCGCGAGCGCGGCATCACCATTGACCTTGGTTACCTGCATGCGGACCTCGGTGACGGCCAACCTACTGCCTTCATCGACGTGCCTGGCCACGAACGTTTCATCCACAACATGCTGGCCGGCGCCTGTGGCATCGACCTATTGCTGCTGGTCGTGGCCGCCGACGACGGAGTGATGCCGCAGACCCGTGAACACCTTGCCATTGCCGAACTGCTGGGTGTCCGCAGGGCCGTTGTGGCGCTGACCAAGCTCGACCGTGTCGATGCCAAACGTGTGGGCCAGGTACGAGCCGAGGTCACGGCGCTGCTGGCGCCGGGGCCATTGGCAGGTGCTGAAATCTTTCCGGTGGACAGCCTTGGCGGACAGGGGATCGACACGCTGCGCCAGGCGCTGTTGGCGGAAGCGGCGCGCAGCACCGGGGGCGACACTGACGGATATTTCCGCCTGCCAATCGACCGCGCCTTCAGCGTCTCCGGTGCGGGTGTGGTGGCCACCGGTACAGCCTTTGCCGGGCGAGTGAAGGTAGGGGATGAGCTGGTCCTCAGCCATTCTGGCCGAACGTTGCGCGTACGCGGCCTGCACGCACGCAACCAGCAAGTACAAGAGGTCCAGGCGGGGCAGCGCGTGGCCCTCAACATCACGGGCGACCGCCTGAACCTGGAACAGATTCATCGCGGCGACTGGCTACTGGCCCCGGCCCTGCTGGCGCCCACCACACGTGTGGATATCGACCTGCGCCTGCTGCCCAGTGAGCCCCACGACCTCGCCCACTGGACGCCGGTGCACATTCACCTGGGCGCTCAGGACGTCACCGGTCGCGTGGCGTTGTTGGAGGGCACCAGCCTTGCCCCCGGCCGCCGCAGTTTCGCCCAACTGCTGCTGAATGCGCCGGCCCATGCGGTACACGGCGACCGTCTGGTGCTGCGTGACCAGTCCGCCCAGCGCACCCTCGGCGGCGGCCGTGTGCTCGACCCCTTCGCACCTGCGCGCAATCGGCGCACGCCCGAGCGACTGGCCCAACTGCAAGCGCTGCGCGGAGACGGCCTGGAAGCCGCCTTGCCGGCCTTGCTCAGCACGGCCAGCAATGGCCTCGACCCGCAGTTGCTGGAGCGGCAGTTCAACCACCCCCGCGTCGGCTGGGCGCTGCCCGCCGACGCGGTAGAAATCCCCACCCGCATCGGCCTGCGACTGTTCGCCAAACAACGTTGGCAAGCGCTGGAACAGCAACTGCTCGACGGCCTGGCCCGCTTCCACGCCGAACTCCCCGATGAGCTCGGCCCCGACCGCGACCGTTTGCGCCGCTACGCCCTGCCTGAACTGGAACGACCCGTCTTCATCGCCCTGCTCGAGCAGTACCTCGCCAGCGGCGCCGTGCAAGCCAGCGGCGCCTGGCTGCACCTGCCGGACCACCGCGTGCAGTTGAACGAAGCCGACGAGGCCTTGCGCCTGCGCATCTGGCCGCTGCTGGAGGCCGGTCGATACGACCCGCCCTGGGTTCGCGACCTGGCCAAGGAGCTGGCGGTTGAGGAGGGCGCCATGCGCCTGTTGGAACGCAAACTCGCCCGCCTCGGCCTGCTGCATCAGGTGGTGAAAGACCTGTTCTACCCGGACACGACTATCCGCCAACTGGCTACACTGGCCCGGCAACTACAGGATGAAAGCGGCAGCATCAAAGCCGCTGTCTGGCGCGACCATCTCGCCATCGGCCGCAAGCGCAGCATCCAGTTACTGGAATACTTCGACCGCATCGGCTTCACCCGCCGCATCGGCGACCAACGCAAGATCAGGGAAGACTCTGCGCTAGCCCAAGCGTCCGACCCCTGAGCACGAGTCATGGAAGGCAAGCACGCCCGGTGGCGTGGCCGGGCTTCAAACCCGGTGGGGGACGGCAGCCGTTCCTGGGTGGGTTCGACTCCCACTGCCTTCCGCCAATTTTCTCTCTGAAGGCCCCGGAATACGGGGCTTTCAGCTATTGGCCCGGCGCCGTTTCGGCTTGGGTGTCGAAGAAGTGTCGAAAATCCCGAATCGGCCCAAGGCTGATTACGTCGCGGAGGAAGTCCGGGGCGAGGTGTGCATAGCGCATGGTCATGGTCAGCGAGGCGTGGCCCAGGACCTGCTGCAGGGTGAGGATGTTGCCGCCGTTCATCATGAAGTGTGAGGCGAAGGTGTGGCGCAGTACGTGGCTCTTCTGACCTGCAGGTAGATCGAGGCCGGACATTCTCACGGCGAAGTCGAAGCTGTCGCGGCAGTTGCTGAACAGGCCGTGACGGTCGAAGTGTTCCAGGATGCTGTCCTGCAGGGCGATGTCGATTGGCACTGAACGACGACGCTTGGACTTGGTGTTCACGAAGTGCACCGCACCATCCTTCACGCGCTCAGGGCGTAGCCCTTGGGCTTCTCCCCAGCGGCATCCGGTAGCCAGGCAGATGGTCGCCACCATTCGCGTATGCGGTGTGCGGCAGTGTTCCTGGATGGCCTTGAACAGCACCCCGATCTGCTCCGGGTTCAGGTAGGTCAGTTCGCGCTCCTGGAGCTTGAGCACCTTCACCTTCGCCAGCGGGTTGGGGTAATCAATCTCCCCGAGCTGCTCCAGGACGTTGAACATCGAGCACAGGTAGCCCAACTGGTTGTTCACCGTCTTGCCGCTCACACCGGCAGCCAGCCGTCGTGCTCGATGCTCAGTGTAGTGGGCGCCGGTCAGGCGGCTGGCGATGGGGTTGCTCATGTCTTCGGCCATGCGCCGCAGCACCAGCTCGGTGCGGTAGATATCCGAGAGGGCGTGGCCGTGCAGTAGGCGCCAGCGGTCGATCAGGTCCAGGAGCCGTCGGGTGTCCTTGGGCCGCGGGGACCAGTCCGGGGTTTCGATGCACTTGGCGCGGCAGGTGGCTTCGAAGCGCAGGGCTTCGGCCTTGGTCTTCACCGTCTTGCGGAAGCGGCGACCCTTGATGGGCTCGGTATCGACTTTCCAGCGGCCATCCGGCAGTTGCTCGATGGCCATCAGACCGCACGCCCCCATCGGACGACGCGTTCCTCCAGGAGCTGCTTGATGCGCTTGTACAGGGCCCGCTCATCCATGCCCTTGTGGGCGTAGTGGTCACGGATCACCGGCCAGCACTCCCAGTTGCGAAGGCTGGCAAAGGCCTTTTTTGCCCCAACCCGTTCACGGGCCACCAGGCTGATGAAGTTGCCGATGAACAGGTCCACGTTCTTCCCGGAGAAGCCCTGCGAGGTCTTGTAGTGGCGCTTGTAGTGGGTACGGCCAGCGAGGGAGACAGCCGGCACGGAGACTTTCGTGTTCTGGCGCAGCAGGGTCCAGAACGCATCGAACACGCCCTTGCTGGAGCACAGGCGGAAGGATTCCAGACCGTACTGGAACAGCCCGTCCAGGTGCGGGGCGAGGTCGCGGTAGGTGCGGCTGTCGATCATGGCGCCGGTGTCCATGCTGGCCGAGCCGTCGGCAAACTGCTGGACGATGGAGTGGTGGAAGCGCAGCTCCACGCGCCACACCGGGGCCTTGGCGTCGTAGTTCTGGTCGTCGTCCGGGGCGAAGGGGTTGTCCATGGTCTTCCACACCGACTGCCAGTAGTCGAGCTTGTCGATGCTGTAGGCCTGCAGGGTCTTGTCGTAGATCGCCAGCTGCATGCCCGAGGCGGAGCCGAACAGGAAGGACTGGCCGTTGCCGTAGGACACGGCTTCCCCGTCATAGAACACCTCGTTGATGCCGGTGATGCTGCGACGGGTGCGGGCGCGGCAGAGCAGACGGTCCATCAGGTCCTTCGGCGGTTGCCAGCCTTGTACGTCCAGGGCGAGGTGGACGGCGCACTGGTTGGCCTCCATGCACTGCAAGGCGGCCGTGGCGAAGCGGTCCATCCACTCCTGCAGCACGTCGGGCGGGCTCGACTGGATGGCATGCGGGCTGACCTCGATCTTCATGTGCGCACCGATCACGTCGGCCTTCACGTTGAAGTTCTTCAGCAGCAGCACGAAGCCCAGGTCGTTGTTCTGCAGCTTGTACTGGTAGCCGGAATCCCGGCTGACGCGCCCGGCATGCCACTGGTGCCCGGCAAAGCTGACCAGACCGCTTTCCTCGAACAGGGCCAGCACCTCGGGCCGGACCATGCCCCGGTACAACTGGCGCACGGTATCCACGCGGCAGCCCAACAGGCGGACCTTCGACAGGTTGGTCATCCGGGCCGCCTTCGGGTCGAAGAACAGACGGGAGTTCCGGCACTCCTGGCCGGTCTGCAAATCGACGCGAATCTGGTCTACAGCTTTCCTCATGTCGTCAAACTCCATGAAATGACACGAATTGAAACGGCGTTAAGCCGTTGATAGGACGTGCTACAGGGACGTCCCGCAGGCCGCTTGAGCGCGGGTCCCACCCGCACGCGGGAGCCCTCCCGCGCTCACGCGTTTGCGCGGTACGCGCTGTGCGCGTATCCGTGCAAAACGCGTGTGCGCTCGGGTTTTCACACAGTTCCCGGGGAGGGCTGATCGAGGTGATCGTGGGGAAGTGGCCTTCTGACCAGCAGGGGAACAGCAGGCTTTCCAGCGGGGGAGGTGGGTTCAGGAACTGAACCCGGGGCAGCGAGGCCAGTGCAGCGAAGAGGACCAAGGCGCAAAGCAGGACACTGAAAACACCAAGGGCGCCGCCCTTGTCATCCCGCTCTTGCCGCCGAGGGCTCGGGAGCGCGGGGCGGAAAAGCTGCCCCACACTCCCCAGCCGAGGCTGTTCGGGCAGGAGTACGGTCAAGGGTGCGCTGCGCCCGTGCTTCCGTTCGCCGGAACGGTGGAGCTGTTCCGACGAGCCGGGAGCGCGGCCCCTGACCGGATCAGGCCGCCGAGCACGGGGGAAGGCTGGTCGGCGCCTTCCAGCGGGCGGCGGTGCAGCGTGGTGAGGGTGCGGATGTCACACCAGAAGATTTCGTTCGGGAACTGCTCTTCCTGAAGCGCGTTGAAGCACAGGAAGTGGCCTTCCTTCACAAGGCCCGGTATGGGTGCTACCAGCCCGACGATGTGGAAGCAACGCCAGAGGGATTCGGGTTCGTCTTCCAGGACCAGCTCCACCATCACGGTCTGACCGATCAGGGATGCAGCAGTGGCTGGGTTCACCACAAAGCGAGGGCTAGTCATTGGCATAGTCCCCCTCGGCAAACAGGTCCTTGCCCTGCTCCAGGTCCTGGCACAGGCGCTCCAGGTTCACCAGTTGGGAGTTCTTCACCTTTACGGCTGGAATGGTGCCCGTCTTGATCCAGCCCATCACGGTGTCGTCGGAGACGCCGCACATGTTGGCGAAGGCTTCCGGGCTGCACACTGCGTCGTAGTGGCCGGCGGGCAGGTTGTTGAGGTTGAGGGGTTGATTGCTGCCGTTCATGCGGTCCACTCCTGTTCCAGAAGCCATTGGCGGAGCAGGGCGCAGTTCACCATGCGCAGCTTGCCGAGCTTCACCGAGGGGATGATTCCCCGATACACCCAGGCGCGAGCGGTGTCGCAGGTGACGCCGTTGCGATCTGCCCAGGCGGCGATGGGTTCTACGTCCTGTTGCGGGCCGGCCAGATTGGCCGGGGAGAGCTCTTCCAGTTCCATGCTCGTTCCGTCACTATTCGTGGCTGTTTTGAAGGCCTGTCCGCCTTCATCCTCTGGGTAAATATTTCCCACGAGGGAAACTATATCCCACGGAATGGCGATCTGGGAATCTATTGCCCAGATCGCAAGGTGAAAGACGGTTTTATGCAGACAGCGGGCGATAGAGCGCGAGCATTGATCAAGCTGCTTGGTCCGAAGAAGGCCAGCGAGCTTGGCGGGGGCAATCACGACCGTTGGCGGAGTGTTAGCAAAGGCGCTGTGCGGGTCAGCACGGAAGAAATCGATGTACTTGTGAAGGCGTTCCCGCAGTACGCCCTTTGGCTGGCTAGCGGGCAGATTGCTCCCGAGATCGGCCAAACGAGTCCCGCATACGAAGATGCCCGTACAAACTCGTCTCATCCCTAATACAGAGCCAAGCTTGTTGAAATTTTGACTTGGTGCGCGATACAAAGTGCTGGGTGTACGGATGAGAAGAAAGTACAAATAATTATAAATAAGTTGAATTACGATAGGGATAGTCAGAAAGGAGCATGCAGTGAAGACTATTAGCTTTGTCAACATGAAGGGCGGCGTGGGGAAAACAACTTTGGCCTTAAATGTTGCTCACTGCCTCGCAAGAATGCATAGCAAGAAGGTCGCCGTTATTGATGTAGACCCCCAGTTCAATGCAACTCAGTGCCTATTTAGCGGCGCCGAATATGTCGAACTCCTAAAGAGAGGGGCAGATACTGCGGTCGATATATTCGATTCAGATGAGAGGCCAATTGCAAGTGTTGTCTCTGGTGTGGAGGCAAGCAAGCCTAAAAATCTGGAGGATATCCAGTTACAGGAAGCGCATGGCCTGTGGATCCTTCCGGGCAACATAGACTTGTATAGGCTGGAAATGGTTGCCGGAGAGGGGAGAGAGTTTTCGTTAAAGCGCTTCGTAGAGGAAAAGCTCGCTGCGGAAGGTTTTGATTACGTAATTATTGATACGCCTCCGACGCCCTCGACGTGGATGACAAGCGCTCTTATCGCATCTGACTACTATATTATCCCTGTGAAACCAGATCCGCTTTCCCTTATAGGAATTGACTTGCTCAGGACTATAATTGAAAGAAGAAAAAGGAGCTATTCGCTAAATTTGAAATGCCTCGGGGTTGTTTTGACAATGGTTGAGCGGCCCGATAGCGTTCTTTTTGGTGAGGCGATGCGAAGTCTGAAAGGGAACGAGTTTTGGAAAAAATATGTTTTTGAGTGTCACCTCCCCAAAAAGTCAGATCTAGCGCGCCAGCAACTTGAGCAGCCATTCATTTTGCTTATGGAGGACTACAGCCTCAGGAAGAAGCTAAATGATATAGTCGATAAGATTATCAAGGGGGTCGAAGGTGTCAAAGCTCAAGCAATCTAATCGCGATCGTGAAGTTGTTCGACTACAAAAGGCCTCGATGGCCCTTGATGATTTGATTTGGCAAATTCAAGGGTTGAAAATTGAGAGCCTTAAAGAGGCCGCGAACCTTTTGCGAAGCAATATAAATAGTTATCAGCAATGGGGTAGTGTTGGCCAGAGTTACAAATCGAGCGACCCTAATAAGCATTTCTTGATCGGTGTTTTGCCGCGCCTTTTTCAAGATAAGAAAATTTTCCCTCAGAACGAGGACATTGTTGACTTTGCGGCCAATGCTCTAGGCTTGGAAATGAGCCGTTCTGAGAAACGTTCAAGATATGAGATTATTGGCAAGGTAGTTGTTGAGACCGATATGCTGGATGAGGAAAAGTTAACGCATCTCGTATCAGCACTGGAGAAGCTAGTTGGAAACGAGGATCGAATCGAGCAGATGGCGATCAAGAAGAGAGAGGGTACTTTCTCTTGGAATGAAACAATTCAGGATCTTCTTGAGTCCTAGGCGAAATGAGTCGATCGACAGCTTCCGATTTTGCAGAGTTTACAAAATATCTTGAAAGGTACTCTCTGGA
The DNA here is from genome assembly GCF_029873115.1 of Pseudomonas sp. BN606. Taxonomy (NCBI): domain Bacteria; kingdom Pseudomonadati; phylum Pseudomonadota; class Gammaproteobacteria; order Pseudomonadales; family Pseudomonadaceae; genus Pseudomonas; species Pseudomonas sp. BN606. The sequence goes on along the minus strand of NZ_SSOF01000039.1, from coordinate 217,455 downwards.
AGGAGCCGCTTCCTCTGAGAATGTTGAGCTCAAAAAGGCGCATAAGTGCTACTTTTCGATGCTGAATGTGTGGGCGCAATTTAACCACAGCCTTACAAAAGGAGCGCTGGTTATTGATGGGGAGACTTTGGAGTCAGAAAGTGAGCTGATCAGCTATTTTAGAGAGTCTGTATCAGATATTGGAAATGGTCTTTTTTGCTGCATTCATGGTGCATATAAGCCAGCGCACATGTCACTCAGGAGCAGCATTGAGAATTTTATTAGGTTTTCCGCTGGTTTTTTTGATTCTGAAGCACTGACAACTACTAGCGTTTTTCGGCTTTTTGCTGTTGCGAAAACCACGAAGCCATTTTTCGGAGCGAGAGAAAAGTTTTTGTTTGGACTGAAGTCTGACTATGCTGAGCTTTGCAAGTTTACTCATTCTGCGAGCCTTGACCATATGTCAGGTGTTCATGCGCTCTCTCACTTTCCTGTAATTAGCAAAGAAGATTTTGAGTCCTGGAATTATTATTGCCTCTCAATCTGCAAGGCCATTGCGGGCGTAATTTTCTTATCCTCTCCTCCCCTGTATCTAAAGGCTCACTTTAAAAGCAAGGAGATATTCGATCAGATATTAATTGACGAGGTGAGGGCGGGAATCCTTGACCCGCGAAAAGCCTTCTGATCTTATCGAAATTTTTTAGAGACTTAATAAGCGCCACATTTTTGCAGTGCCAGCTAGGCGTATTTATCAGCCGAGCAGGACCTGGTAATTAGGAGAAGGAATGAAAGAGGTTTCAAGGATTTCGGAGTGCAAAATTGAAAGCGGCATGGTCATTTGTGCGTGCGGGCATCGCTACTCCGTAAGAAGAAACATCAAATCTATGCATTCACCTGAGGGAGCTGGTGGCTGCACTTTTACTGCTCGCTGTCCAAAATGCAAGGCTGAGTGTTGTGCAGACCGGCATGCACAAAAACTTGAACTTCAACTAAAACCTAACAACAGACACGAAGACTCAGATTTTTCGATTTGAGTATGATTTAGGAAGCCTGAAATTAAATCTAGGGGGTTCCTCAGTTGCCAGTTCTAGTGTGTCGAAAAAGTGTCGAAGCCACTGGCACAAACTGGCCTAAATCGACATTGGCGATTGGCTCGAAACCCATAACGACAGGCTTTGCCACGCAATGAGCCAGCAACCTTCAGGCTTGAAGCCCCGCCCCGCCCCGCCCCGCCCCGCAACCGGCCGTGCTTGCCTTCAATAACTCTTGATCAGTAGAAAAAGTGGTTTCTATCCCGACTTGAATAGGTACGACGGAGGAGGGGCAGGCTGATCCATAGCGCTACTTTTCTACGGGCAAAAAAAAGGCCAAATCGTCACTGGTGCAAGACCAGGAGGGGATTTGGCTCTGTTGCGGTCGATCATACGGCGTTCAGCGAGCATGTCAAAGTTGTCGAAGAAGTGTCGAAATCAGAGCCACAGAATGCCTCGGAACGAGATCGGAGGTCGGCTAAAGGCCCCGTAATGACAGGCTTTGGAACGCACTGAGCCACCCATTTTTAGAGTTCGACTCCCACTGCCTTCCGCCAATTCAAAGCGCAATGCAGTGTTCAACGTCTGTGTTTTCCCATTATTTCCGTGACTTGCGCCAGTTTCTTAGTGTCGTGCCTGACATTTAGACAGACGGTCATTCCGTTGGGAGCTATGGCTCTTGCGGCAATAACGGGCGCTGAGCACTATTTAAGCAGTTATCCCTGCAGTTCTTGAGTCGGGAGAGGGTGGTCAGGGGTTGGCTGCTCGAACTCGAACCTGCCACAACAGCTAGCGCCTCTAAGAGGGCGTTCTGAAACACAGCGACCATCAGGAGTTGACATGACTATCCGATTCGCACTGGGCAGCGCGCTGGTCCTCATGGCGAGCGTGGCTTTTGCCGCAGCTCCGGCAGCCAAGAAGGACAGTGACAATTACTACCTGAACTGGCAGGAGCGTAACGGCGCGATCGCTCTGGACACGGTGTGCAGCAAGAACGAGAAGGGCTCCAAGCAGTTCCGCAACTGCCAGCAGCATGCGCAGGTGATTTTCCGCAACTCCTGCACCAAGGCGAAGGACCCGGCCAGCAAGTGGTGCGTTGCGCAAGCCCAGTACAAGCCCTGAGTTCGTTTCGGTCGCGAGGAAGGAACGAACTTCCTCCCGTCGCCCACTCCTCTAAAGCCACCATTCATGGAGGCTTTCTGCTCTTTGTTCTCGCGCTCTCGACCGTTGGGTAGGGAGGCACGGCTGCCGCCAGTCCCGCGCATATAGTGGATAGATGACCATTGCAACGGCGCTTCTCCCCGTAGGAGGCGTGCGATGAATGCAGCAAGGTATCTGGCACTGATCCTGGTCGTTTTCGGACTTTGCGCATGCGCGGGCCCAGCAGGCGAGGGCAAGAAAGAGTTGCTCGAAGTCAGATTGAACGCCACGCCGAAGAACGCCGGGCGTATCGCGCAGGCGACGCTGGTGCCACGGGGCGAGGAGACGAGCATTTCGTTTGTGATCAGCGGTGTACCGTCTTTCACGACCAGGCCCGTTCGCCTTTACACCTTCATTTACCCGGGGAGTTGCGCGCATCCGGGGGCCTCGCCAGCCTATGAGCTGAACAATACGGTCACCACGGAGCGCCATTTCCGGGGGGACGTCTGGCGGATGTCGAAGTCCGCGCCCGTTCCGTTCTCGGCATTACGCGCAGGCGATTACTCGCTTGTACTGCGGACGGCGCCCGCAGATGGCAACTACGACATTTTCTGTGGGGATATCCACTGAAGGATCGCCTTGCTGCTTGAGAGCGCCGGACATTCCGTAGGAGCGAGCTTGCTCGCGAATGAGCGTGTTCAGGCTGTTCGCGAGCAAGCTCGCTCCTACTTGCCGGTTATTCGCAGAGTTTCCCGCTCTTGGCTTCCGGCATCAGCGCCATGTACTGCTTGCCGCTCATGTGCACCAGTTCGTCATGGCGACCGGACTCGAAGTAGATGTCCGGCTGTTCCGCCAGGGACTGGTCGATCAGGGTGTCGAGGCCGAACAGGTTGCCCACGGCGGGGATTGCGCCGGTTTCGCAGTTGGCGAAGCGCTTGCCGAAGTCCCGTTCGCGCACCAGGCGCCAGTGGCGATGGGTGAGTTTGTGGATCTTTTCCAGGTCAACGTGGCGAGAAGCGGGCACCACGGCCATCATCCAGTGGCCCTGGAAGTCGTCGAGGATTACCGGTTTGGCCATTTGCTGCGGCGGTATGCCGGCGCGGCGAGCCGCTTCGCGGGTGGTCATGGATGCGGTGTGGTTGAGCACGTCGAAGCGTGTCTTGTGCTGCATAAGGCTGCTTTGCAGCTGGGTGATCATGGTCATGGGACACCTCCTGCCAGGCGGCAGCTCGTCGCTCCCGGTAAGCCTGCGTCGCCGGCACGCAAGGAGGAGCCTCCCGCTCCCCACCCGGCATCGGCTCTGGCCGCTGCCTTGTGGATAAGTTTAGTGAGGGAGCGGCTTAACGGGCCGGAAAGCGCTGACCGGTTCAGGGCAGGTCGAGGAGCATGGCCAGGCGGTTACGCAAGCCTGAGTGGCGTTCGGTATCCAGTAATTGCCGCAGGCGTTGGTCGCACTCCTGGGGCGCGAGGGCACGGAAGCCGGCGCGCTCGTAGAAGGGGCGGTTCCAGGGGATGTGGGCAAAGGTGGTGAGGGTCAGGGCCGCGTATCCACCATCGCGCCCGCGCTCGATTGCTGCAGCCAGCAGCGCGCGCCCCAACCCCTTGCCACCCTGTTCGGGCAGGACGCTTATTTCGCTGATGTGCAGCACGTTCCCGACGGCTTGGGCGGCGAGAAAGCCCGCCACGTTGTACGTGGGTGCCAGCGCGACCCAGAGCAGGTCGCTGGCCAGGGCAAGGTTCAGGCATTCCAGGGGTAGGGTGCTGCCGCGGAGATGGGGTGGCAGGTCGTCAGGGCCGAAGAGCTCGGCCGCGCGAAGCTCGATGCCAGCCAGCCGAGGAATATCGGCCGGTGTGGCGAGGCGAATGGTCATCGGGCTCAGTCCGGGAGGGCTTTGTCCAGTTGGACCAGGGCGATGCGCCGGCCGTCCGGGGCCAGGCGTTCGACGATGGCGCGTGGCTGGTAGCCGAGCCGGGTATAGAGCAGCAGTCCGCCGGCATTGGCGTTGAAGCAGGAGACTTTCATCAGCCTGGCCTTGTACTGCTCGCGAGCCTGGCGCTCCATGGTGCTGATCAGGTACTGGGCCACGCCATGTCCGCGTGCCCAGAGCGCCACCATCATGTTGCCGAGGGCGCAGAACTCGCCGTGCTGCCATTGGTAGAAGTTGGCGAAGCCGGCGACCTTGCCATCCAGCAGGGCAACGGTGCTGCCGCGGCGCTCGGCCATGGCGGCAGCGAGCTGACCTACGGTGAGAGGCCAACTGGCCTTGGGGTAGGCGAAGAACAGTTCGTCCGCATCCTGGGGGAAGCGGACGATCTCGTGGAGGTCTTCGGCGCTGGCGGGGCGGTGTTGCAGTTGGGGATTAGCGGCGGGCATGAGGTCCTCAGTGCGGTGGGTATTGGGCGATCACCTTGGCGACCGTTTCGCGGATGGCGGCTTCACGTTCGGCGGGGGTCGGTGGGGAGCTCTTCATGATCTGCTCGGCACTTCCGCGCCAGACCAGCTTGCCATCCTTGCCGTCGTAGAGGTCCACCTGGATGGTGGCCACCTTGTAGTTGTAAGTGCGGGTCTCGGTATAAGCCGGGCCGCCCATGTAGCCACCTCCCCAATAGCCGCCCCAGTAGCCGCCGTAGTTGTAGCTGGTCTGTTGCTGGCGTTCATCGACTATGAGCCAGGACTGGACGTTGAGGTCGGCCTTGCCGCTGGAGGCCGGGCGCAGACCTCGCTGGTCGAGTTGCTGGCCGACGGCGTCGCGGATGCGTTGTTCGGTGAGGTCGCTCTTGATGCGTGGGTCGTCGGGGCGGTACTGCAGGGCAGGTTCCTTCCAGCTCCAGCTGCGATAGGCGCCGAAGTCGCGGGTGCGGTCGTAATCGCGATTCACGTCGTAGCTCTGACAGGCCGCCACGAGCAGGACGGTGGACAGGAGTAGCGTGCGGCGGATCATGGTTGGATCTCCTCTGCCGGAATCATTATCGAAACGCAAGGCAGAGCAGCCGGCAAGGGGAATTTGCGGGCCTTCAGGTCATCAGGTGCCTCACTCCCAGCCCCTCCAAAAGGGAGAGGGGAGCTACTTCGCCCTCAATTCGGTGGATAGTCGTGCAGGGCTTCCTTCACCGCTTCGCGCAGTGCGGCCACGCCATCGGAGCGATTGCCGTTGGCATAGGTTTCGCCGCTGCCGCTCCAGATCGGCTGGTTGTCACGGGCGTCGTAGAACTCCAGGTAGACCACCGCAACCTGTTCCTCGTAGGTGCGCACGACGGGCACGGTGGCCCAGGCACCGTACTGGTCGCGCCACGGGCCGCTGCCGTAATAGGCACCGCCATAGTCGTCGTACTGCCGCAGGCGTCGCTCGTAGCGCAGGCTGGCGCTGACTTTGAGATCGGCCTGGCCTGGAGTGCGTGCCTGGCGCAGGCCGTGCTGGTCGAGGCCGGAGTTGACCATCTCCGCCATTTGCTCGGGCGTCGCCCAGTTGTTGCCGGCGGGAAGTTGGCCGTCGAGCCAGGTCCAGCTGCGATACCGACCGAAGTCGCGGGGGGCGGCGGGGTAAGCGCTGCTGTCGAAGGTGGTCGCCGCGCCCGGCGGGGCGGGCGGCAGCGGGCGGGACTCGGCCTTGTACGGGTTGGGGCTCTGGCAGGCGGACAACAGCAGGGCAAGGGCGAGTAGCGCGGGCAGTTTCATGGGGCCTCCGTTCAAACCTGCTCACGATTTTGTGAGCTAGCGAAGAGCAAGGCGCAACGACCAACGGGAGTAACAGCCGCAGGCTGGCCCGAAGGGAGAGCGCCAGCGAATCAGATGGCTCAGGAAGCAGAGTCTACGGATGTAAATGAGCATTCCGAAGCCATTTCAACGCAGCTATTCCGACGCGCAGTTAATCGTGAGCGGGTTTCACAGAGGGCGGCAAATCCAGTGCAGATAGCGGCCAAGTCCCTGATAGCTGGGGTGGCGGCGATAGGCGAGCTCCATTTCCAGCAAGTCCACCAGTTCGGCCTTGGCCTGGAATTCCTGGGGCATGTAGTCGTGGAACACGCGTACCCCGCTCTGGCTTTCGACTTGCCAGTGGCCTTCGAGTTGCGTGGCCAGGTCACGCGGGGCCAGCGGCTGCTGTGGGGTCAGACTTTGCCCTTCACCGGCGAATTTATGTTTGCGCAGCTTGCGGAAATGCCCCTTCAACAGATTGCGATAGATCAGCGCGTCCTTGTTGTAGAAGGCCAGCGAGAGCATCCCGTCTTTGGCCGTCAGCTGGTGCAGCACAGGCAGGATGGCGTGCGGGTCGGCCAGCCATTCCAGTACGGCGTGGCAGAGCACCAGATCATAGGGTTCGGTGAGCTGACCGAGCAGCTCCTGCCAGGGCGACTGGATGAAGCTGGCCGCCTGCCCGGCTTCGGCAAAGCGCTGGCGAGCGCCTTCGAGCATGGGTTCGGCGGGTTCGGCGAGGGTGACCTGGTGGCCGCGCTCGGCCAGCCAGAGGGCCATGTGGCCAAGGCCGGCGCCCACATCGAGCACGCGCAACGGGCGCTCGGGCAGGACTTCGGCCAGGTCGGCCTGGAGCACGGCCAGGCGGATGGCGCCCTTGGCACCACCGTAGATCTTTTCGGCGAAACGCGTCGCCAGTTCATCGAAGTGACGGTCGCTCATGCGAAGCGCCTTTCGCTGTCGGCCAGCTTGGCGCGGACCACGGCGTCCATGTCCAGGCCGAGTTCGGCGCAGAGCAGGAGGAGGTAGAGGACAATGTCGCCTACTTCCTGGCCGGCGTGGGCGAGTTTTTCGGGGGGCAACTGGTGCGACTGTTCTTCGGTCAGCCACTGGAAGATTTCCACCAGCTCGGCCATTTCCACGCTGGCGGCCATGGCCAGGTTCTTCGGGCTATGGAACTGCCGCCAGTCGTTGTGATCGCGGATGGCGTGCAGGCGGGCGGTGATTTCGTCGAGGTTCATGGGGCTCTCCTTGAGCCGCCTATGGTCCCGCCGCTTTCATGTCCACGCAAGGGTCAACCGAGTGGTCGCCAGCTCCCGGCCATGTGTGGTGTGTCGCCCCTGCCGCGAAGCGCGAGCTGGCCTTCCGGCGCTGGCGTGCTGGCCAGCAGGGTGACCTCGCCAGGCAGGAACACGGGTTTCTGGAAGCGCACTTCCAGCTCGTAACCGGCATTCGGCCGGTGGATTTCCAGGGCCGCCAGGCAGCGCGCCTTGTTCCACAGGCCGTGGGCAATGGCGCGGGGGAATCCGAACAGCTTGGCGGTGGTAGCCGAAAGGTGGATGGGGTTGTAGTCGCCGGCCACGCGGGCGTAGCGCCGGCCGATGTCGGCGGCGGCGTACCACTGGTCCAGGTGCACCAGCGGCAGGCTTTCCTGGGGGGCGCGCGGTTCGGGCTGGCCGGGCAGGCGAAGGCCGCGGAAGAGGATGCGGCTGTCGCCTTCCCACACGAGGCCGAGCTGGTCTTCCAGGCGGGTGATCAGGCTGAAGGTGGCGCCTTTCTCGTGGGGCTGGAGATCGCTCACCTGCACGCTGGCGGTGAAGGGGCCCAGGCCGCCCAGGGCGCGCAAGACGCGGATACGGTTTTCCAGGTGCACCAGGCCCAGCAGCGGGAAGGGGAAGCGCGGGTCGGTGAGCAGTCGCATCTGCAGGGGGAAGGCGAGTATGTGCGGGTAGGTTGCCGGCAGCAGTCCCTTGTCGCTGAAGCCGCAGACGGCGCGATAGCGCGCCAGATGACCGGAGTCGACGCTCACCTGGCAGCGCACGCCCAACTCGGGCAGGGCCTTGCCGCGCATGCCACGGTGCACGGCGGCGCGGGCGAACAGGCCGGGGAGGGCGGGAGGTGCGGAAAGGTCGAGCCAGTCGGTGGCCATGCGTGATCTCCTTGGGGCGAATGGGGCTCAGCATAGCCAGCGGTTCGCCCCGCACATTGGCCGACCGTCCCGGGACTGCGGCAGGGCAGTCAATCACGGCCTTGAGCGGGGAGGAAAAAGCCGAATAAGATGGCCGCGCCTCGCAGACAATAAGAATTCTCCGAAAATGATGCGTGATCTGACCGACGATGTGGCGCTGATGCGCCCGGTGATCGACGCCCTGCGTGCCAGCGGCACCGACCCGGACAAGGTTCTGGTGCGTGTCGGCCTGCCGCCAGGCGGACTACCCCCGGGTCGCTTTCCCCATGCTGCGCAAACCCAGTTCTGGAAGGCCGCGGCCGCCGAGTGCGGTGAGGAGCATGTCGGCCTCTACCTGGCGGGCCACCTACCGGCCTTTCACGGACTGCTGCTGGAGTACCTGTTCCTCTCCAGTGGCACCTTTGGCGAGGGGCTGCGACATGCCCTGCGCTACGTGCGCTTGCTCTCCGACACCCTGAGTGCCCATCTGGAAGTTGAAGATGATCGCGCTGTCCTCTCCCTTGGCCGGCATGCGGGCAGCAATCGGCACTTCCCGGAGATGCTCGCCGGTGCGGTGATCCGCCTCTTCCATGCCCTGACCGATGGGCAGTTCAAGCCCCACGAAGTGCAACTGATGCACGCCGAAGGAGCCCCCGCGGAGCGTTACCACTTGGTCTATGGCTGCCCGGCGAAGCTGGGGGCCGATCGCTACGCACTGATCTTCGACGCCGAGGTGCTGGATAAACCCTCGCGCCACGCCGCGCCGGACTTGCTGCGCATGCACGAGTCACTGGCGCGCCGCCAGCTAGCGGAGGTGGAGCGCCTGGACCTGGTGCGCCAGGTGCGAGAGTTGATCGGCGAACTGCTGGTGGATGGCGGAGCCACCCTGGAGCAGGTCGCCGCACGCCTGAACATGCCGGCCCGCCGCCTGCGCGAACGACTGGCCACGGCCGGCGTGCGTTTCAACGACCTGGTTACCGACTACCGCTGCCGGCTGGCCAAGGAACTGCTGCTGAAGACCGACGAGCGCATCGAGGTCATCGTCGAACGCACCGGGTTCTCCGAACCCAGCACCTTCTACCGGGCATTCAAGCGCTGGGTGGGGGAGACGCCGGTGGAGTTTCGGCGGAAGGGGAAGGGCGAGGGCTGAGGCTCGAGCGGGAATTCCCTCACCCCAACCCTCTCCCAGAGGGAGAGGGGGCTTTGCGTGCAACGTTTGGTCGAGGTGCTCTTCCTGTAGGGGCGAGTTCATTCGCCAAGCAGTCCGAAGGTTTGCCTAGCAGAGCCTATTGGGGCAGCTGCGCTGCCCTTTGGCGAATGAATTCGCGCATCAGGCCCCCAGCAAACCCTGCCCGCACACCCGCATCACCTGTCCGGTCAGGGCGCCTGAGCCCGGCTGGGCGAACCAGGCGACGGCTTCGGCCACGTCCTGGGGCAGGCCGCCCTGGCTCATGGAGTTCATGCGCCGGCCCGCTTCGCGGATGGTCAGGGGAATGGCGGCAGTCATCTGGGTTTCGATGAAACCCGGCGCTACGGCATTGATGCTGATGCCGCGCTTGCCCAGCATTGGCGCCCAATTCTGCGCCAGCCCGATCACCCCGGCCTTGCTCGTCGCGTAGTTGGTCTGGCCCATGTTGCCGGCGATGCCGCTGATGGAGGCGATCAGCACCACGCGGCCGTTGTCGTGCAGCTTGCCGGCGTCCAGCAGGGCCTGAGTGAGCACCTGCGGGGCGCGCAGGTTGACGTTGAGCACCGAATTCCAGAAGTCGTCGCTCATTTTCGCGAGGGTCTTGTCGCGGGTGATACCGGCGTTGTGCACCAGGATGTCCACACCTTCCGGCAGGGCTTCGACCAGTTGGCTGGCGGCATCCTCGGTAGTGATATCCATGGCGATGCTGTAGCCGCCCAGGCGCGCGGCCAGGCCGTCGAGGGCGTCCTTCGCCGGGGGGACGTCCAGCAGCACCACCTCGGCGCCGTCGCGGGCCAGGGTTTCGGCGATGGCGGCGCCGATCCCGCGGGAGGCTCCGGTCACCAGCGCCCGCTTGCCGGCCAGTGGGCGGGTCCAGTCCTGGACCCTCTCCGGGCAGGCGGTCAAGCGCAGTACCTGGCCAGAAACGTAGGCACTCTTGGGGGACAGGAAAAAGCGCAGCGCACCTTCGAGCTGGTCTTCCGCGCCCTTGCCCACGTAGATCAGCTGGACGTTGCCGCCCCGACGGACCTCCTTGCCGAGGGAGCGGGTGAAACCCTCCAGGGAGCGCTGCACGCTGGCGGCGACCAGGTCCTTGGTCGCTTCGGGGGCGCGGGCCAGGACCACCACTTTCGGGCACTTGCCCAGGCCTTTCATGGCTGGCTGGAAGAAGTTGCGCAGTTCGATCAGTTGCTCGAAGCGGGTCAGCCCACTGGCATCGTAGATCAGCGCCTTGAGTTTCGGACCGTGCTCGGCGGTCCAGCGCGACAGGCCGAAACGGCCGTCCTCATCGGCGAAATACTGGTCGGTGAGCTTGTTCAGCACACCGCTGGCCGCTTCGGCGAGTGCACCTTGGCCACCGATCAGCAGGGCTCCGTCAACCGGCCGTGCGCGGCCTGCCATCCAGCGCTCCAGGCACACCGGCGCCGGCAAGCCCAGGGCGCCCACCAGGCGCCGGCCGGCGTTGGAGTTGGCAAAGGCGAGGTAACGGTCGTTCATGGGTAGCTCCTGCTGGTCAATCGAAAGTGGCCTCACTCTACGCAGACACGCGTTGAGCGCAATTGACCGCGCTGACCTGCCAAGCGGCGAGGCGGCCAATCCAGCCGTCTAGTCTTGTATCCGACACTGCAACCCGCAAACCCTCATCGCAAGGAGTCACCATGGCCCAGCTTCGCCGGGTCGCCATCGTCGGCGGCAACCGCATCCCCTTCGCCCGCTCCAACACCGTCTACGCCACGGCGAGCAACCAGGACATGCTGACCAGCGCCCTGGAGGGCCTGGTGGAACGCTTCAACCTGCATGGCGTGCGCGTAGGCGAGTTCGCCGCTGGCGCAGTACTCAAGCACTCCCGCGATTTCAACCTGGCCCGTGAATGCGTGCTGGGCTCGCGATTGGCACCGGAAACCCCGGCCTACGACATCCAGCAGGCCTGTGGCACGGGCCTCGAGGCCGCCATCCTGGTGGCCAACAAGATCGCCCTCGGCCAGATCGAATGCGGTATCGCCGGCGGCGTGGACACTACTTCCGACGCGCCCATCGGTGTGCATGAGGAGCTGCGCAAGATCCTGCTGGAAGCCAACCGTGCCAAGACCACCAGCGACAAGATCAAGACCCTTCTGAAGGTTCGCCCGCGTCACCTGGCGCCGAACATTCCGCGCAACGGCGAACCGCGTACCGGGCTGTCCATGGGTGAACACTGCGAGCTGATGGCGCAGACCTGGGCCATCCCGCGCGATGAGCAGGACCAACTGGCCATCGCCAGTCACCAGAAGCTCGCGGCAGCTTATGCCGAGGGCTGGCAGAACGACCTGATGAGCCCCTTCCGTGGCCTGAACCGCGACCAGAACCTGCGCCCGGACATCAATGCCGAGAAGTTGGCCGGCCTGAAACCGGTGTTCGAGCGCGGCCCGCGCGGCACCCTGACGGCGGCGAACTCGACGCCTCTGACCGACGGCGCCTCGGTGGTGCTGCTGGCCAGCGAGGAGTGGGCGAAGGCGCGCGGCCTGCCGGTCCTCGCTTACTTCCGGGACGGCGAAGCGGCGGCGGTGGATTTCGTCAGCGGCGAGGAAGGCCTGTTGATGGCGCCGGTCTACGCGGTTCCGCGTCTGCTCGCGCGCAACAACCTGTGCCTACAGGACTTCGATTACTACGAGATCCACGAAGCCTTCGCCGCCCAGGTGCTCTGCACCCTCAAGGCCTGGGAGGACGCCGACTACTGCAAGAGCCGTCTCGATCTGGACAAGCCGCTGGGCTCCATCGACCGCAGCAAGATGAACGTCAAGGGCAGCTCGCTCGCGGCTGGCCACCCGTTCGCCGCCACCGGCGGGCGAATTGTCGCCAACCTGGCCAAGCTGCTTTCGGTGGCGGGTGAGGGGCGCGGACTCATCTCGATTTGCGCTGCGGGTGGCCAGGGTGTGACCGCGATCCTGGAAAAGTAATCCAATACCCGTGGCGGCAAGTCATCGCTGCCACGCGATGTAAGCAACTCCGTGATTTAGGGCGGCCCGCAATGTCGGGGCCGCCCTTTTTTTCGTCCGGATGGCAGGGCGGTTTTCAGCCATCGATCAGCACGCCGCCTTTGACGATCTTTACCTGATGATGGCGTTCAAGGCGCACCGGATCGCGACCGGTAATGCTCCAGCCCTGGTCGATCAGCTTGTCGATGTGCTTGCGCATGGCGTGGAAGCCGCGCCTTTCCTGCGGCACGTCGCGGCGTCGCCTGAGCACCACCCATTGGCCAGCGACGTACTCGATCCAGGGAGTCTGGGGTATCTCTTTGCGGTCGGCCGTGGTCGGCAGGCCGTTCTTGAAGATGGCCTCCTCGGGGAACAGCAATTCGGTAACGCTAGGTTCGTGTTCGCACAGCAGCCTGGGGTCAGTCATTTTGAAACAACCTCCCTATTGCACGATTGCGTTCGGACGCATGCTGCCGTCCGGGTCTGCACCTGGGTGTATCACCGTTGCAACAGGTACAGAGCAAGGGCTGTGCCACAAGCGTTGCACTGCTCTGGATGGGGGCTTGCGGGGGAGGTGAGGCGCGTTGCGGCGTCGGGACTGGGGATTGGGACACAGGAGTGGGGGCATCCCTCACCCCCACCGGAAAGGCCTGTCCGCGACAGCGATACCAGGTCTTGCGGACAGCCCCCTCTCCCTTCAGGGAGAGGGCCGTACGGTGGCTCAGGCACTCCACTCCAGCTGCAGCTCTTCCTGCCAGGCCACGCGCACGAAGTGACTGCCGACGATGTCCTTCAGTCGCTCCAGGCCTTCGGTCGATTGACTTTCCACGGACAAGGTCAGGCCATCGTCCTCCGCGCGCAGGAGGCCGAGGCCCAGGTCGAACTCGATGCGGCCCTGCTGATTGTCGTGGCTCACGGGCACGCGATGGGCGAAGTGCTTGCACAGGCGGGTGATGTAGCGCGCCGGGGTGGCGGTGGCGACATGGGCGGATGCGGTCAGGGTCATGGGTATGTTCCTCAGTAGCCGACGGTGAAACGTTGGCGGATGTGTTGGGGTTGTTCCAGTTCGTCGACGATGGCCACGGCGAGGTCCGCCACCGAGATACGTGCCGGATGGCCGCCGCTCATCAGCAGCTGGTCGCCGCCGACGCGGAAGCGGCCGGTGCGCTCGCCCGGTTCCAGCAGGGCGGGCGGGGAAATGAAGGTCCAGTCCAGGTCCTGTTCTTCGCGGATCAGGCGGAGTGCCTGGCGTGCGCCTTCCGCGCCTTCCTTGTACTCGGCAGGGAAATCCGGGGTATCGATCAGCTGCAGGTTTGGCGCGACATAGAGGCTGCCGGCCCCGCCGACCACCAGCAGGCGCTTGAGGCCGGCCTGCCGGATTCCGGCGAAGATGGCCTGGGTACCCTGGATGAACAGCTCGCGAATCTTCACTTCGCCCCAGCCGGGGTTGAAGGCGTGGATCACTGCGTCGTGGCCGGCTACTGCCCCGGCGATGTTTGCGGCGTCATAGGCGTCGCCTTTCACGGCGTCGAGCTGAGCGTGCTGCGAGAGTTTTTCCGGATGGCGGACGATGGCGGTCACCTGGTGGCCGCGTTGCAGGGCTTCGCTGAGGACGGCGGAGCCGACGAAACCGGTGGCGCCGATCAGGGCGATTTTCATGTGCATCTCCATGCTGGGTTGCGAGGTGACGCATAATCGCTGCTGGATAATCGGCGGAAAAAGTGCCGAAAGGTGCTTTCACAATTAAGCGGAGCTTACGAATGGAGCAGCTAAAGCGCATGGCGGTGTTCGCCACCGTGGTCGAGCGCGGCAGCATGGTGGCAGCCGCCGAAGTGCTGGGCATGACGGCCTCGGCAGTGAGCCAGCAAATTCGCAAGCTGGAAGAGGAAACCCAGGTCAGCCTGCTGCATCGCACCACGCGCAAGCTGACCCTGACTGAGGCTGGCGCGGTGTTCTACAAGAGCTGCGCCCAGGTGCTGGAGCTGGCGCAGCAGGCCGAGCAGCGCCTGGCGGAACTGCGCGATGCCCCGGTGGGCGAGCTGCGCATCGCGGCGCCCGTGGGCTTCTCTACCGGCATGCTGACCGAGGCTCTGGCGCCACTGCTGGAAGCCCATCCTGGCCTCAGCCTGCAACTGTTCTTTCATGACGAGCAGATCGACCTGGTGGAGCAGCGCATCGACCTGGCCATCCGCGTGGGCTCTCAGGAAGATTCCAGCCTGGTGGCCCGGCATCTTGCTGACTGGCCGGCGGTGCTCTGCTGCGCGCCGGCCTATCTGGCCCGCAGCGGTCCGATCCAGCGGCCCGAGCGGCTGCTGGAGCTGGACTGGATCAGCCTCAATGGCGAACGCCAGCAGCACCAGGTGACTTTCACCAGCCCCGGCGGGGAACAACAACGGCTGCGCCTGGAGCCGCGCGTGGCGTGCAACAATATCCTCGCGGTGCGCAGCTTCACCCTGGCTGGCCTCGGTATTTCGTTGCAGCCGGAACCGGAAGTGCGCGAGGAATTGGCCAGCGGCCGGCTGTTGGCATTGCTTCCCGAGTGGCAGCCGAGGCCGGTGGGGCTCTACATTGTCACCCCGCGCCGCGATGCATTGCCGGCCAAGGTGCGCTATGCCATCGAAGCCCTTCGTCGCGGTCTTTTGCGTCGTGGATAGCCGCCGCTGCCCGCATGCCGTATAACGTCGGCCCATCCTCTCCGTCCCCTTGAAGGCACTCGCAGCACCTGCATGAAGACCCCGAAACGCCTTGAGCCATTGCTGGAAGATGGCCTGATCGATGAAGTCCTGCGCCCGCTGATGAGCGGCAAGGAAGCCTCCGTGTACGTGGTGCGCTGCGGCAGTGAGCTGCGTTGCGCCAAGGTCTACAAGGAGGCCAACAAGCGTGGTTTCCGCCAGGCCGCCGAATACCAGGAAGGCCGCAAGGTGCGTAACAGCCGCGATGCCCGGGCCATGGCCAAGGGCTCGAAGTACGGCCGCCGCGAGCGCGAGGAAACCTGGCAGAACGCCGAGGTGGCGGCGCTGTTCAGACTCGCCAACGCCGGAGTACGGGTACCCAAGCCCTACGACTTCCTCGATGGCGTACTGCTCATGGAGCTGGTCAGCGACGGTGAAGGCGATGCCGCGCCACGCCTTAACGATGTCGACTTGACGCCGGAGGATGCGCGCGAGTTCCACGGTTTCATGATCGGCGAGATCGTCAAGATGCTCTGCGCCGGGCTGGTCCATGGCGACCTGTCAGAGTTCAACGTGCTACTCGACCCCTACGGCCCGGTCATCATCGACCTGCCCCAGGCCGTGGATGCGGCAGGCAACAACCACGCCTTCCGCATGCTGGAGCGAGATGTTGGCAATATGGCCGAGTATTTCGGCCAGTTCGCCCCCGAATTGAAGTTCACCCGCTACGCCAAGGAAATGTGGGCGCTCTTCGAGGAAGGCAAGCTGACCCCGGAAAGTCCGCTTACCGGCCACTTCGACGAGCCCGAGGACTCTGCCGACCTGGACGCGGTGATGCGCGAAATCAAGGCGGCCCTGGCTGACGAGGCCCGACGCCAGGCGGCGCTGGCCGAGCAGGACGCGCCGCAAGGGCTTGAAGAGCCAACGCCACCCTGGATGCGCGGCTGACCGTCACTTGACCTGGCAGGGTCGGCGCACGATCCTTGCTCATTGGTTTTATCAGGAGATGTGCAGATGCAAGGCCAAGCCGAAGTGGTTGATTACCTCAAGGACTTGTTGCGCGGTGAACTGGCCGCCCGTGACCAGTACTTCCTGCATTCGCGGATGTACCAGGACTGGGGCTTCAACAAGCTCTTCGAACGCATCAACCACGAGATGGAAGAAGAGACCCAGCACGCCGATGCCCTGCTGCAGCGCATCCTCTTCCTCGAAGCCACTCCGGACATGCGCCCGCGCACCATTCATCCCGGCCACACCGTGCCGGACATGCTGCGTGCCGACCTCAAGCTGGAATATGAAGTTCGTGCCGCGCTGAGCAAGGGCATTGCCCTGTGCGAGAAGCACAAGGACTACATGAGCCGCGACATCCTCGCCGCCCAGCTCAAGGACACCGAGGAAGATCACGCCTACTGGCTGGAACAGCAGCTCGGCATGATCGACCGCATCGGCCTGCAGAACTACCTGCAGTCGCAGGCTTGAGCTGATCGAGCTGAACCGGAAGGGCCGCCAATGCGGCCTTTTTGTTGGGCGAGTTCCGTCGCCTTTCGCGAATGAATTCGCTCCCACGGCACTCCGCGTGAATCGACCTCGGCACAGACAGCCCCTTCTCCCTCTGGGGTGAAGAAGCCCGCTTTCCGAAGCACCGCTGCCGGGGCCGATGAACGCCTGAGCGCGAAGCGATCGGACAGGGGCGCAGGGCGGGGGAGGGCAGGCAGGTACGGCGCAGCAGTGAAGGGCAGTCCTTCGCCTGCCTGGCGAATGAATTCGCCCCTACAGGAGGCACATTCCAACTCCCTGGCACGAGCTGCCCCCTCTCCCGCGTGCGGGATAGGGGGGAGGGCAGCCATACAGCCCCTGCTGATTTTTCCAGCGTTCTGTGTCCTTACATCCGACCGCCAGGCTGCTAGCGTGTGCCTGAACTTCCGGAGTCCTCGCCATGCCTCTTCCACACATTCTCCTGGCCCTGCTGGTCACCCTGATCTGGGGCGTCAATTTCGTGGTGATCAAGGTCGGTCTGGAAGATTTCCCTCCGCTGCTGTTCTGCGCGCTGCGCTTCGCCCTCGCGGCGCTGCCGCTGCTGTTCCTGCGCGGACCGATGCCGGCGCCGTTCTGGCGCATCGTGCAGATCGGCCTGCTACTGGGCGTGATCAAGTTCGGCCTGTTGTTCGTCGGCATGCACCTGGGAATGCCGGCTGGGCTGTCGTCGCTGGTGCTGCAGAGCCAGGTGTTCTTCACCATCCTGATCGCGGCGCTATTTCTCGGCGAGCGGCCCAGCCGTAGAGGCCTGCTGGGGCTCCTGCTGGCAGCATCCGGGCTGGTGCTGATCGGCCTGGGCCGGCCATTGGGGGACAGCCTGCTGGCGTTCATGCTGGTGATTGCCGCGGCGCTGGCCTGGGCCTTCGCCAATATCGCCACCAAACGCAGCGGCGCGAAGGACATGCTGCGGTTGATCTGCTGGGTCAGCCTGATCCCGCCGCTGCCCTTGCTGCTGCTCTCCTATGTCTTCGAAGGCCCCGAAGCCATTGCCAGCGCGTTGAGCCACCCGAGCTGGGGCGGCATCGGCGCGCTGGTCTACATCGCCTTCCTCGCCACCACCGTGGGCTTTGGCCTCTGGAGCTTCCTGCTGCAGCGCTATCCGGCCAGCCTGGTGACACCCTTCGCCCTGGCGGTGCCGGTGTCGGGGCTGCTGTCCGGCTGGTTGCTTTTGGGCGAGGAACTCAGTGCCACCGGCTGGCTGGCATGCGTGCTGGTGTTCGTAGGGCTGGCAATCACCGTACTGCCCAAGGGCTTGTTGGGGCGCACCTTCAGTGGCAGCAGCCGCCTGACTCCAGGTCCTTGAGGATCGGGCAATCCGGGCGATGGTCGCCCTGGCAGTGATCCACCAGCTCCTGAAGCGTGTCGCGCAGACCCGCGAGCTCGGAGATCTTGCGGTTCAGCGCTTCGATATGGTCGCGGGCCAGCTCCTTCACATCGGCGCTGGCGCGCTGGCGGTCTTGCCAGAGCTCCAGCAGCCGGCCCACTTCCTCCAGTGAAAATCCGAGGTCCCGCGAGCGTTTTATGAACGCCAGGGTGTGCAGGTCCTGGCTGTTGTACTGGCGGTAGCCGCTGTCGGTGCGTCCGGCTTCCGGCAGCAGGCCGATGCCTTCGTAGTAGCGAATCATCTTCGCGGTCAGCCCGCTTTTCTTCGCCGCTTGGCCGATGTTCATTGGCGTTTCCTCTCTTGCGGGGCCGCGACCGTAGGAGCGAGCTTGCTCGCGAACCCTCGCAAGCAAGCTGGTTCCTGCGGAAATGGGTGTCAATCGTCCGGCTTCCAAGTCTTCAGCAGCAGTGCATTGCTCACCACGCTGACACTGGACAGCGCCATGGCCGCACCCGCCACTACGGGGCTGAGCAGGCCGGCGGCGGCCAGGGGGATGCCGATCAGGTTGTAGATGAAGGCCCAGAACAGGTTCTGGCGAATCTTCGCATAGGTCCGGCGGGAGATATCCAGGGCCGCTGGAACAAGGCGCGGGTCGCCGCGCATCAGGGTGATACCGGCGGCGTGCATGGCCACGTCCGTACCGCCGCCCATGGCGATGCCGACGTCGGCGGCGGCCAGGGCCGGGGCGTCGTTGATGCCGTCGCCAACCATTGCTACTACTGCCCCCCGGGCTTTGAGCGCTGCCACTGTGGCGGCCTTGTCCGCCGGCAGCACCTCGGCGTGTACCGAGTCGATGCCCAGGGCCTCGGCCACCACCCGCGCACTGCCGCGGTTATCGCCGGTGATCAGGTGACTGTGGATATCCCGCTCGCGCAGGGTCGTGACAGCCTGTGCAGCGCCATCCTTGAGGGTGTCACCGAAGGCGAAGAGGCCGAGCACACGCGGCTCCGGTTGCAGCTCCAGCAACCACGACAGAGTGCGTCCCTCGGTCTCCCATTCTTTGGCCTGGCTGGCCAGGTCGCCTGCCGCAAGCTGCTGTTCATCCAGCAAACGACGGTTTCCCAGGGCCAGCAGGCGGCCGTTCACCCTGCCTTGGATCCCGCGGCCGGCCAAGGCACGACTGTCGTCCACGTTGGGAGCGTCCAGGCCGCGATCGACGCAGGTATCCAGCACCGCTTTGGCGAGCGGGTGTTCACTGCCGCGTTGCAGCGCTCCGGCCAGTTGCAGCAGCTCGTTCTCGTCGCCATGCGCCGCAACAAGGTGAGCGATGCGCGGGGTGCCGGAGGTGAGAGTGCCGGTCTTGTCGAAGGCCACGGCCGTCACGGCGTGAGCAACTTCCAGGGCTTCGGCGTCCTTGATCAGGATTCCGTGGCGTGCCGCCACGCCGGTTCCGGCCATGATCGCGGTGGGAGTGGCGAGGCCAAGTGCACAGGGGCAGGCGATGACCAGCACCGCAACGGCATTGATCAGCGCGGTCTCGATGCCGGCACCGGCCAACAACCAGCCGGCAAGAGTGGCCAGGGCAGTCAGCATTACCGCCGGGACGAACACCTGGCTGACGCGGTCCACCAGCTTCTGGATGGGCGCCTTGGCCGCCTGTGCGTCTTCGACCAGGCGGATGATTCGCGCCAGCACGGTCTCACCACCAAGTGCCGTGGTACGCACCAGCAGACGCCCTTCGCCGTTGATGGCTCCTGCCGTGACGCGGTCGCCGGGCTGCTTGGGCACCGGCAGGCTCTCGCCGCTGATCAGCGCTTCGTCGGCGTGGCTTTGCCCTTCGCTGACCTCGCCGTCGGCGGGGAAGCGCTCGCCGGGCTTCACCACCAGCAGGTCACCAAGTTGCAAAGCGGCGATGGCGACGTCCTCCTCGCGGCCATCCCTAAGGCGAGTGGCGCGTTCCGGGCGCAGGGCTTCCAGGGCGCGGATGGCGGCGCTGGTCTGACGTTTGGCCCGGCTTTCCAGATATTTGCCCAGCAGAACCAGGGCAATCACCACGGCTGAGGCTTCGAAGTAGAGATGCGGTGTGTGGCCGGGATGCGCGGTCCACCATTGATAGAGGCTGAGGCCATAGCCGGCGCTGGTGCCAATGGCCACCAGCAAGTCCATGTTGCCGGCGCCTGCTTTCACCGCTTTCCAGGCTGCGCGGTAGAAGCGTGCGCCAAGGATGAACTGCACGGGCGTGGCCAGGGCGAACTGTGCCCAGGCCGGCAGCATCCAGTGCAGGCCGAACCATTCCAGCAGCATGGGGACCACCAGTGGCAGCGCCAGGGCGAGGGCAAGCAGGACGGCCCAGCGTTCACGGCTTAGGCGAGCTTCGGTGTCATCCACTGGTGGCTGATCTTCATCCACAAGGCTGGCGGTATAGCCGGCGGCTTCCACCGCCTGGACCAGGCGGGTGCCGTCGGGGGGGCCGAAGATTTGCAGGTGGGCGCGTTCGCTGGCCAGGTTCACGGTCACGTCGGCCACGCCCGGCACCTTGCGCAGGGCCCGCTCCACGCGACCGACGCAGCTGGCGCAGGTCATGCCGCCGATGGCCAGTTCCAGCCGCTGGGCGGGCACCTGGTAGCCCGCGGCTTCCACGGCCGCTACCAGGGCCGGCAGGCTGTCGCCCGAGGCTTTAACACGAGCCTGTTCGGTAGCCAGGTTGACGCTTGCGGCCTGCACGCCGGGCACTTTGGCCAGGGCGCGCTCCACTCGTCCGGCGCAGCTGGCGCAAGTCATCCCGGAGATGGGCAGGTCGAATGCGGTTGGGTTGGTCATGGGTCGATCCTCCTTGGCATGAACCTAGGATCAACCTTGACACGAGGGAAAGGTCAAGTGGTCATTGCACGGCGGCGGTCGGTACCAGATAGAGGCCTTCGGTGCTCTGCGCGAGGCGGTATTTGCGTACCTCGCCGGCCATCAGCGTGATGGTCTGCTGGCGCAACTGTTCGACCCCCGGCTTGCAGCGCCCGGGGCCGAGCAGGCTCAGTCGGATCGACAAGGGTCCCGGCGGCAGGTTGAAGGAAACGATCTGACCCTGCACCAGCCGCGCGGCCAACTGGTCTTCCAGATAGAGGCCGACGTCGCAGGCGGTGGCGAGTTCCAGGCGCTCCCGGGAGACGATCAGCACGCCATAGTCGACCGGAGGCTGGGCCTGGGCCAGCAGCGGTGCCGCCAGAAAAGCGAGCAGGGCAGGTCGGAAGCCGTACATGGCGAAAGTCTCCTGCAAGATGTTCAACCCAGTGTAGGACCAGCCCTTGACCTTGCCACGGTGGAAAGGATGAGACTGGCGTCAGGTTCCACTCACGAGGAGAACGACCATGCAGGTATTCAAGGTTCAAGGCATGTCTTGCGGGCACTGCGTCCGCGCCATCACCCAGGCTGTGCAGGCCCGCGACCAGGCGGCTGAAGTACAGGTGGACCTGGCGGCCGGCGAAGTGCGGGTCGCCAGCCGGCTTGCCGAAGAGCAGGTTCTGGAAGCGATCCGCGAAGAGGGTTATCAGGCCGAGGCGGCCTGAGGCCGGCCCCTGGATTTGGGAGCGATTTCAATCGCGAATGCATTCGCTCCCAACACCTTGGTTCTCAGTCCCAATCCTTCACCAGCCCCCGGAACAAGGCGTCCACCATGGGTTCGGCATCGGTCAGCGGGTCGAACAGCGCGGGGTCGCGGGTCCAGTCGCTGAACAGGCCGATCACCAAGCCATGCACCGCCCGGGACGCCACTAACGGCGTAATGCCCGGGCGCAGGCGCTCGTGGCAGGCGGGGCGGGCGAACAGCGCTTCGCTGAGCTGGATGAACTGATTGACGAAGGCGTAGTGACGCTCTTCGGCCTCGCGCAGCTCTTCGGTGAATTCGCAGCGGTGCAGCAGGATGTTGAAGATGCGTTTGCGCTGCTCGTCCCTTGCCAGGTTGACGATGGCTTCCAGGCACAGGTCGCGTAGCGACAGCATCGGGTCCTGGCCATTGCACCCGCAAAGCCGTTCGGTCATCTGCTCCTGGGGTAGGCGCACCTGGGAGAGCATCTCGTGGAACAGGTGGGCCTTGTTCTGGAAGTGCCAGTAGACCGCGCCACGGGTCACCCCGGCGGCGCGGGCAATCTGTTCCAGCGATGTATGTGCCACGCCGTTTTCCAGGAAAAGGTGTTCGGCGGCGTCGAGGATCGCCCCCCGGGTCTTCTCTGCTTCTTCTTTCGTTCTGCGCATAGCAGTTGGGCCAATAGTGACTAGGCTTCTTGTTTGGGGAGCGGAGTGTACCGATTTTGCTGGTACATGACCGTTACAGACACAAATGAATGTATAGCTCAGCGCCTGCTTCATTTGCCGATTCGGCACCGTATGGAGACACCTTATGCCGTTAACCCGCAGCCTTCCCTTCAGCCTTGCACTTCTCGCCGCAAGCGCCAGTTTTACCGGCCTTGCCGGTGCCGCTGATGCTCCGGGTGGCGCACCACCGGCCCCCGAAGTGGTGGTGGAGACCGCCAAGGCCGCGCCGCTCCCGCTTGTCCTCGAGTATGCCGGGCGTACAGCGGGATTCCGTGAAGTGGAGGTCCGGGCGCAAGTCAGCGGCATCCTCCAGCAACGCACCTACACCGAAGGCAGCCGGGTGAAGCAGGGCCAGATTCTGTTCCGTATCGACCCACGTACCTACGAAGCCGCCCTGGCTCGGGCCAAGGGCGCGCTGGCCCAGGAACAGGCGCGCTACCGGCAGACCGAGCGCGACCTCAAGCGAACCCGCGAGTTGCAGAAGAAGGGGTTCGCCAGCGAAAGCGAACTGGATAACGCGATTTCCAACTTCGAGCAGAGCAAGGCCAACGTCGAGGCCGCCCAGGCTGAGGTGAAGGCCCGTCAGATCGACCTCGACTACACCACGGTGGAAGCGCCCATTTCCGGCATGACCAGCAAGGAAACCCGATCCGAGGGCAGCCTCATCGTGGCAGGCGATCCGAATGGCAGCCTGCTGACCCAACTCACCCAGCTCGATCCCATCTACGTCAACTTCGCCTATCCCGATACCGAGGCCGAGCGCCTGCGCGAAGGTGTGAAGAACGGCAAGGTCGAGTTGCCGCCGGACGGATTGCTCAGTGCTGATCTGAGGTTTGGCGACGGTTCCACCTACCCGCTCTCCGGCCGGGTCGACTTCACCGACAGTTTCGTCAACACCGGCACCGGTACCGTCAGTGCGCGCGCCGTGGTACCCAATCCGGAGCAGAAGCTGTTGCCCGGTATGTTCGTGCGCGTGCTGGTGAAGGGCTTCACGCGGCCTCAGGCCATCACTCTCCCCGAACGTGCCCTTGCACAGGGGCCGCGCGGCACCTTCGTCTACGTGGTGGACAAGGACGGCATGGCGCGGGTGCGCCAGGTCAAGACCGGTGATACCCGCGACGGTCGCTGGGTGATCGAGTCCGGCGTCTCGACTGGCGACCGGGTGATAGTCGAAGGTCTGCCCAAGGTCCGCCCCGACTCGCCGGTAAAGGCCGTGGAGGCCAGCCAGGCCCCGGCCGAACAATCCGCCAAGCAATCCTGAAGGAGCGCCTAACGTGATCTCGCGCTTCTTTATCGACCGCCCGGTCTTCGCTGCGGTCATCTCCATCGTGATCGTGCTCGCCGGCCTTGCCGCCATGCGCGCGCTGCCGATCGCCCAGTACCCCGAAATCCTCCCGCCGCAAGTGTCGGTCTCTGCGGTCTATCCCGGTGCCAGTTCCCAGGTGATCGCAGAAACGGTTGCCGCCCCTCTCGAGCAGGAAATCAACGGCGTCGAGGGCATGATCTACCAGCTGTCCAACTCCGACAGCAGTGGTGCCATGAGCCTGACCGTGTATTTCGAAGTGGGCCGCGACCCCGACCAGGCCACCATCGACGTCAACAACAAGGTCCAGGCCGCGCTCGCCAAGTTGCCCGAAGAGGTGCGCCGGCAGGGCGTGAAGGTGGAGAAGAAATCCTCCGACATCCTCCAGGTGGTCACCCTCTTTTCGCCGGACAACTCCCGTGACCCGATCTTTATCAGCAACTACGCGCTGATCAACGTGATCGACGAGTTGAAGCGGATTCCCGGCGTGGGCGATGCCAGCCAGTTCGGCTCCAAGGACTATTCCATGCGTATCTGGCTGCGGCCGGACAAGCTGGCGCAGTACGACCTCACACCCAGCGACGTGGTCAGCGCCATCCGCGAGCAGAACTCCCAGTTCGCCGCCGGCAGCTTTGGCCAGCAACCGCTCAACCAGCCCCAGGACTTCACCTACACGGTGACCACCCAGGGTCGCTTCACCGATCCCAAGGAGTTCGAGGGCGTCATCCTGCGTTCCGACGCCACCGGCGCCAGCCTGTTGCTCAAAGATGTGGCGCGCGTGGAGCTGGGGGCCCAGGACTACTCCCTCATGACCTCCCTGAACGGCCAGCAGAACGCCGCCTTCGGTATCTACCTGCAACCGGGTGCCAACGCCCTGGATACCGCCGAAGCGGTCAACAACACGATGGAACGCCTGGCCAAGCGCTTCCCCGAGGGCATCGCCTACAAGATCCCCTATGACACGACCAAGTTCGTCGAGGTGTCGATCGAAGAGGTGATCCACACCTTCTTCGAAGCCTTGATTCTGGTGGTGCTGGTGGTCTTCATCTTCCTGCAGAACTGGCGGGCGACGCTGATCCCGGTGCTGGCGATCCCGGTGTCGTTGGTCGGTACCTTCGCCGGCATGTACGTGCTCGGTTTCTCCATCAACCTGCTGACGCTGTTCGGCATGGTGCTGGCCATCGGCATCGTGGTAGACGACGCCATCGTGGTGATCGAGAACGTCGAGCGGGTGATGGCGACGAAGAAGATCGGCCCGCGCGAAGCGGCGATCGAAGCCATGGAGGAGGTGACCGGGCCGATCATCGCCATCGTGCTGGTGCTCTGTGCGGTGTTCATCCCGGTAGGCTTCCTCGGCGGTCTGGCAGGACAGATGTACCAGCAGTTCGCGATCACCATTGCGGTATCCGTGGTGATTTCCGGCATCGTGGCGCTGACGCTTTCGCCAGCTCTCTGTGCCCTGATGCTCAAGCCTGGCCATGGCGAGCCGGCCGCGCCGTTCCGCTGGTTCAACCGCTTCTTCGAGCGCATGACCTCGGGCTATGGCGCTGGCGTGCAGTTCTTCCTCAAACGGTCGCTGATCGGCCTGTTGCTGTTTGGCGGCATGCTCGCCCTGCTGGTCATCCTCTTCGGCCGGGTGCCTGGCGCCCTGGTGCCGGATGAAGACCAGGGCTACGTGCTCAATGCCTACTTCCTGCCGCCGGCAGCCTCCCTGACCCGGACCGAGGAGCTCACCAGCGCCGTCGGAGAGCAGCTGATGAAACATCCGGCCGTGCAGGACGTGGTTACCTTCGCCGGCTTCGACATCCTCACCTTCGGCACGCGCAGCAACGCCGGGGTGTCCTTCGTGCCGCTGAAGGACTGGAGCGAGCGCACCACGCCCGAACTGGATGCGCGCAACCTCACGCACACTTTCATGGGCATGGGCGCCGGGCAGAAGGACGGCATTGTGCTGTCGTTCAACCCGCCTCCCATCACCGGCATGAGTACCACCGGCGGTTTCGAGTCCTATATCCAGGACCGTAGCGGCGGCACCGTGCAGCAACTGGAAGCGGTCGTGCAGAAGTTCGTTGCCGCGGCGTCGAAGCGGCCCGAGTTGGCCGGGGTGAACACCACCTTCAACGCCAACGTGCCGCAGTACTACATCGACCTGGACCGCACCAAGGCACGGGCCCTGGGCGTGGCGATCAACGACGTGTTCACCGCCATGCAGGCCACCTTCGGCAGCTACTACGTCAACGACTTCACGCTCTACGGCCGTACCTGGCAGGTGAGCCTGCAGTCGGAGCCGGAGTTCCGTCGCAAGCCGGATGACCTCAGCCAGGTCTATGTGCGTTCCACCACTGATGACCTGGTACCGCTGTCGTCACTGGTGCGCGTTGAGCGCATTCTGGGGCCGGACTCCTACGCCCGTTTCAACGTCTACCCGGCGGCCAAGGTGCTCGGCGGTCCGGCGCCTGGCTACAGCTCCGGCCAGGCGCTGGAGGCGATGCAGGAAGTGGCGAACGAGGTGCTGGGTGAGGACTACAGCCTTGGCTGGATCGGCTCGGCGTATCAGGAGCTGGCTACTCACGGTTCCGGTAGCACGGCGTTCATCTTCGGCCTGATCATGGTGTTCCTCATCCTTGCCGCCCAGTACGAGCGCTGGACCCTGCCGCTGGCGGTGGTCACCGCGGTGCCCTTCGCAGTGTTCGGCGCGATCCTCGCCGTGTGGTTGCGGGGTATCCAGAACGACGTGTACTTCCAGGTCGGCCTGGTGACCCTGATCGGCCTGGGGGCGAAGAACGCGATCCTCATCGTCGAATTCGCCGTGCTTTGCCGGGAACAGGGCATGGGGCCGGTGGAGGCCGCGCTTGAGGCTGCGAAGCTGCGCTTCCGCCCGATCGTGATGACCTCGCTGGCCTTCATCCTCGGTTGCGTGCCGCTGGCCATCAGCTCGGGTGCCGGCTCGGCAAGTCGTCATTCCATCGGCACCGGGGTGATCGGCGGCATGCTCGCCGCCACCGTGCTGGCGACCTTCCTGATCCCCATGTTCTTCATGCTGGTGGAGAAGGCCTCGGACTGGCTGGATCGCAAAAAGTCGTCCAAGGTCGAGCACGCGCATGAGGGTTAGGGGGGCCGTGGAGAGTCATTGTGGGAGCGAATTCATTCGCGAATGAATTCGCTCCCACGGACCAGCAGCCAAAGCCGCTTTTGCGCGAAATCCCCTGTTACTATCTGGCGCCTTAACCGCAAGGGATGGCGCCAGCCTCGACCATGACTTTCCGCATCCTCCTCCTGCTCGGGGCCCTCAGCGCCTTCGGGCCGATGGCCATCGATTTCTACCTGCCCAGCTTCCCGGCCATGGCCAAGGCCTTCGCCACCGATGTGGAGCATGTGCAGCTCACCCTGGCGTCCTACTTCATTGGCCTCGCACTCGGTCAACTGATCTATGGTCCGCTGGCGGATCGTTTCGGTCGGCGTCCGCCGCTGCTGGTGGGCGTGACCATTTTCACCCTGGCTTCGGTCGCCTGCTCCCTGGCACCCAGCCTGGAGTGGCTGGTCGGCGCACGCTTCGTCCAGGCCCTGGGCGGCTGTGCGGGGATGGTGGTGTCGCGGGCTGTGGTGCGTGACCTGTGCGATCCCATCGCCTCGGCCAAGGCCTTCTCGCAGTTGATGCTGGTGATGGGCCTGGCGCCGATCCTGGCGCCGCTGGGCGGAGGGCTGCTCCTTGAGCTTTTCGGCTGGCAGTCGATCTTCTGGGCGCTGACCCTGTTCAGCGCGCTGGTGCTGCTGGGAATCGCCTTCTGGCTGCCGGAGACGCTCTCCAACATCACTCCGCGTGCGCCATTGAGTGGCGCCCTCGGGCAGTACCGTCGGTTGCTCGGCGACTGGCAATTTCTCGCCTACGGCATGAGCGGTGGTTTCGCCATCGCCGGCATGTTCGCCTACATCGCCGGCTCCCCCTTCGTATTCATCCAGCTTTATGGCGTGCCGCCGGAGCACTATGGCTGGCTGTTCGGCTCCAACGCCGCGGGCTTCATCCTGGTCGCCCAGATCAATGCCGTGTTGCTGCGCCGTCGCGGGCCGGCCTTCTGGATGCGACGGGTGATCTGGGTCTATCTGGTGTGCGCGTTGGCGCTGCTGGGGGTTTCCAGCTTGCAGACACAATCGCTGTGGCCGCTTCTGCTACCGCTGTTCGGCTGCATCGCCAGCCTGGGGTGCATCCTGCCCAACGCCTCGGCATGCGCAATGGCCGGCCAGGGCCAGAACGCGGGTAGCGCCTCGGCGCTGATGGGCAGTCTGCAGTTTGGAGTGGCGGCAGGAGCTGCCGCCCTTGTGGGCTGGTTGCACGATGGCAGTGCCATGCCCCTGGCCCTGGTCATCAGCCTGTGCGGCTGCGCGGCAGTCGCCTGTGCGCTGCTGACTTGGCGCCTCGACCGCAACGGCCAGGCGCCCCTGGGTTAACTCGCGATCCGTCTTGACCAGTCCGGTAGCACGTGGGGCGCCTTCAGGCGCTCCTCGAGGACGCTGACGAATCGGCGCGCTTCGGCCTCGCTACGAAAGCTCACCGCATGCTGGTCAAGGCAGACTTGCCAGCCAGAACCCTGAGGGGTGGCGGTCGGACGGACAAGAATTTTCACCTCGGTCATCTCCCAATCAAGTGGCGGGGAAGCTGAGTGTAGACCCGCCCAGATGACAGAAAATGACCAGCATCAAGCAGCCGACTGGTGGTCGATACCGTTCGTCCTGGCCCTGTTCGCCGC
Organism: Pseudomonas sp. BN606; assembly: GCF_029873115.1. NCBI lineage: Bacteria > Pseudomonadati > Pseudomonadota > Gammaproteobacteria > Pseudomonadales > Pseudomonadaceae > Pseudomonas > Pseudomonas sp. BN606. The sequence continues at coordinate 189,419 of NZ_SSOF01000039.1, read as the reverse complement.
TGCTCGATTGCCGCTCCGGGGCGAGTTGGCCAAGGCTCTGCAGCAATTCCTGATAACGATTCTCGCTCTGCCGGAGAGCGTCCCTCGCTGACTTCAGGGCACTGAAATCGATGTCGACGCAGTAGAGCTCCAACTGGTTGTGCAAGTTGCGCAGCACCAGGTGGCTGGAGAACACCGTCACCGGGTTGCCATCGCTGCGTTGCAGGGGCAATTCGCTGGCGCGGTTCCAGTGGATCACCCGACGCTGGCGATCGTAGCCCTGCACTGCGCTGCGGGGCGTCTGCTCGAACAACTGGCGGAAGCGCCGCTGGCGAGACCAGGAAAAATAAAAGTCTCTTACCCTCGCGTACCGGACCCTTCGCCAGCCCAACTGCTCGCCGGTCAGTGTCCAACTTGTAGGAGCGAGCTTGCTCGCGAACAGCCCGAGCGGAATCTTTCGCGAGCCGGCTCTCTTCTACAGAAATCGCCTCAGAAACCTTCCAGCACGATCTTGCCCTTAGCCTTGCCGCTTTCCAGCAGCGCATGGGCGCGGCGCAGGTTGGCGGCATTGATGGTGCCAAAGTGTTCGCCCACGGTGGTCTTCAGCACGCCGGCGTCGATCAGTTGGCTGACGCGCTCCAGCAGGCGGTGCTGCTCGAGGATGTCCGGGGTCTGGAACATCGAGCGTGTGTACATGAACTCCCAGTGCAGGGAGAGGCTCTTGCGCTTGAGCTTGGCCACATCCAGCGATGCCGGGTCGTCGATCAGGCCGAGGCGGCCCTGGGGCGCCAGGGCCTCTACCAACTGATCCAGGTGCTGGTCGGTCTGGGTCAGGCTGGCCACATGAGTAACCTGGGCGAGACCAGCGCGGCGCAGTTCATCGGCCAGGGGCTTACTGTGATCCAGCACATGCTGGGCCCCCAGTTCGCGGACCCAGGCCTGGGTTTCCGGACGCGAGGCAGTGCCAATCACGGTCAGGCCGGTGAGCTGTTGGGCCAGTTGTACGAGGATCGAACCCACGCCACCCGCGGCGCCCACCACCAGCAGGCTCTGGCCCAGGTCGGCCTTGCCTTCGGGGATCTGCAGACGGTCGAACAGCAGCTCCCAGGCGGTGATGGAGGTCAGTGGCAAAGCGGCGGCCTGGGCGAAGTCCAGGCTTTCGGGCATGTGGCCGACGATGCGTTCATCCACCCGATGGAACTCCGCGTTGCCGCCCGGACGGGTCAGGTCACCGGCGTAGAAAACACGGTCGCCCGGCTGGAACAGGGTGACGTCGCTGCCCACCGACTTGACCACGCCAGCAACGTCCCAGCCCAGCACCTTGGGTTGCCCAGCCTCGGGAGGCGCGTTGCGGCGGACCTTGGTGTCCACCGGATTGACCGAGATGGCGCGTACCTCCACCAGCAAGTCGCGCGGTCCCGGTTGCGGCTCCGGCAGCAGGATGTCCTGCAGGGATTCGGGGTTGTCGATGGGCAGGTTCTGGAAGTAGGCGACGGCTTTCATCGGGATTCTCCGCGTGGGGCTTGATGGGCCGCATGGTCGGTTATTTCGCAGGAGAGAAAAATCGGCTAGAAAGCGACAGTCTTTCAATAGGAATTTGAAAATGCTGCGCCTCGACGACCTCGCTCTGTTCGTCAGTACCGCTGACCACGGTAGCCTCTCGGCCGCCGCCCGCAAGCTGGATGTCTCGCCCGCCGTGGCCAGTGCTGCGCTCAAGCGTCTCGAACAACAGCTCGAGGTCCGCCTGTTCGCTCGCTCTACCCGCAGCCTGCGCCTGACACCCGAGGGCGAGCAGTTCCTCGTCCATGCGCGCACTGCGCTGGCCAGTCTCGAGGAGGGGCAACGGCAACTGGCCGGCGGTCGCGAAGACATCGCAGGTGTGCTGCAGCTGTCCGCGCCCTCGGACTTCGGCCGCAATGTGCTGGTGCCCTGGCTCGATGACTTCCAGCGCGAGCATCCGCGCCTGGGCATTCGCCTGCACCTCAGCGACCGGGTGGCCGATCTGTTTCGCCAGTCGGTGGACATCGCCATCCGCTACGGCGAGCCGGAAGATTCCAGCCTGGTGGCGCTGCCATTGGCGGCCAGCAACCGCCGGGTGCTTTGCGCGTCCCCCGGCTATTTCGCCCGCCACGGCCGCCCCCAGCAGCCTGCGGAGCTGGAAGGGCACAACTGCCTGCTCTACCAGTTGGGCGGGCGTGTCCACGATCGCTGGAGCTTCAGCGAGGGCCGGCGCGAGCAAGTGGTGGCGGTAAGCGGCAACCGTGTCTGCGACGATGCCGATGTAGTGCGGCGCTGGGCCCTGGCTGGGCAGGGGCTCACCTACAAGTCCTGGCTGGATGTAGCCGGTGATATCCAGGCCGGGCGCCTGGAACTGGCCCTGCCGCAATACCGTGGCCAGGCCACGCCGCTGAACCTGATCTGCGCCCACCGCGCCCAGCTCAGCAAGCCGGTGCGGCTGCTCCGCGAGTTCGTCCAGGCACGTTGCGCCACGCTACTCGTCGGCGCGCCCTGGAGTTGAGTGTCGGTCTCGGCAATGCCGGCGTCTGATCGTCGAATTGCTCGGGCCCGAGGTTCCGCTATCGTCTGGATAAGCCGTGGCCTGCGTGGAGATTCCCGTGGCTGACTTGTGTCCGACCTGCTTGAATCCTGCCGGGCCCTCGCCCGGCGCCTGCCGTGGGGGTACCGGCTGATGCTGCGTAACCGCGAGCCTGGTGCTTTCCTGCCGACCGTGCTGCTGGCTTTCGCCGGCTACCTGCTGCTGGCCCTGGGGGCTGTCTGGCTGTCGCGCCAGCCCGGCAGCATTGCCACGCTCTGGTACGCCAACGCTTTCACCGTGGCGCTGCTCTGGGACCAGCCGTTGCGGCGCTGGGCGCCCCTGCTGACGGTGGCGATGCTGGCGGACCTGCTGGCGAACATAACGTTCGGCGATAGCCTCTTGCGGGCGGCGAGCTTCATCCCACCCAACCTGCTCGAAGTAGTACTGGCCGCGTCTCTTTTGCGGGTCAGCGGCGCCGCGTTGCGGATGAACGAAAGCCCCGGGGCCTTCCTGCAGTTCATGTTCTTCGGCGCCCTGTTACCGCCGCTGGTGGGTGCCAGCCTGGGGGCGAGTATCCTCGCCTGGCAGGGGCTGGATTCCTTCGAGCGTGGCTGGATGTATTGGGTCGAGGGCGCCATGCTCGGCGCCGTCTCGGTGCTACCCCTGGCGGTCTGGCTGCGCCAGAACAGCGGGTGGGAGCTGATTGGCGAGCGCCGTCGCCACGAGTTGCTGCTCTACATCGGGCTGGTGTTGCTGGGCACGCCCTTCGCCCTGTTGCTGTTGCCATTCCCCTTCGTCTACCTGGCCCTGCCGCTGATCATCGCCGCGGTGCGTCTGACCTTCGCCAGCACTGCACTGCTGGTTGCGATGGCTTCGGTGAGCGGTGGCGCGATCATCGCCTTGGGCCTGCTTGAAGTACCAGTTCTGCAGAAGGGCTGGCGCGACCTGCTGATCTACCTGCCGTTGCTGCTGGCTCTGTTGCCGGCATTGCTGCTGGCTTCGGCGGTGGAGCAATTGCGTAGACGCCGGCGCGAACTGGCAGCCAGCGAATCGCGCTTTCGCGACGCCATGGACCACTCCGCCATCGGCATGGCGCTGGTGGGGCTGGATGGCCGCTGGCAGCGAGTCAACCGGGCGCTTTGCGACATGCTTGGCTATGCGGAGGAGGAACTCTCCAGCCTGAACTTCCAGGACGTCACCCACCCCGACGACCTGGCAGACGATCTCGAACTGGTGCGGGAAATCCTCGCCGGGCGGCGCCACAGCTACCGCCTGGAGAAGCGCTACCTGCACAAGAGTGGGCGGGAAATCTGGGGACTGCTGGCGGTATCCCTGGTGCGCGACCACGAGGGCGAGCCGCTGTACTTCATTTCGCAGATCGAGGACATCGACCGGCGCAAGCGTGCCGAGGAACGCGAGGCGGAACTGGCCCGTCGCTACTCGGTGGCGACCGAGGCCAGTGGCGTTGGCGTCTGGGAGTGGGATCTGGTCAACGATCGCCTGCTCTGGGACGAGGGTATGTATCGCCTCTATGGCCGCCGCCTGGGCGACGAGTTGTCCTTCGCCGACTGGCTGGCCCACCTGCATCCGGATGACGCGGCCCGTGCCGAACGTGAGGTGCTGGCTGCGCGAGAAGGTAGCCGGCGGCTGGACATCGAGTTCCGCATTCGTCGTGGCGATGGTGAACATCGGGTGCTCAAGGGGCACGCGCGTCTGGTCTGCGACGCCGGTGGCCAGCCGCTGCGCATGGTCGGCACCAACTGGGACGTCAGCGAGCTGCACCAGCTTGCCGAGCGCCTGCGAGATGAGCGCGAGCGCCTGCAGGTGACCCTCGATGCCATTGGCGACGGCGTCATCACCTCCGACCTGGAAGGCCGGGTCAGTTTCCTTAACCCGGTGGCCGAGCGCCTCAGTGGCTGGAGCAGCGACGAGGCCCGGGGTCTGCCCATCGAGCAGGTGCTGCTGCTGGAAGGAGAAGATGGGCGCCTGGTGCCCAACCCGGTGCGTGACTGCCTGGAGCGCGGCAGCGCTGCCAGCCTCCAGGGCCTGGCCTCGCTGCGTCACCCGGCAGGCGGCACCATCGCCCTGCGCGGCCAGGCGGCCCCCATGCGCGCAGGCGACGGCACCATGCTGGGGAGCGTGCTGGTGCTGACTGATGTCAGCGAAGCCCGGGCCATGCAAAAGCACCTGCGTTACGCCGCGACCCACGACGCGCTGACCGGCCTGCTCAATCGCCCTGCCTTCGAGGATGCCCTTGCCGAAAGCTGTCGCGAGGTGGTGCAGAACGACGGCAACAGCGTGCTCTGCTTCATCGACCTGGACCGCTTCAAGCAGGTAAACGACAACGCGGGCCACGCCGCCGGGGATGAATTGCTGCGCCAGCTCGCCAGGCTGATGCAGGCCCAGGTTCGCGCGGGTGACCAACTGGCGCGCCTGGGTGGCGACGAGTTCGCGCTGATCCTGCGCAGTTGCCCGTTGCCCCAGGCGGAACTGCTGGCGGCTCGGCTGATCGCCCAGGTCCAGGGCGTCGTGCTGGAGTGGGAAGGCCAGGAATATCGCGTGGGAGCCAGCGTTGGCATCGCCTGCATCCACGGCGCCAACGCGCAACCGGCGGAACTTCTGAAACAGGCTGATACAGCTTGCTACCGGGCCAAGCATGCAGGAAGGGGTCAATTCGCGGTCGAACGTCGCTGAGATCGGCAGGCCGGCATATGACAGCCCTCAGGGCCTGACCTACTCTCCATTGTCATGGCGGCAAATGAGAACGCCTTGCAATGTCTTCCGCATTACAACGTACGAATCGAGGTCGATACCATGCGTAAACTGCTGCTTCTTTCCCTGGCCCTCGTCAGCCCCCTGACCTTCGCCAAGACCGAGTGCACCACAGCCGACAAGGCTACCTGGCAAGACCAGACCAAGTTCCAGGAAGACCTCAAGACCCAGGGGTACGACATCAAGAAGTTCAAGGTGACCGATGGCAACTGCTATGAGATCTACGGCTGGGACAAGGACAAGCGCAAAGTCGAGATCTACTTCAACCCGGTCGACGGCAAGGTGGTCAAGCAGGAGATCGAGGACTGACCCGTGAGCACCGATACCGTTCGCCTCTGGGACCCGGTGGTGCGGATCGGCCACTGGTCCCTGGTGGCTGCCTTCATTGGTGACTACTTCCTCAATGAGGCAGGTGACGGCTGGCACCGCTGGCTCGGCTACTACGCCGTGGTGGTGGTGCTGGTGCGGCTGGCCTGGGGCTTCGTCGGCCCCCGGCCGGCGCGTTGGGCAGATTTCTGGCCGCGGCCGGCGCGCCTGGTGGCCCACGCCAGGGCACTGCTCACCGGCGGTCACATGCACCGCATGGGCCATTCACCCCTGGGCGGGCTGGTGATGATCCTCATGTTGCTGCTGATGTTCGGCCTGGGCGTCACCGGCTTCCTGATGGAAGAAGTCGACTACTTCTGGGGCGAGGACCTGCCCCGGGACATCCATGTCTTCATGGCCGACAGCCTGTTCTGGCTGGCCTGCCTGCACGTCGGCGCCGCGCTGGTGGAGAGTGTGCGCACGCGCGAGAACCTGCCCTGGTCCATGGTGACGGGGCGACGCAAGACGCTTCAAGACTAAGGGCCGCATCGCGGCCCATTCCTTTTGCAGGGTCGAACTTGTTCGCCAAGGACAGCGAAGCTGACCCATGTGGGCAACACCAGGGCAGCCTTTCGGCCTGCTTGGCGAATGAATTCGCCCCTACTGCGTTATCGCCGTTGGATGCACGCGCCCGGACAAAGCGTCTTTTCCTGACGCGCGGGTCAAGTTAGAATGCGCGCCGTCGTTGGCCATGGGGCCGCGACATGGGTTCCCTCACCCCATCGGCAAAAAGGATGCGAACCAACATGCCCGCTACAACGCCTTCGATCTGGCGTCCGGCACTGACCGGCCTGATCGCTTTCCACATCTTCATCATCATCGCCAGCAACTACCTGGTGCAGTTGCCGATTACTCTGTTCGGCTGGCACACCACTTGGGGCGCATTCAGCTTTCCGTTCATCTTCCTGGCCACTGACCTCACCGTACGCCTGATGGGCAAGGTCGCGGCACGCCGGGTCATCGCCCAGGTCATGGTGCCGGCGCTTCTGGCGTCCTATGTGGTGTCCGTGCTGTTCCAGGAAGCGAGCTTCCAGGGCTTCGCCGCACTCGGCGAGTTCAACCTGTTCGTCGCGCGGATTTCCCTGGCCAGCTTCCTCGCCTATGTATTGGGTCAGGTGCTGGATATCCAGGTCTTCGACCGCCTGCGCAAGATGCGCCAGTGGTGGGTAGCCCCGGTGGCCTCGACCATTGCCGGTAACCTGCTGGATACCTTCGCGTTCTTCTCCGTGGCCTTCTGGCGCAGCGACAACCCCTTCATGGCGGCGAACTGGGTAGAGATCGCCACCGTCGACTACGGCGTCAAACTGGCCATCAGCCTGGTGCTCTTCGTGCCGCTCTATGGTGTGTTGCTGGGCGGTCTTCTGCGCTTGCTGACGCCGAGTCCGGCGCGGGCTTCCTGAGGCGTCGCCACCACCATCCGCGCCTTTACGTCGGCTTCGCGGTCGACGTCCATTCCCAGCGATACCACCTCTACGCCGCTTTCCTCCAACCGCTCCATCCAGGCGAGCACACTGCTCAGCGTGCCCGCCAGGTTCAGGCTCATGCGGCCAGCGCCATCGCCATCCATGCGCTCAAGGGTGATTTCGGCATTGGCACTGGTCCTGGCAAGGAATCCGGGCAGTGCCGCGTTCGTAACGCGTTCGCCCGACGGGACGGAATTGGCTGGCAGGTTGGCCAGGTCGATCTGCAATTGAAGTTCCTCCTGATAATGACGTTCGGCGTGTTGCAAGGCTTGCTGCTGGGGCTGTCAGACCAGTTGCCAGGCCGAGGTGAGGCTGACCGACCTGCTGCATGCGCGCACGTACCTGGCGGCCAAGGTCGACGATGCGGCCCTCATCGACAATGACGATTCTGGTCTGCATGAAGAGGGAGCCTCGGTATCCATCGGGTTTTGGTCTTGTGGCGAAGACAGCGCGGGCGGTCTCGCAAGGCGATGGGAGGCATCTTAAGGGGCGCCGGAAGCGGGTCTGGTAGGGCGTCCATCCCGGACTACTTGGCTCTGGGAAATTTCCTACAAGCTACGGGCGAAGCCAGTGACCACTGGGCAATTTGAGGTTGGGGCAGGTGGCGATCCGCGAGCGCAGCGAAGCCCAACGATCCAGTGCCCAGAACCGGGCTCTGGCGTCGGGCCGTGCTGCGCCTGGCGCCGACCTGCGGTGACGATTACTTCACCAGGCGTGCGTCCAGGCTGTTCTGCGCCAGGCGCTTCGCCTGGTCCTCGGTCATGCCCAGGTGCTCGTGCAGGGCGGCGAAGTTCTCGGTGACGTAGCCGCCGAAATAGGCCGGGTCATCGGAGTTCACCGTTACCTTCACGCCGCGCTCCAGCATGTCGAGGATGTTGTGCTGGCGCATGTGGTCGAACACGCAGAGCTTGATGTTCGACAGCGGGCACACGGTGAGCGGGATCTGCTCGTCGATGATGCGCTGCATCAGCCGCTCATCCTCGATGGCGCGTACGCCGTGATCGATGCGTTCGATCTTGAGCAGGTCCAGGGCTTCCCAGATGTACTCCGGCGGACCTTCTTCGCCTGCGTGGGCGACAGTGAGGAAGCCTTCGGCGCGGGCACGATCGAACACGCGTTGGAACTTGCTAGGCGGGTGGCCCTTTTCCGAGCTGTCCAGGCCGACGGCGATGAAGGCGTCACGGAAGGGCAGGGCCTGGTCGAGGGTTTTCTGCGCTTCGTCTTCGGAGAGGTGGCGCAGGAAGCTGAGGATCAGCCCGGAGCTGATGCCCAGTTGCTCGCGACCGTCTTCCAGGGCCTGGCGAATGCCGGACAGCACCACCTCGAAGGGGATGCCCCGGTCGGTGTGGGTCTGCGGGTCGAAGAAGGGTTCAGTGTGGATAACGTTCTGCGCCTTGCAGCGCTCGAGGTAGGCCCAGGTCAGGTCGTAGAAGTCCTGCTCGGTGCGCAGCACGTCGGCGCCGGAGTAATAGAGGTCGAGGAACTCCTGCAGGTTGTTGAAGGCGTAGGCCTTGCGCAGGGTTTCCACATCGGCCCAGGGCAGCGCGACCCTGTTGCGTTCGGCCAGGGCGAAAAGCAGTTCGGGCTCCAGCGAACCCTCCAGGTGCAGATGCAATTCAGCCTTGGGTAGGGCATTGAGCCAGTCGTACATGGTGGTTTCTCGTTTTCAGGCCAGATCGCCGGAAAGTTTAACTGGCTGGATGGGAATGTGCTGAGAGGGTGTCGGCCCGCCCGGGTTCACCAGGGAAGCTTTTTGGCTGTTTATTGATCATCCGCCTGCAAGTGCCGTGGCTCATGGGCTGCGGCGGATACTCCCAAGCTTATCCACAGTCTTTTCCCCGTTGGAGGTGGACAAGCGCGGCCACGAGGGTAGCCAGATGCGCAGCCTTGGTGCGCGTTGGAAAGTACCGAAAATCAGTTGCTTATCTTTGGTGCAAGAGAAAAGAGAGGGGGCTGGGCAAAAAGCGAACAACTCTCGCTAATCCGCACCACAGCGGCGTTACAGCGAGAAGTCCACGAGTTATCCACAGCCGGCTCCACAGAAATTGTGGGTGGGATTCGGAGCGGGTTCATTCTGTAGGGTGCGCTGCGCACACCAGGGATTCGGGGCCTGGGCTTGGTGCGCATGGCGCACCCTACGGCTGTGGATGGCTGATCGCCGAACCTTCGCTCCGGTTGGCGAATGAATTCATCCCTAGAGTCGTTTCACTTCCAGGCGTCCCCGACTGATGTCCCGCAGAACCTGTTCCAGCCCGGCGATGCGGCCATCGGGCAGGGCCAGGACCAGCTCGGCGCCTTCGGCATCGAAGCTTTCACTTTCCACCAGGGCTTCGAACTCGGCGAGGCGAGCCTTGAGTAGCGGTAGTTCGGCAAAACCGGGGTGGCAGCTGATGCGACTGCGCGCCACCAGCTCCACGCGTTGGCCGCCCTGCAGGCATTTGGCGGCGCTGCCGCCGTAGGCGCGTGCCAGACCGCCGGTGCCGAGTTGGATGCCACCGTAATAACGGATTACCAGCACTGCCACCTGGTCGCAATCCTGGCCTTCGATGGCGGCGAGGATGGGGCGTCCGGCGGTGCCTCCGGGTTCGCCGTCGTCGCTGAAACGATATTGGTTGCCCAGTTTCCAGGCCCAGCAGTTATGGGAAGCGCCGGGCTCGGACAGCCGTGCAATGAAGGCCTGGGCCTCCTCGACGCTGGCCACTTGTGCGGCGTGGGCGATGAAGCGGCTCTTCTTGATTTCCTCGCGGTATTCGGCGGGAGAGGACAGCGTGTATGGCATCAGGCGGTCGCGGGCGGCGTCAGGCCGCAGCCCTTGAGGATGATCTGGATGAGGTTCTGCGTGGCCGCTTCGAAATCGTCCTTGGTCAGGCGCTTGCGGCCGGTGACACGGCAGATCTGAGTGTTGAAGTCGGCGTAGTGCTGGGTGCTGCCCCAGAGCAGGAATATAAGGTTGACCGGGTCCACCGGATCCATCTTGCCAGCGGCGATCCAGGCTTCGAACACGCCTGCGCGTCCTTTGAACCACGTGCGGTAGTCCTGATCGAAGTGCTCTGCCAGGCAGCCGCCGCCGCTGATGATCTCCATGGCGAATATCTTCGACGCGAGCGGGTTGCGCCGGGAGAACTCCATCTTGGCGCGGATGTAGCGGGCCAGGGCCTCGGCTGGGTCGTCCTCGGCGGTCAGGGTATTGAAGGTGCTGTCCCAGAGTTCCAGTTGATTGCTCAACACCGCGACGTACAGACCCAGCTTGTTGGTGAAGTAGTAGTGCAGGTTGGCCTTCGGCAGCCCTGCGCGGACGGCGATGGTGTTCATGCTGGTGCCCTTGAATCCGTGGCGGGCGAACTCTTCTTCGGCGGCGGCAAGTATCAGTTCTTCGTTCTTCTGACGGATGCGTCCGGCGGGCTTCGCGGAAGGATTCGGGCTGTGGGCGGGCACCAGTGAGGTCATAGGCTTCCAGATTCTGAGATGGGGTGGCGACAGCACTGATAACTCAGGTTGGCGTGTCCGACAAGCCAAAACTGTAGCCGTGGTCAGGTTATTCGCGGGATTTGTCACGGCTGCACCCAAATGGGGCTGGGAAGCAGCCGTTTCGCACCGTCAGGTCGTCGCCGCCAGTGCTTCCAGGAAGCTCTCCAGCACCAGGTGCGGTCGGCGCCCCTTGCGGGTGACCGAGGCCAGCGACAGGTCGTAGAACCGGTTCGTCGGCTTCAGTGCCCGCAACCGCCCCTGTTGCACCCAGAAGGTGGCGTAATGGTCCGGCAGGTAGCCGATGTAGCGCCCGGTGAGGATCAGGAAGGCCATGCCTTCGCGGTCCGAGGCGCTGGCCGTGCTGTTGAGCACCTGATAATGGGACTGGATGTCCGCCGGTAGACGGAAGGTGGGGGCAATGGCGTCCTGCTGATTCAGGCGCTCGTCGCTCAGTTGCGCATCGTCGGCGTAGAACAGCGGGTGACCGACGGCGCAGTAGAGCAGCGAACGTTCGCTGTACAGCGGTTGGTATTCCAGGCCGGAGAGGGCCGCGGTCTGGGGTACCACGCCGACATGCAGACGACCGTCGAGCACACCTTGCTCCACCTCGCTGGGTGGCGTCATGCGGATATTGATCTGCACATCCGGCCCGAGGGTCTTCAGACGGGCGAGCGCGTTGGTGATGCGCATGTGCGGCAGCGTCACCAGGTTGTCGGTGAGGCCGATGTTCAGCTCTCCGCGCAAATGCTGGTGCAGACCATTGACCTCGGTGCGGAAGGTTTCCAGTGCCGCCAGCAACTGCATGGATGACTGGAATACCTCGCGGCCTTCCTCGGTCAGCGCGAAGCCGGCGCGGCCGCGTTGGCACAGGCGCAGGCCGAGGCGTTGCTCGAGGTCGCTCATTTGCTGGCTGATGGCCGAGCGACCGATGCCCAGCACGCTCTCGGCGGCGGAGAAACCGCCGCATTCCACCACGCTGCGGAAGATGCGCAGCAGGCGGATATCGAAATCGCTGACCTGCGCCAGCGGCTCGGGGCGGCGGCTGCTCATGGTTTAGTAACCTCTGATCTAAAGATAAGTAAAGTTGGATTTTCGTGACTTTATGCCCGTGGCAATGTCGGCAGCAAGTAGCTCGTCGTTCCTCAGAACAAGACCCATTCGAGGCCACACATGAACATGCCGCAGACCGCCCAGCTTCCTCTCGCCAGCCAGCTCAAGCTGGACGCTCACTGGATGCCGTTTTCAGCCAACCGCAACTTCCAGCGCGACCCGCGCCTGATCGTCGCCGCTGAAGGCAGCTGGCTGATCGATGACCAGGGCCGTCGCATCTACGACAGCCTCTCCGGCCTGTGGACCTGTGGCGCCGGTCACTCGCGCAAGGAAATCCAGGAAGCCGTGGCCAAGCAGCTCGGCACCCTCGACTATTCGCCAGGCTTCCAGTACGGCCACCCGCTGTCCTTCCAGCTGGCCGAGAAGATTGCCAACCTCACTCCGGGCGAGCTGAACCACGTGTTCTTCACCGGTTCCGGTTCCGAGTGCGCCGACACCTCCATCAAGATGGCCCGCGCCTACTGGCGCCTCAAAGGCCAGCCGCAGAAGACCAAGCTGATCGGCCGCGCCCGTGGCTACCACGGCGTGAACGTCGCCGGCACCGCCCTGGGCGGCATTGGTGGCAACCGCAAGATGTTCGGCCAGTTGATGGACGTCGACCACCTGCCGCATACGCTGCAGCCGGGCATGGCCTTCACCAAGGGCGCAGCCGAAACCGGCGGCGTGGAGCTGGCCAACGAACTACTGAAACTGATCGAACTGCATGACGCGTCCAACATCGCCGCCGTGATCGTCGAGCCGATGTCCGGCTCCGCTGGCGTGATCGTGCCGCCGGCCGGCTACCTGCAACGCCTGCGCGAAATCTGCGACCAGAACAACATCCTGCTGATCTTCGACGAAGTGATCACCGCCTTCGGCCGCATGGGCAAGATGACCGGTGCCGAATACTTCGGCGTGACCCCGGACCTGATGAACGTGGCCAAGCAGATCACCAACGGCGCCATCCCCATGGGCGCGGTGATCGCCAGCCGCGAGATCTACCAGACCTTCATGAACCAGGCGACGCCCGAGTACGCCGTCGAGTTCACCCACGGCTACACCTACTCCGCGCATCCGGTTGCCTGCGCCGCCGGCCTGGCCGCCCTGGACCTGCTGGAGAAGGAAAACCTGGTGCAGCAATCGGCCGAACTGGCTCCGCACTTCGAGAAGGCCATCCACGGTCTGAAGGGCGCCAAGCACGTCGTCGACATCCGCAACTGCGGCCTGGCCGGTGCCCTGCAGATCGCCCCGCGTGACGGCGACGCCATCGTGCGTCCGTTCGAGGCCGGCATGGCCCTGTGGAAGGCCGGCTTCTACGTGCGCTTCGGCGGCGACACCCTGCAGTTCGGCCCAACCTTCAACGCCAAGCCGGAAGAGCTGGATCGCCTGTTCGACGCCGTCGGCCAGGCCCTGCAGGGCGTCAACTGATGAGCCAACGCCCGCAGGCCGTGCCCACCGTGCAGGTGGATAACGACGAGGTGATCGTCACCGAGTGGCGCTTCGCCCCCGGTGCCGAAACCGGTCGCCACCGCCATGGTTACGACTATGTCGTGGTGCCGATGACCAACGGCACCCTGCTGCTGGAAACCCCGGAGGGCGACAAGCACGCCCCCCTGGTGGCCGGCCAGAGTTACTTCCGCAAGGCAGGCGTCGAACACAACGTGATCAACGCCAGCGACCACGAAGTGGTCTTCGTGGAAACAGAAATCAAGTAATGCACGGTCTGCCCCCTCTCCCTCCAGGAGAGGGCTGGGGTGAGGGAAACCACCTCCCCTGCGGACCTACCGGACAAAATGCCCTACAAGAGACCCCACCCATGAGCCTCATTCCGCACCTGATCAACGGCGAACGTATCGACGACCAAGGCCGCACCGCGGACGTGTTCAACCCGTCCACCGGCGAAGCCCACCGCAAGGTCGGCCTGGCCAGCCGCGCCACTATCCAGCAGGCCATCGACGCCGCCAAGGCCGCCTTCCCGGCATGGCGCAACACCCCGCCGGCCAAGCGCGCCCAGGTGCTGTTCCGCTTCAAGCAACTGCTGGAGCAGAACGAAGCAGTCATCGCCAAGCTGATCGCCGAAGAACACGGCAAGACCCTGGAAGACGCCGCCGGTGAGCTCAAGCGTGGTATCGAGAACGTCGAGTACGCCTGCGCCGCCCCGGAAATCCTCAAGGGCGAATACACCCGCAATGTCGGCCCGAACATCGACGCCTGGAGCGACTTCCAGCCGCTGGGCGTGGTCGCCGGCATCACCCCGTTCAACTTCCCGGCCATGGTGCCGCTGTGGATGTACCCGCTGGCCATCGCCTGCGGCAACACCTTCATCCTCAAGCCCTCCGAGCGTGACCCGAGCTCCACCCTGCTGATCGCCGAGCTCTTCCATCAGGCCGGCCTGCCCAAGGGCGTGCTGAACGTGGTCAACGGCGACAAGGAAGCCGTGGATGCGCTGATCGAAGCGCCCGAAGTGAAGGCCCTGAGCTTCGTTGGCTCGACCCCGATCGCCGAGTACATCTATGCCGAAGGCACCAAGCGCGGCAAGCGCGTGCAGGCCCTCGGCGGCGCCAAGAACCACGCCGTGCTGATGCCCGACGCCGACCTGGACAACGCCGTCAGCGCACTGATGGGGGCCGCCTACGGTTCCTGCGGCGAGCGCTGCATGGCCATTTCCGTGGCCGTGTGCGTGGGCGACCAGATCGCCGATGCCCTGGTGGACAAGATCGTTCCGCAGATCAAGGGCCTGAAGATCGGCGCCGGCACCCAATGCGGCCTGGACATGGGCCCGCTGGTCACCGCCGCCGCCCGCGACAAGGTGGTCGGCTACATCGACGACGGCGTCGCTGCTGGCGCCAAGCTGGTGGTGGACGGCCGTGGCTACCGCGTGGCCGGCCATGAAGACGGCTACTTCGTCGGCGGCACCCTGTTCGACCACGTCAAGGCCGACATGCGCATCTACCAGGAAGAAATCTTCGGCCCGGTGCTGTGCATCGTCCGCGTCGGCAGCCTGGAAGACGCCATGCAGCTGATCAACGACCACGAATACGGCAACGGCACCTGCATCTTCACCCGTGACGGCGAAGCCGCCCGTCTGTTCTGCGACGAAATCGAAGTGGGCATGGTCGGCGTCAACGTGCCGCTGCCGGTACCGGTGGCCTACCACAGCTTTGGCGGCTGGAAACGCTCCCTGTTCGGCGACCTGCACGCCTACGGCCCGGACGGCGTTCGCTTCTACACCCGTCGCAAGGCCATCACGCAGCGCTGGCCGCAGCGCGCCAGCCACGAGGCTGCGCAATTCGCCTTCCCCAGCAACGGTTGATTGACCCGTTGAACGAAAAGGCCCGGCATATTTGCCGGGCCTTTTTGTTTTGATGGGTAACTGAGCGGACAGTTACTTTCCGATCTTGCGGTTGCGCACGAACAGCACCTTTCCCCCAGTCGTGGTGGTTCCACGTTCCTCGAGCTCGAAGTGTTTCGGGTTCCCCTTGATCAGGTCGCTCAACTTCTTGAACCCGTACAGGCGCGGATCGAAGTCGGTGCGGATCTTGGTGATGTTGGAACCCACAGCTGCGAGGGGAGCCCAGCCGTCTTCTTCGTCTAGCCCGTCGATGACTGTTGCAATTGCGTTCACCGGAACTTTCTGCGGCTTCACCGGGGAGGGCTTATCAGTCGATTTGGGCGCCTCGGCCGGTTGCGGCGCTGCAACGGACGGCTTGTCACCGCTGGGGGTTGGCTCAGGCAGAAGCTCGGCGCGAAGTATCTCGGTGTAGATGAACTTGTCGCAGGCCGAGACAAAGGGCTTGGGTGTCTTCTCCTCACCGAATCCGTACACGGTCAGGCCTTCTTCCCGCAAGCGCGCGGCCAGGCGGGTGAAATCACTATCGCTGGAAACCAGGCAGAAACCGTCGAAGCGCCGGGTATAGAGCAGGTCCATGGCGTCGATGATCAGCGCACTGTCGGTGGCGTTCTTGCCCTTGGTGTAGGCGAACTGCTGGATGGGCTGGATGGAGTGGTCGAGCAACACTTTCTTCCAGCTGCCCAGTTGCGGGCCGGTCCAGTCGCCGTAAATGCGTTTCACGCTGGCCACGCCGTACTTGGCGATTTCTTCGAACAGGCCCTCGATGATAGCGGCCGGCGCGTTGTCGGCGTCGATCAGAACGGCCAGGTGCTTCTGCTGGCGAGTGGCTTGCTGCTTGATGGCCATGGTTCATCCTTGGGGTAGTGAATGCCTGACCATACTGCGGACCGGTGACTGGTGCCATGGCCAGCGATGGGTCGTTTTCGTAGGGTGGCGCAAGCTTCACCGGCTCACCGACGGAGGCTGGATGCGCATGTAAAGCGATGTCCCCCTGCAAGGCTGGCAGCGGTGCTGCGGGGATTGCAGGAGTTATGTCTGGTCACCTTGTTGGGCTTAGTTTCGCTCAGCGCCAACCTATGGAGCTTGCATCTATGACCCAACAAAAAGCCCGACAGATGCCGGGCTTTTTGTCGGGGGGTAGAGACTTACACCTTGCGCACGAATTCCGATTTCAGCTTCATCGCGCCAATACCATCGATCTTGCAGTCGATGTCGTGGTCGCCGTCGACCAGGCGGATGTTCTTCACCTTGGTACCGACCTTCACTACCAGGGACGAGCCCTTGACCTTGAGGTCCTTGATCACGGTGATGGTGTCGCCGTCCTGCAGGACGTTGCCGACGGAGTCCTTGATCACCTTGTCGTCGCTGACTGCCTCAGCGCCGGTGTCGGCGGACCACTCGTGGGCGCACTCCGGGCAGATCAGCATTGCGCCATCTTCGTAGGTGTATTCGGAGTTGCATTTGGGGCAGGGCGGCAGGGTGCTCACGGTTTACCTCGACGTCGGTGTCACGAAAAACCATGGATTGTATAGGGTTTTGCCATCGCCTTGCCCATTTCTGCGCGTTCGTAATGCGTTTGTATCCGCCGCTTTACCGACTTGACCATGTCAAAATCTTCTCGGGAAAAGCGGCTGCTAGTCTGGCTCCATTGATAGTGCGCGGGCCTA
The DNA here is from genome assembly GCF_029873115.1 of Pseudomonas sp. BN606. NCBI lineage: Bacteria > Pseudomonadati > Pseudomonadota > Gammaproteobacteria > Pseudomonadales > Pseudomonadaceae > Pseudomonas > Pseudomonas sp. BN606. The sequence goes on along the minus strand of NZ_SSOF01000039.1, from coordinate 172,727 downwards.
TCCCGCATCGAGGGTGCCATGCTGCAACCTGTGTTCTGGAAGCTGATCCCCAGGGAGCAGCGCAGTTTCCTGCGTAGCCGCCTGAGCGCGGTGGATCGTCAGGTAGTGAACCGGTCGATGTCCGCCAGGCTCGGGTTGCCGCCGCAGTTCAGCCTCAATGGTTGTCTCTTCATCCACGTCCCCAAGTTCGCCGGCAACAGTGTCAGCTCGGCGCTGTTCGGCAACTGGCGGCCGGGGCATGTGCCGCTGTACTGGTACGAGCAGCAGTTCCCCGAGCACTACGCGAGGGCGTTCAAGTTCACCTTCGTGCGCGACCCGCTGGAGCGCGCCTGTTCCGCCTACAGCACATGAACCACACTTTGCAGCGGCAGTCGGTCCCGGTGCGGGAATTCTGTTCGGCGCGCACTCGGCGCATAGTGCGCCGGGTCTATGCGCGAGATTACGAGTGGTTGGGCTATGAGTGAGGCAGTCACCTGCACGTTGGCCGTGCCTGCACGGGCCAGAGCTTCGATCAAGCATCAGCGTCCACGCTGCATCTGGCTGACCGGCCTGTCCGGCTCCGGCAAGTCCACCCTGGCCAATGCCCTGGAGCTTGAGCTCAACGCCCGTGGCCTGCACACCTATGTGCTGGATGGCGACAATCTGCGCGGTGGTCTCTGTCGCGGCCTGGGCATGAGTGCCGAGGATCGTCGCGAAAATGTCCGGCGCATCGCCGAAGTGGCACGGCTGATGGTGGATGCGGGGTTGATCGTGATCGTCGCGGCGATCTCGCCTTTTCGCGCTGATCGTGAAATGGCGCGGCAGTTGTTCAATCCGGGTGAATTCTTCTCTGTGTACGTCAGCACATCGTTCGATGTTTGTGCGCAGCGCGATCCGAAAGGCCTGTACCAGGCGGCGCTGGAAGGACGTATCCGTGACTTCACTGGCCTGGACAGTCCCTACGAGCCGCCGCTGGATGCGGACTGGGAAATTGATACCGGAGCTATTTCGCTGACGTCGGCGACTCACGAGCTGCTGGGATTCGTGCTGAGCACTTGAGGCTCAGGGCGTGTCGATGGGTTCGGGAATACTCAGAACGCCGGCGTCGGTGAAGCGCCGGGTTCCCCAGAAGCCGCCGCCCAGTTTGCCGCGCAGGGCGTAGGGCACGTTCTGGAACGGATGGGTGCCGCTGAGCGTCCAGGCCTGCCGCAGGACCGAAAAGGCCGAGATGGTCACCGGAACTTCGATCAGCGTCTCGCCAAATCCCGCCACCGTCCCGCCCTTGCTGCTGACCCCGCTGGCCATGGGCAGGTCGTTCAAGTCCAGTTCCAGGGCCACGCCGTTGTAATGGATGGCGCCCTCGTTGGGGTTCTGCACGCGGAGCTTGAGGTTGAAGCGCACTTCCAACCCCTCGCCGGGAATGGGCTCCATACCTGCCAGGTCGACCTGCAACGGGTCGCGTGTACCGAAGTCGGCACAGCCCGTCAGGAGCAGCAGGGGAATCAACAGGGCGGCAAGGCCGGTGGTGCGCATGGCGTGCTTCCTGCGTGAGGTCTTGCGTTGAAGTAAAGATCAGGCCCGTGCGGGCGTGCCCACATTTTCTGTGGAGCGAGCTGTGGATATCTTCTGGATGGATTGCCGCAAGGCCCGTGCCTGGAGGGTTGGCACTGGTTGCTCGTTTCATGTGCATGCGGGGTGCAACCCTATCCGCCTGAAGGCCTGCCGCAGATACTCACGGAATCTGTGGGGCAAGCTGTGGATAGCTTTGGGGTGGATGGCTACAGGCATTGAAGTGCGCGGCTTTCAGCGTGGTGGTTGGATTTTGCTCAGGTGTCTTGAGCTGCCTGGGCTGCGGGTTGCGATGGCTCTGAAACTCGCGAGTGAACTAGCTCCCATAACGCTAGGCATGCCCCCTGCTGCAGGTCAGGTAATGCGCACAAAAACTGTGGGTCGCTCTGTGGATATCTTTGGGATAAATGCCGCTGTGGCCCGCGGGAGATGGGCTGGAAGCGCTTGCTCGGTTTTTCGGCGTCAGTCGTATTCAGCGGCTTCGTGATCGCCCATCAGGCGGCGCTGACGCGGAGAGCAGGCGGCCAGCACGTCCGGGTTGAAGCGGAAGGCGAGGTAGGGCGAGAACTTCTGCGCCACCATGCGTCGTCCGTAATGCACCTGCAGCAGGTAGCGAGTGCGGTCGGCTGTGCGATTGCGACTGCCGGCGTGCCAGAGCTCGCTGCGAAACACCAGCACATCGCCGGCCCTGCACAGCACGGCTTCGGCCGATTTGCCGCGCCAGCTGGTTTCTCCTGTGCAGGGCTTGCGTCCGGCGCGATGGCTGCCAGGAATCACCAGAGTGGGGCAGAGGTCGGCGTCGATATCGTCGAGGTAGAGGTGCGCTGTGCATATCTGCACCGGCAGCGAGAAGGCCGGGTCAGCCAGCAGGCTTTCCGGCAGTTCCATGGCCAGATGGTCCACGTGCAGTTCGCCGCCGATAAAGCCGGGGTGGCTTCGCCAGGCGGTCATGCCGACCAGGTGGCAGTCTCCGCCGAGTGCCGCTTCGGCCAATTCGATCACTCCGGGCAGGTCGAGATATGGCAGCCACTCCGGGCCCCGGTTGAACACGCATTTGAAGTGGTCATCCACCAGGCCGATGTAGTCCCAGTGGATGGGCTGGAGTCGGTCCATCAGTGCGCGCAGGGTGGCGATGGCGGGGCCATCGAGTATGCCAGGAAGGAGGGTGAAACCCTGGTCGTGCAACGCCCGAAGGTGGTCGGTGGTGGACATGGGGATGTCCTCTTTCGCCGGTGGGGCTACCTGTAGGGTGGACCACGCGTCACCGGTCCACCATTCGAGCCCAGGCGTCAGCCCTTGAGCAGGCCGGCAAGGCGCTGGTGTAACGGCTCGATCTCGTCTTCCGTCAGGCTCAGCAGAAAGTCGTTTCTCAGCACTTCAACCAGTTCCGCTGCGTCTTCGATCTTACGGCTTTCCACCCGGCCATCGCGATGGCGCTTGTTGAAGGTGCCGTTGGCCAGGGTCAGGCGCCACTCGCCTTCGCTGCGGGCGGTCATCAGCATCTGCCGGAACACGCTATTGGGGTGGGTGGAGGTGTACCAGTTGCGCGGGATGCAATCGACCCAGGCGTTTACCTCCGCGCCGAAGCGATAGCAGGCCGCCCAGCCGGTTTCCGCGCGGAAGTTTTCCAGCTGCACTTCGCCGGTTCCGTCGTTCTGGGGGCGCAGGCGATAGGGGAGGTCGCCAGGCATTTCACCTGCCAGGGGCACGGCGCGCCAGGGGGTGGCGGAGCCGAAGCCGACATCCGCCAGGTAGGGGCCTTCCGGAAGCAGGACGCGCAGCATCAGGTGGGAAAGCATGGTCTGCGGTGCGTCCAGCGGCAGGCCCCAGCGCACCCGGCCGCCCAGCAGTTCGATCTGGTAGCCGAGGGCGAGCAGCAGGCGCGCGAAGAGATTGTTCAGCTCGTAGCAGTAGCCACCGCGTTGGCGCTCCACCACCTTGGCGAACACCGCGTCGGCGTCGATACGGATGGGGCGGTCGAGCAGTACGTCGACGTTCTCGAAGGCCACCCGGCGCTGATGAGCAGCGATGAGCCGGTCGAGGCTGGCAAGGTCGGGCTGCTTCGCAGCGGGGATGTCCAGATGGCGCAGGTAAGACTCGGTCTGTTGCGGGTTCAGCGCGTACATGCACGAAGGCTCCATGACGATGACGCCTGGATGCTAGCAGATGCCTTCCCACTGGCGATGAACGGTAGTTTGGTGTCGTTCTTAATCAACAGGCCCTGTAAAAAATAAGAAACTAACAGGTCACGAGATGACGCGGAAAATAGCGCTAAATCATGCGCTTGAGGTGATCTCTGTATTTTTGGTCAGAGGCGTTCTGTCGATTTTTTTGCTCATTGCTGCTGTATTTGTTTGACATATTTTACGTCTTTGGCAGACTTCGCTTCCGTGGTATCCGCCCGGTTCACTCCGTGCCGGGCTTCGCCGTCAATAACAAAAACTCCGTCAGTCGAGACTCCTGTCTCCCAGGTTTCCGGCCCCGACGGGCGTGCCTCTGGAACAAGAACAAATGCTTATCTGGTTTGTTGCGGTATACCTGCTGGTCACCGTCGGTGTCGGTTTCTACGCCGCCACCCGCGTCAAAAACTCCAAGGACTTCGCGGCCGGCGGCCGGAGCATGTCCTTCCCCCTGGTTGCGGCGATGGTGTTCGCCACCTGGTTCGGCTCGGAAGCCGTGCTGGGCATTCCCGCAAGCTTCATCGAGGAAGGATTCGCCGGGATCATCGAAGACCCCTTCGGCTCTTTCGGTTGCCTGATGCTGGTAGGCCTGGTGTTCGCCCGTCCCCTCTACCGCATGAACCTGCTGACCATCGGTGACTTCTTCAGGAAGCGCTTCGGTCCGAACGTCGAGCTGATCACCAGCCTGGTAATCATCGGTTCCTACCTGGGCTGGGTGGCTGCACAGCTCACCGCACTGGGCCTGGTGTTCAACGTGCTGTCCGACGGCTCCATTACCACTACCCAGGGCATGCTGATCGGCACCGGTATCGTGCTGCTCTACACCCTGTTCGGCGGTATGTGGTCCGTTGCCCTGACCGACTTCATGCAGATGATCATCATCGTCGTCGGCCTGGTGTACCTGACCTGGCTGATCGGTGACATGGCCGGTGGCGCCGACGTGGTGATCAGCCATGCCGCCAGCGAAGGCAAGTTCACCTTCATGCACGGCTTCGAGCCACGGGACATCGTCGCCTTCATCGGCGCGGCGGTGACCATGATGTTCGGCTCCATCCCGCAGCAGGACGTGTACGCCCGCGTAATGTCGGCCAAGACTGAGAACATCGCCGCCCGTGCCTCCATGACCGGCGCCGTGTTCTACCTCTCCTTCTGCATGCTGCCGATCTTCCTGACCTACGCTGCATCGCTGATCGACCCGGCCATGGTGCAGAAGTGGCTGGCCGAAGACTCGCAGATGATCCTGCCGCACCTGATCATGGAGCGCACTCCGCTGTTCGCCCAGATCATGTTCTTCGGCGCGTTGCTCTCGGCCATCATGTCCACTGCCTCCGGCACCCTGCTGGCACCGTCGGTGACCTTCACCGAGAACGTGCTCAAGCGCTTCATTCCGGACATGAACGACCGTCAGTTCCTGCTGGCCATGCGTCTGAGCGTGATCGCAATGACCATTGCGACCTCGCTGTTCGCCCTGTACTCGGATGCGAGCATCTACGAGATGGTGGGCAACGCCTACAAGGTGACCCTGGTCGCCGCCGTGGTGCCGCTGTTCGCAGGTCTTTTCTGGAAACGCGCCACCACCCAGGGCGCCCTGCTGGCAATCGCCGCGGGCCTGATCTCCTGGATCTTCCTGGAAGCCACCTACGCCGAAACCGACTTCTGGCCGCCGCAACTGGCTGGCCTGCTGTTCAGTGCCCTTGGCATGTTCGTGGGCTCGATGCTGCCGCAGTTCGTGCGCAGCCGTCGCGAGTCCCTGGAGCCTGTCGCGGCCTGATAGGTCGAGAAATGAAAAAGCCCCGCCAAGTGCGGGGCTTTTTCATTGGCGGCGAATGGCTTGTAGGGGCGAACTCATTCGCCAGGCAGGCCGAAGGTCTGCCCTACGAGGCTGAATGGGGTAGCTACGCCACCCTTGGCGAATGAATTCGCCCCCACAAATCAGGCTTCAGGCCACCAGTTCGACGAAGCCGCGCAGCACCGTGAGGCCGACGAATACGGCCATGGCAATCGAGCTGTTGCGGGGCACTTCGTCGCAGAGATTGCGGTAGTTGATGGGGGCGAAGAAAAGCTTCGGCCAGCAGGCGAAGATGGCGCAGAGGGCTATCAGGGAGAGTGCGGCGAGGCCGGAGGAGAAGTCGAAGGGCTCGCTGGCGAGGATGCAGCCGATGGGGGCGGCAATCGCGATGGCGATCCAGGCGCTGGAAACCAGTTTCTCACCCCGGGTGTGCGAAGTGGCTTGGGCGCTGTCGCTGGCCATCGGAAGGTTCCTTTTCTGACTGCAGGCTGAGACTGTCGCGCATTCTCTACCCGCCTTTTCCATGGTGCAAGACAGAGGGGCCCGACATTGTGCCGGGCCCCACAGGCATCAGAAATGCACCTTGGCCAGCAGGCTGAAGGTGTTCTGGTCGGTGCCGCCGAGGATCTCGTCGCCGAGGAAGCTGTTGTCGTCGATGGCGTACTTGTTCTTCCAGTAGTCGTACTCGATGCCGACGTAGAAGTGCTTCACCGCGCTCCAGCCCATGGCCTTGCCCAGGTCGTACTTGATCTGCGGGTTGAAGTGCAGGTTGGCGTGCAGGTCATTCGGACGGTCGGAAGTGGCGTCCTTGTTGTTCCATACCCAATCCATGAACCCGTCGATCAGGATGTCCGAATTGCCCACCGGAATGGTGTAGGACCACACCGGGGTGACCTGCCACTGGCCGGACGGGCTGTTGGTGATGCCGTCGGGCTTGCGGTAGTAGAAGTTCAGCTGGAAGTAGTCGAAGCCGGGGACCTTGAGGTCGAAGCCCGGGCCGAGCAGGTAGTTCTGGTTGCGGTTCTCGCCACGCTCGTAGGTCGCGGCCAGCAGCACGTCGCTGATGGGGCCCAATTCCAGCTTCTGGTCGAAGATCTTGCCGAAGGACAGGCGCGGGGAAATTTCGCCATAGTAGGTGTTCTTGCCGGCGTTGGCGTCTTCCTCACCGTTGTAGTTGATCTGGTCGACGAAGATGAACAGGTCACCGAAGGTCCAGCCGCTGGCGTGCTCGAAGGTGAAGGTCTGCTGGATTTCAGGGTTGATCTCGAAATCCTTGCCGTAGAGGTAGGTCAGGCTGTTGTCCTGCCACAGCAGGGGGCCGTCGGCCAGGGCGTTGCCGGCCGCCAGCAGGCCACCAGCGAGCATCAGGGAGGAAAAGACGCGGTTCATCGGGTATTGGCTCCAGTGGTTTTAAGCTGTGTCTATCTGCGTAGAACTTGTCTGATTGGTCAGGTCTGCCGGGCAGCAAAAAGAGCGCCAGGATGCTCTGGGCAAACGACCGGGCGCGCGATTATCGGGTGAAGGCGAGGTTTTTCAAGCGGTTGTACGAGGTTCGCGGTGATTTCCCGACTGCTGGAAGCTGACCAGGTGCACAACTCTGGGGATGAATCTGACCGTGTGGGCGGTTTTGCCTTGAATTGGGGCGGCAGGGGGGCCATGTCTTAGGGGGGCCACGTTTCACCGGTCCACCATTCGGGGCGGGCATGGCGCCGCTGGTGGATGGAGAAGCGCTATCCACCCTAATGGGCTTGTGAGATTGAACGTCGGCTTGCTGAGCGTTGGGCCAATGCCAAACAAAAAAATCCCCCCAGCCGCCCGACGCGACTGGGGGGAACTGGCGCTGAGCGATCAGCGTACGGTGATGTTGCCGGTGCGCACGCCTCCGAAGGTGGAGCGCACGGTGACCCCGGGGCTGGCGCTGGGGACGATAGCGGAGGAGTTATTCACCGACAGCTTCCAGCGGCCGTTCGCCGCCGGCGTGGCGGTGCCCAGCAGAGCGGTGCCTTGGGTACTGGTGACCTCGATGCGGATCTGGTTGTTCTGCGGCCGCGAGGTGGTGCCCTGGATATCCCAGGAGTAGCGGTTGTTGGAGCCCGCCTTCACTTGCGCCTGAGTGATCGCCAGGCTGTCGGCCGCCACGGCCGGGTTCACCGTCACGGTTACCGTTGCTGCCGACGAGGTGGCGCCGATCGAGTCCCGCGCCTGGTAATTGAAAGTGGTGGTAAAGGCGGTGGTCACGCTAGCCGGCGGGGCATAGGTCACCGTGGTGCCGTTGGTGTTGGTCGTACCGAGTCCTGTCGGCGGCTGGGTGAGGTTCACCACCGTCATCGGGTTGGCTTCCGGGTCTGCGTCATTGGCCAGCACATTGATCGTCACCGGTGCGCCGGCGCTGGTGGTCGCAGTGTCGTTGGCGACCACCGGCGGCAGGTTCGGTCGGACGGTGATGGTCACCAGGGCGGGGGCGGACAGGGCGCCCAGGTTGTCACGGACCTGATAGGTGAAAGTCTCTGTCTGGGTGTTCGCGACCTGGGGCGGCGGGGTGTAGATCACCGCACCGGTGCCGCTCTGTACCAGGGTGCCGAAGGTGACGCTGCCAAGGCTGGCGATGGACAGCGGCAGATTGCCGTCCGGGTCGCTGTCGTTGGCGGTCAGGGCCAGGGTCACCGTCACGTCGGCGGTCGTGCTGCCGCTGTCCGGGTAGGCCACGGGTGGCTGATTGGCCGGTTGGGTAACGGGGCTGCCTTCGATGACCACGAACTCCGTGTCGCTGCCGCCAGCGGCCGATTTCACCGTGACCTTCGCCGGGGGCTGCTCAATGCCGACGGCTACCAGGCGCTGGATCACACCGCTGACCGGCAGCAGGCGGCCGAAGCCTTCAGCGGCCATGGACGGAATTTCCACTTCGTCACTGGAGCGCGCCTCTACCGTCAGCGTCTTGTTCGGCCAGGAATAGCGCGCCTGGCTGATCTTGACGATATCGGTCAGTGGCTGGGTCAGGGTGGTGGCCGAGGCGTTGGTGTCTGTTGCGGTGATCAGCACGAAGGGCGGCAGGTTGGCCGGGGCCAGGTCCTGGCCGAAGAACAGCCCGCTGCCATCGCCGGTCATCTCGAACTGGCAAGGCGACGGTGGGTCACCCACCAGGTCGACGCTTTCGCGGAAGCACAGCGTTGCGCTGGCGCTGGAGTTGGCGAACACCGATATCCAGGTGCGCTGGGCGTCGCGGCTGTACGTGGCGCGGTCGACGCCGACCTCGCTTGCGACGCCACCGGTGAAGAGCTTGCCGGACAGATTGAACAGGTCGGTCTGGATGGAAAGGCCATTGGGGCCGTCGATGCGCACGAAGTTGGTTCCGAAGGGACTGCCGGTTACCGCTTCGGTCAGGTTGGGGTCGCCGATGAAGGTTTCCAGTTCACCGGACTCCGGGTTGGTTTCCTGGATGGGGCCTCCGGCTCGTGTCAGGAAAGGGCCGATGTTCCCTGCCAGGGCACCGCTGAAGTTGCCGGGGGCGCCGATGCCAATGTCGCGGGTCATGTTGATGGCGCGACGCCCGGGCGCGGTAACGTTGAAGGTGTCCACGCCATAGGGATGGGTGACGGTATAAGTGCCGGCCACCGGCACCGTGGCGCGAATGCGGATGCGCGCGAAGCTCTGCTGGTCGCCCTGCCGCGGCACGCCGCCGGCGAAGGCCGCCTCGATGCCGGCCACATAGACATCCAGCTGCAGTCCGTTGCCGGGATCGTCGATGCTGGTTTCGGCGAGCATCCAGAAGCTTTCATCCGGGAAGTTGCCGGGGAAGGCCACGGGTTTGGTCTCGTCGAAGATGCCTGGGTTCGGCAGCAGGGTGCACATGAAATTACCCGGAGCCCGCGTGCTGAGGGTCTTGGACAGGCAAAGCTCCAGCGGCGTGCCCTGGGTGTCCTGATACCAGCGTGGGAAGTAGCCGCTGGCAGCGGTGTACGGACCGGGGTCCACCGCAGCCAGTTGCGCCTCGGCAACCGGGGCGCCGATAAGCACACCCAGCAACAGGGTGAGTATTCCTGGCCATTTGAACATGACTGCCTCCGTTCACTCGCCTGGGGCGGGTGAGTGTTGTTCTCAGGGGAGAATCAGGACTTCTTCGGTATCGGAACCGCCATTGGCCGAGCTCACATGGACGCTCGCCGGTGGAATGACGCCGGCCGGGAGATCCAGGTGTCCGGCTACCAGCGGGCCAAGTCCCTCCACTGTGAGCACCGGCTGGTCGGCCTGGTCGCTGGAGCTGGCGTCCACCGTCAGGCGGCCGGTGCCCAGGCTGTACTCAGCGCGGCTGATGGTTACCAGGTCCACCAGCGGCGCGGTCTTGGTAGCGGCCGTGCTGCCGGGGATGGCCACGCTGTTGTCGGCGATGAACGACACGCTTCCATTGGCCGTCGGGGTCGCTGCGGACTGGCCGTACCAGGCACCGGTGGCGCTGCCCAGCATGGCGCCGCTGGCACCGGCGGTATCGGTGTAGCGCACGGTGGCCGGGGCGGGTGGGGCCAGGGTGAAGAAGTCCTGCTGGGCGGTGCCGTCGGTACCGCCAGTGGAATAGGTCGCGCGTTCGACGATCAGGGGCGTCGGCAACGGCACCTGGGACAACTTGCCGGAAATGGCGAACTGCCGCGTTTCCGCGCGCAAGCCGTTGGGGCCTTCTATACGCACGAAATTGGTCCCGAAGGGGCTGCCAGTGACTTCTTCCAGCACGTTCGGGTCGCCGATGAAGGACTCGGGCAGGCTGGTGACCGGGTTGACCTCCACATAGGGTCCGTTCACCGAGCGCAGGAAGGGCCCGACGTCACCTTTCAAGGCCCCGCTGAAGTCGCCGGGCGTGCTGATGCCGATGTCGCGGGTCAGGTTGATGGCGCGCGTCCCGGGGGCATCCACATCGAACACTTCCACGCCGTAGGGGTGAGTGACGGTGTAGGTGCCAGCCACCGGTACGGTCACCCGGATACGGATTCGCGCGAAGCTGATCTGGTCGCCCGCTGCAGGCAGACCACCCCCGAAAGCCGCTTCCAGTGCGGAGACATAGATCAGGTCGATGCCGGTGGCCGCATCGGTGATGACGGCATCGCCGGTGAACCAGAACGCCTCGTCCGGGAAGTTGTCGGGAAAGGCGACCGGCTGGGTTTCGTCGAATACACCCGGGTTGGGCAGCAGGTTGCACATGAAGGAGCCGGGGACGCGGGTGCTCTGTGCCTTGGATAGACAGAGATCGAGGGCGCGGCCATGGGTGTCCTGATACCAGGCCGCGAAGAACCCGTTGGCCTCGGTAGTGGCTGTCTGGTCGACCGCATAGAGACCGGCCTTGGTCGGGACGACCGTGAGTCCGAGCAATAGTGGGAGCGCGAGTTTCGGCAGTGCGTTGTGCATGGTGTTGCCCTTCCAGTCGATGAACTTCGCCGTTTGTCAGGCTCCGATAGGCCGGGGGCCCGTCGTTGACCAGGAAAGGGCGCAAACCCCATGCCAGAGCGGTTCGGCCGCTCTGGCATGGGGGCGACGTCTGAAACATCTTGAAAAGAGTCGTCGGGAGCTTTCGCCGGAGCTGGGGATTGGCACCCCAGAAGTGGGGGAAAAGTGGGTGGCGAAATGGGGAATTTCCGGCCGTACCGTTCGGCGACCGCTGAACGGTACGGCCGCGAATCACGGGGCCTGCGCTATAACTACCCGCAGTCGGCGCAGGAGTTGCCGGCCCGGCCGGAGGCACCTTTTCACGCCCGCCTTGCGAGCGATCCGACGGTCACACTAGGGGAGGTTTCGATGAAGATGGCGCTGGTGACCAAGCCCTTCAATCTGTTCCGCTGGTTCTCCCTGGTGAGCCTGGTGATCATCCTCGCGGTGGCCATCCTGCTCGGCTCGGCGGCGACCCGCTTCCTCATGCGCGAGAGCATCGACCGCGATGCCATGCTCAGTGCCCAGTTCATCAAGTCCATCGCCGATGTCGAAGTCATCCACGGCAACTTCTCCCCCGGCCTGACCCTGGGCGAGTTCCTCGACAAGCGCGTCGATGGCGCGCGCCTTGGCGTCTCCCATGAACAACTGATCAAGTCCCACGAAGAGTTCTTCGACCACATCGTGCGCCTGCCCGATGTGCTGCTGGCCAACGTCTATGCGCCCGACGGCGTGGTGATCTGGTCGACCAATCCGAAGCTGGTGGGTGGGCATTCTCTGGAGCGCGCCAAGCTCAGTGAGGCGGTCAGCAGCGGCAACACAGTGACCACCGAGCATCACGGCCCCGATGCCTGCCCGGCGGAAGACTATTTCATGCGTGTGCCGCACAGCCTCTACCTGGAAAGCTTCATCCCGCTGCTGGACAGCCGGGGCGAGGTGCTCTCGATCATTGAGATCTACAAGGAACCGGTGGATCTGATCGCCCGCATGAACCGCGGGCTTGTGCTGCTGTGGATCGCCACGGCAGTGGGCGGAGCGGTGATCTACCTCAGCCTGTTCTGGTTCGTGCGCCACGCCTCGCGCCTGGTGGACGACCAGCAGCGGCAACTGGTGGAGAACGAAACACTGGCCCTGCTCGGCGAGATGTCCACAGCGGTTGCCCACAGCCTGCGCAATCCGCTGGCATCCATCCGCTCCAGCGCCGAGCTGGCGCTGGAGGTGGATCCGGGGCCGCTGCACAAGAACCTGGGCGACATCATTACCCAGGTGGATCGCATGTCGAAGTGGGTGCGCGAGCTGCTGCTGTCAGCCCGCCCGCTGGCCGGCGACCAGGAGCCGGTGGACCTCACCAACGCCCTGGAGGAAACCCTCGCCGCCTACGAGCCACAGATTCGCCACGCCGGCATCGAGGTCGACTGGCAAACCCGGCAGGCCCCCAAGGTGGTCAGCCATCCGGTACTCCTGCAACAACTGCTCGGCAGTGTCCTTTCCAATGCCATCGAGGCCATGCCGCGCGGCGGTCGCCTGGCCATCTGCCTGGAACCCGATGCGCGTCGCCATCTGCTGACCCTGACCGTCAGCGATACCGGCAGCGGCATGTCGCCGGCCATGCTGGAGATGGCCTTCAAACCTTTCCACACCACCAAGCGTGGCGGTCTGGGCGTCGGCCTGGTGCTGGTGCGCAAGATCGTCGAGCGCTTTGGTGGAGCAGTCAGCATCGATAGCCGGGAGAACGCCGGCACCAACGTGCACCTGACCTTCAGGGCCACGGCAGGGGGATAACAAAAATGGGCAACAGCATTCTGATTGTCGAAGACGACGAAATCCTGGCCGACAACTTCTGCACCTACCTGCAACGGCGTCAGTTCGACGTCATGGTCTGCAGCTCGGCCGAAGAAGCGCTGCCGATCATCGAGGCGCAGCATCCGGACCTGGTCCTCACCGACTACTGCCTGCCCGGCATGAGCGGTTGCGACCTGATCAGCCGTGCCCGCGCGATGGACGAACAGCTCAAGGTCATCATGATCACCGGCCACGGCAATGTGCAGGGCGCGGTAGAGGCCATGAAGGCTGGCGCCAGCGACTACCTGACCAAGCCGGTGGCGCTCGCCGAGCTCAAGCTTGTGGTGGACAAGGTGCTGGAAGCGCGGCGACAGGAACAGCGATTGTCCTTTTACCAGCAACGTGAAGCCCAGGACTCCGGGCTCACCGGACTGATTGGCGATTCCGAACCCATGCGCACCATGAAGGACATGGTGCGCCAGGTGCTCGGTGCCGAAGAGCGCATGGCCGGGGAAGACCTGCCAGTGGTACTGGTCGAGGGTGAGACGGGTACCGGCAAGGAGCTGGTGGCTCGCGCGCTGCACTTCGACGGCGCGCGCAGCAAGGGCCCTTTCGTCGAGTTCAACTGCGCCTCGATTCCCTCTCACCTGCTGGAAGCCGAACTCTTCGGCCACGAGAAGGGCGCCTTCACCGACGCCAAGGACCGTCGCGTGGGCCTGGTGGAAGCTGCTGACGGCGGCACCCTGTTCCTTGATGAGGTGGGCGAGATCGACCTGCTGCTCCAGGCCAAGCTGCTCAAGTTGCTGGAGGACCGCACCATTCGTCGCCTGGGTTCGGTGCGCGAGCGCAAGGTCAACCTGCGCATCATCAGCGCCACCAACTGCAACCTCGAACAGATGGTCCAGGAGGGCAAGTTCCGCCGCGACCTGTTCTTCCGCCTGCGCATCATCACCATCAAGGTGCCGCCACTGCGCGCCCGTGGCGACGACGTCCTGACCTTGGCCGAACATTTCGTCGCCCAGCATGGCAAACGCTATGGCAAGCCGGGGCTGCGTTTCAGCGCAGAAGCCAAGTCCGTGCTCAAGGGCTACAGCTGGCCGGGAAACGTGCGCGAACTGCGCAACATGCTGGAGCAGACCGTGCTGCTGGCGCCGGGCAACCTCATTGGCCCGGACCAGCTCACCATCTGCCGTGGCCTGCTGGCGGGCGCCGGCGTCACCGAAGCGGCGATGCCGCAGATGGCCAGCAGTCCGCTGGGGCTGGAAGACGAGAACATGAGCCTGTCCGACGCCGAGCGTGACCTGGTGGTGAAGGTGCTGGGCAAGACCGACTGGAACATCTCCAAGTCCGCCCGCATGCTCGGCCTGACCCGCGACATGCTGCGTTACCGTATCGACAAGCTGGGCCTGGAACGGCCCGACCGGCAGCAACATTGAAATCCTCCCCGATTCAGGGGTTTCCCCCGACCAAGGTCGGGGGATCAATGTCTGGTGAAACTTCCGCGCCGATCTAGACTCTAGAAATCATCGACCCAGTCGGGTCGATGCAGCCTTGGCTCGGAACGTGCAAGGATGCAAGTAGCGGTCAGCCTGGCCGCCGTCCGATCTCCTGACAGGGGAGCAGCCGCAGTGTCGAAGAAAGTATTGATAGTCGACGATGAAGAAATCCTCGCCGGGAACTTCCAGACCTACCTGGAAATGCTCGGTTGCGAAGTGCGCACCGCCGCCAACGGTGCCATCGCTCTGGAAGTCGTGGTGAACTTCAAGCCCGACTTGCTGGTGCTCGATTATCGCTTGCCGGACATGACCGGTTTCGATGTCTTCGATGCCATCCGCACCCTGCACAGCTGCGAAGCGGTGCTGATGACCGCACATCCCAGCATCGAAGTGTGCAACCGCGCCATCGAGCGCAAGATCGACATCATCCTGCTCAAGCCTTTCCCCCTGCATGAGTTGGGCAACGTGGTGCTGCATGGCCTGCCTACCGGCGCCCTGCGCGAGTCCCCGAGCGAACCGTCGTCCCAGATGGAACGTCGTCGTGGCGGCGAAGTGAATTTCCCGCTGAAGCTGTATGACGGCGCCTGGGTACTTTCCGATCGCCGCCGTCCCGCGGCAGGCTCCGAAGAACCCGTGAAGCAGGTCAAGAAAGGCACCTGACGTCGCCGGTTCAAGAAGAAGCGCAGGCTTGGTCCTGCGCTTTGTTTTTTCTGGCTGGACTCCGCTTGGTGGACGAGGTGCGTGCCGGTTGCGGACGAGCCAACCGCAGGGAACGTGCGGAGGAAAACGCCCTTTTATCCACCATCGGTGCTGGACCGAAGCCTGCCTGGTCGAACGGACCGCGACGGGGTCGCTGCGCGGCCTTTGGTGAATGAATTCGCCCCTACCAGCACGCGCGGATCACTGGATGCTGGATGCCAGCTCGAAGATCGGGATGTACATCAGGATCACGATCACCCCGATGATCAGCCCGATGAAGGTCATCAACAGCGGTTCGAACAGACGCACGAACCATTCGATCCAGCGGCCGGTTTCCTCGTCATGGAAATCGGCCGTGCGCTCCATCATCTCCCCGAGGTTGCCGGACTGTTCACCGGCCCTGAGCATGCGCAGCGATACCGGCGTCGACAGCCCATGCTCTTCCAGCGCGCGTGACAACGACTGCCCTTCGCGAATGCGCGCGGCGGCCTGGTCCAGCCTCGGGCGCGAGGCGGCGCCGAGCAAGCCGCGCACCATCTCGATGGCGGTGAGGATGGGGATCCCGCCCTGCAGCAGGATGCCCAGGGAGCGATAGAAACGCGCCAACTCATAGACCTGGATGCGCTCTCGGATCGCCGGTAGTCGCTCTATCTGCCGGCCAAGGGCGCGGCGCACGCTCTCCTGGCGCAACAACAGCACAAGGGCCACCAGGACCAGCGCGGCGCCGCCGAACACCTCCGCCTGATGCGAGTGCAGGAACAGGCCGCTGTGCAGCAGGACCCGGGACAGCCAGGGCAGGTTCGAGCCCAGACCTTCGAACACCAGGCTGAAGCGCGGCACCACATAGCCCACCAGGAACAGCAACACACCGCAGCCGACCATGAACAACAGCACCGGGTAGACCGAGGCACTGATGATCTTCTGGCGCACCTCATCCATCCGCGTGCGATAGGCCACGTAGCGGCCGAGGGCGTCACCGACCGCGCCGGTCTTCTCGCTGGACTGCACCAGCGCGACGTAGAGCGCAGGAAATACCGAGGGGAACTGCGCCAGGGCCTGGGACAGCGACTTGCCCTCATAGAGCAGCCGCACCAGGGCTCCCAGCACCTTGCGCGCCTGCAGGTCGGCTTCCTTCTCCGCCAGGCTCTCCAGCGCATCGATCAGCGACAGGCCGGCGTTCAACAACGTGGTCAGTTCCTGGCTGAACAGCAGCAGCGGAAACGCCTCACGGCGCCGCCAGTTCTGCAGCGACCAGCCGCGTTCGGCCTGCAGGGCCAGCACCCGCAATCCCTGGGCTTCGGCCTGGCGACGGGCGTCGTCCTGGCTTGCCGCCTCCACCACCAGGGCGACTACCCCGGCCTGGGCGCGTACCGCCTTCACCTGGAAGCGCATGGCGGTCACTGCCAGCTGGTGACTTCGGCGTTCTCGCCGTCGCCGCCAGGCTGGCCGTCCTTGCCCAGGGTGAGCAGGTCGAAATCGCCGTTCTCACCGGGAGCGCGATAGACATAGGCGCGGCCCCAGGGGTCCTGCGGCACTTCCTTCTGCAGGTAGGGACCGCCCCAGCGCGGCTCGTCGGACGGGGCGCTCACCAGTGCCGTCAGGCCCTGCTCGGTGCTGGGGTAGCGGCCCACCTCCAGGCGGTAGATATCCAGGGCCTTCACCAGCCCCTCGATCTGCGCCCGGGCCACCTTGGTTTCCGACTTGCCCAGCTGGTTGAAATACTTCGGTGCCACAATGCCGGCCAACAAGCCAAGCACCACCAGCACCACCAGGAGTTCGAGAAGGGTGAAGCCCTGTTCGGGTCGACGAAGCATCTTCATGGGAGCCTCCGCTGCGGGTCACTGCGTATGGCTATGCAAGAGCTATGCACGACAGACGGGCGAGGGGGGCGACACATCGCCGGACCGACCTTCCGGCACGTGCTTTGCTGACGGAACAGCACCGAGCAACCCCAAGGGCTCCGGCCCCGCAGGGAGAGAACAATGATCAGAGTGCCCGTCCTGGTGCTGTCCAGCATCCTTGCAAGCAGCGCGTTCTGCGCCCATGCCGACATCTTCCGGGTTGTCTCGGCGGACGGCAGCATCACCCTCACCAACATCCAGCGCAGTGATCGCAAACTGGTTCGCGTGGCCCGTGAGAAACCCTTGCTGGCCAAGGCCCCAAGCCTGGTCCAGCCGATCCGCAAAGGTAGGACCAAGGCCCCGCGCTACGCGCTGATCGTCGCCCAGGCGGCCTTCGACTACGAACTGCCGGCGGAGCTGTTGCACGCGGTGATTCAGACCGAATCCAACTACGATCCTTCCGCCCTCTCGCCCAAGGGCGCTGCCGGCCTGATGCAGTTGATGCCCGACACCGCGAAGGACCTGGGCGTGCAGGACGTGTTCGACCCGGCCGCCAACGTGCGTGGCGGCGCGCGCTACCTGAAGCGCCTGATGACGATGTTCGACAATGACCTCTCCCTTGCCCTGGCCGCCTACAACGCGGGTCCCGGGACCGTGCTCGCCTATGGCAGTGCCATTCCTCCCTACCCGGAAACCCAGCGCTACGTGCCCAGTGTCCTGGGTCACTACCAGCGCCTCCAGGCCGACGCAAAACGACCCCGCTAGTGGGGAAATTCCCCAGATGCGGGGGCGTTTTCCTGCGAATCCTTCACCGCCATCACCCCGATTCCGTAGTCCTGTGGGAGCGAATTTATTCGCGAATGAGTTCGCTCCCACAGGAATTGCATTCGGGCCATGGATTCTTCTGTGGGGGCGACTTCAGTCGCTGAACAGGCCGGCGCTGAATCGAACTCCGCCTGGTGGACGGAAAAGCGTCGTCCACCCTACGAGGTGCTGGCCGATTGCGAACGAGTTCGCCGCAGGGTGCGTAGGGGGGATAACGCTCTTTTTATCCTGCCCCCACGCACTCCATCACGATTGAAATCACCCTTCACGAATCACTCCACGCCCCATCGCCCCCACCCCGTAGAAACCGGGGAATTGGGTGGGAATCGGGTGGGGGAAATACTGGCAATTCCCCCATTGGCGATTGCAACTATCTGATTTTAAAGGCCTTGCTCTGATGGCACAGGCATTGCTCGATCAGTCCTGCCCTCTCTTGGCATCCGTGCACCTGATACCGAGGTCAGCCAAATGAAACGGACTAACCCTTCGCGCAGTGCAAACCCCATTTCCGATGGTGCCCCGAGGGCATCTCTTTATCTGGGCGGCGTCTTCCTGTTGCTGGGCGCGCTCTTCTCCACCGAGGAGGCACGGGCGGCCGTGCAGTGCCAGCGAAACCTCGTGGCCAATGTCGTGGCGCTGGATCAGCCATTGATGTTCAACCGCCTCGGTGCCCAGAACATCAACGGCATGATGTTCGCCCTGCGTCGTGACGTGGTGGACCGGAACGAAGTGCCGCTCACCCAGGGCGGCGCGGCAGTGCCCGGCGAGGTGGCGCTGCGTCCGGACAAGCGTCCTCGCCCGCTGGTGCTAAGGGTGGCCGCAGGCGACTGCCTGACCATCAACCTGCAGAACCTGCTGGCCTACCAGGCCAACCCCAACAATCCCGAAGACCCGCTGTTCAAGAAAGACGAGCAGGTCGCCGACCGTCATGTCGGTTTCCAGGTCAACGGCATGCAGGCGGTCAACGACATTGGCGACATCGCCACCAACGCTGGCCGCAACCAGAACAACCTGGTCCCGCCGGGTGGCAGCCGCACCTACACCCTGTATGCCGAGCGCGAGGGCGCTTTTGCCGCCACCAGCTACGGCGCCACCTTTGGTGGTGAAGGCACCGGCGGCAACACCGCCAACGGCCTGTTCGCCCAGGTGGTGGTGCTGCCCAAGGGCGCCCGCACCTACCGTAACGTGATCACCGAAGAAGAAATGCGCCTGGCCACCACCGGACGCACCCCGGCCGGCCAGCCGATCATCGACTACGAAAAACGCTATCCACAGGCTGCGCCCTGGAACGAGGAAGGCAAGGCCGGGCTGCCGGTGATCGCCATGATGGACAACGGCGAGATCATCTCCAGCGACACCGATGCCGTGGTCATGGGCCCCAACCCCGATGGCACCTTCCCGCAGAACACCTACCCGCTGGAAAGCTACGGCAAGCGCAACCCGGCGCTGCCCAATCGCCTGGAACCCTTCCGCGATTTCTCGTCCGTGTTCCATGACGAAAACGCCGTGGCCCAGGCCTTCCCCGGCTACTGGAATGACCCGGTGTTCGGCCATGTGCTGGAGCCGACCCGCGACTCCTTCATGATCAACTACGGCGCTGGCGGTATCGGTGCCGAGGTGGTGGCCAACCGTCTTGGTGTCGGCCCGATGCATGACTGCCTGTCCTGCGCGTACGAAGAGTTCTTCCTCAGCGCTCACGCCGTCGGCGATATCGCCATGCAGGTGGACGTACCGGCCAACGTCGGCCTGGAAGCCATCCTGCCTGGCCAGGTACCGCCGGAAGGCACCACCGGGGTGAAGGCCACCATGGCACTGTTCCCGGCCGAGCCGTCCAACGTCGCCCACAGCTACATCGGCGATGCCGTGCGCTTCCGCAACACCCATAACGGCTACGAGCAGCATGTATTCCATCTGCACGGCCACCAGTGGCTGTTCAACCCCAATGACGACAACTCCGACTACATCGACGCCCAGGGCATCGGGCCGGGTTCGGGCTACACCTACGAAATCGCCAACGGTGGCTCCGGCAACCGCAACCGCACCTCGGGCGATGCCATCTACCACTGCCACTTCTACCCGCACTTCGCCCAGGGCATGTGGGCCATGTGGCGCATCCACGATGTATTCGAGGAAGGCACCCGCCTGGCGGTATCCGAGGAAGGCGACGACGGTTATCACAAGAAGGCCTTCGAACTGCGCAGCGGCCTGCCTGCACAGGGCGCCCGCGCCCTGCCGGATGGCGAAATCGTCGCCGGTACACCGATTCCCGCTATCGTCCCGCTGCCGGGCAAGGCCATGCCGCCCATGCCGGGCAAGGTCACGGTGGTCGCCAAGTACGGCGAAGAACTGGTGGCTGCGAACGACGATGACGACGAGCACGAAGAGGGCGATGACGATTCGAACCACGAACCTGAACGCAAGGCCGTGGGCTCGGTGGCCCTGGTGGACCGCAGCGAGGCCAACCGCAACGCCGACGGCACCCTGAAAAACCCGGGCTTCCCGTTCTGGATCGGTGGTATCGAAAGCACCGTTGGCCAACGCCCCAGCACTCCGCCACTGGACATGCTCGACACCGCCAGGGCCCAGAGCCTGCGTGATTCGGGCAATGCCCTGTGGGCAAACATCGACCCGGCCCAGGCCGGTGGCTGGGACGGCGGCCTGCCGCGCCACACCCTCGACGGTGTGTCCGCTGGCGGTGAGGCCGAAGTGGTCACCAGCGCCCTGGACTTCTCCAAGGTGGTCCACCGCGCCAAGGCCGTGTTCATCCCGGAAGAGGGGACCGACGTCGAACAGTCGGTCATGGCCTTCCACGCCAAGGCCAGCCACCCTAGCTTCGCCGTGTCGCCCAGCGGCGCCGTGCAGGCGAAGAACTTCCGCACCAACGGCAGCCTGCCGGTGGGCGGTGCGCCGTACTACGAGCCGTGCATGGACGACACCGGCAAGCGCCTGATCCAGGCCTCCGCAGTCGGTCGCTACAACAGCGGCGACACCATCAACGGCCAGTCCTTCACCGGCAGCTCGGCCTACACCGCCGACCGCCCGCGCGTCTACAAGGGCGCCAACATCCAGTTCGACGCCGTGTTCAACAAGGTTGGCTATCACTTCCCGCAGACGCGCATCCTCGCGCTCTGGGAAGACGCCTGGCCGGTGATCAACAAGCAGCAGCCGCCGGAACCGCTGGTGATGCGGATGAACACCTTCGACTGCACCATGTACCAGCACACCAACCTGATCCCGGCGGTGTACGAGCTGGACGACTACCAGGTGCGCACCCCCACCGACATCATCGGCCAACACATCCACCTGCCGAAGTGGGACCTGACCGCGGCCGACGGCTCGGCCAATGGCTGGAACTACGAGGACGGCACCCTCTCGCCGGCCAGCGTGGTGGAACGCATCCACGCCATCCGCGAGTACAACCACTGCGTCGACGCCGACCCGCGCGACGGTTCCCAGGAGTGCCCGGTGGCCAGGCAGCACCCGTATTTCGGCCAGTTCGGCCGCGCTGACTGGCTGGGTGCGCGCACCACCCTGCAGCGCTGGTTCGCCGACCCGCTGATCAATACCTACAACGTCGACCGCGGTCTGGGGAACATCTTCACCCACGACCACTTCGGCCCGTCCACCCACCAGCAGCTCGGCCTCTACGCCACCGTGCTCACCGAGCCGGCCGGCTCCAGCTGGTACCACGGCGAAACCGGGCAGCCGCTCTACAGTGGACGCCAGGACGGCGGCCCGACCTCCTGGCAGGCGGTGATCGCCACCGGCGACCTGGATGGCGACGGCAAGAACGACAGCTTCCGCGAGTTCTTCATGGAGTACAGCGACTTCCAGCATGCCTACGAGGCGGGCGTCTACGTCGGCGCCGGTCCTGACGGCATCCCGGATGCCGGCGCCTATCCGACCTCAATGGACAGCTTCCGCTACGCCATCAACCCGCCCGTGCGCCAGTCCGGTTCGAACCTCTTCGAGTCGGTGCGTGAGGCTGCTGGCGGCCAGGTCCTGGGCTGCCCGAGCCGTCCTTGCCCGCAGGCGATCTCGGTGGATGACCCCGGCATGTTCGTCGTGAACTACCGCAACGAGCCTGTGGGCCTGCGCATCTTCGACCCCAACAAGTTGGCCCCGGACGGCAAGCCCGGCATGCAGGCCGACGGCCTGGCGGGCGATCTCGCCTATGCCCTGCAGACCCGTACCGATCGCGCCATTCCCGCGCTGAACCTGGCGCCCAGCGCCATCAGCTCGGCCACCGGCCCCACCGGTGCCAGCACCGCGTTCCCGCCCCACATCAACTTCGGCGGCGATCTGCCGGGCGACCCGTTCACTCCGTTGCTGCGGGCATACTCCGGCGACAACGTGCGCCTGCGCATGCACGCCGGTGGCCATGAGGAGGAGCACAACGTCACCCTGCACGGCGTGAAGTGGCTGCACTCGGGCACCGGTTTCGGCAACAGCGGCAACTCGGGATGGAAGGCTTCGCAGATGGTTGGCATCTCCGAGCAGTTCGGCTTCGTCGCCCCGGTGACCATGATGTCCGGCAACACCACCTATGAGGCTGCCGACTACCTCTACAACATGGATGCCTCCATCGAGGGCTACTGGAACGGCATCTGGGGCGTGATGCGCAACTACACCCAGCCGCGCACCGACCTGTTCGCCCTGCCGAACAACCCGCGCCCGGTCTCATCGCGCAACACCACCCAGTTCGATGGGGTGTGCCCACGTACCAGCTCCAACCCCAATGGCATTGGTACCCGCACCACGGTGCAGCGCAATTACGAGATCGTCGCGGCGCTCGCCAACGACATTCTCGGCAATCCGCTGGGCCTGACCATCGGCGATCCGGCCGGGGCGGGCATGCATGCCGGCGGGCCGCTCAACCCGCAGGGTGGCACCCTGGTGTTCAACGCGCGGCCGGTGACCATTGCGCAGGCAACGGTGATCGACGAGGAAGACGGCGAGGTGTTCACCATCGGCGGCCAGTCCGGCCCGCTGCATGACCCGACCGCCATCCTCTATGTGCGCAAGGCCGACCTGGACCCGCTCACCGGCAAGCTGAAGCCCGGCGTGCCCGTCGAGCCGCTGGTGCTGCGCGCTGCCGCTGGCGACTGCGTGAACATCACCCTGGAAAACCGCCTGCCGCAGACGATGCCTGACCTGCCGACCTACGCGGTGATGCAGGGCCTGGTCAAGCGCGACCGCAACAGCGCGCAGGGTCCAACCACCTTCAACAACAACATGATGCGGCCCTCCAGCCATGTCGGCCTGCACACCCAGTTGTTGGCGTACGACATCACCAAGTCGGACGGTTTCAACGTCGGCATCAACCCGGTGCAGACGGTCGAGCCGCGCGGCGCGGCGGGCGGCGCCTGGCCGTCGAAGAGCTACAAGTTCTACGTCGGCCACCTGGAACGCGAGGGCAAACCGGTGACCCAGCTCGGCCGCAGCGTCGACAACATCACCGCGACCCCGGTCGAGTTCGGTGGCTTCAACCTGCTGCCGGCCGACCCGGTCAAGCAGGGCCAGAAAGGCCTCGCCGGCGCCATGAGCATCGCCCCGCAAGGCGCCACCTGGGTCGAGGACGCCGGCATGCGTGCTGCCGCCACCGTGACCCCGCTGTCCGGCACGCCGTACCGCGACTTCTCGCTGGTGCTGCACAAGTCGCTGAACATGCGTTGGGCCAATGGCCGGCCGGTGGAAAACATGGCCTCCGAAGGCTTCGGCATCCCGGCCGATCCCAAGGACAACTCCGGCATGGCGGTGAACTACAAGAGCGAGCCGCTGTGGTACCGCTTCGGCAAGGCGCCGGACGCGCCCTTCGGCCATGCCCAGGGCCACGGCTGGGGCGACGTACCCAACGCGCACATGGCGTACAACAACGAGCTGGTGGGTGGCGACCCGTTGACCCCGATCATGAAGGTCAAACCCGGCCAGCCGTTCCGTACCCACGTGACCATGCCCTCGGGCGGTAGCCGTGGCATGACCTTCCAGCTCGATGGCCATGTCTGGGCGTTCAACCCCTTCCTGTCCGAGAAGCTGGACGTCTGGGGCTACCCGCAGAAGAACGCTGGCATCGGCTCGCTGCGCTTCGGCATCAACCCGGCGGCGCTCTACATCGGTGCCCAGGAAAGCGTGCTGCCGGCGGCGCACTACAGCCTGTCGATCCCCAGTGCTGGTGGCGCCAACGCGGTGCCGGGGGATTACCTGTACCGGGACTACGCTGCCTTCGGCAACGTCGGCGGGGTCTGGGGTCTGTTGCGGGTGACCAATGAGCAGTAGGGCCTGATGAACGACTGTGTGAGCGAATTCATTCGCGAATGAATTCGCTCCCGAAGGTCCACTCTGCCTATGGGTTTCGTGCCTCTACCCACTCTGCGGTGGGCCCATCGAGCTCGGCCAGCCATGACACTGAAATCGCAGGCCAGGCATGGCCTGCGATTGTCTTTTCCGGGCATCCGCGGATCGTTCACCAGAGAGAACTGCGTCCTGCTTGGCGAATGAATTCGCCCCCACAAGGGTGGCTTCCCGGGGCAGGGTGCTGCCGGCGCGAGTCACCCCTCTCCGCTTCAGGGAGAGGGGACGGGGGAGAGGGTGGCTTCAGGCAGGCTCGAACCTGCCGGGCAGCGTTCCCCCAAAAGAGGGGATATGGGTGGGGAATAATCCGGGCTCTGCCCGTCCACGACTTCACAAGTCGTTGAATCTGTTGACCTTTAACGGCTGGCACAGGCATTGCTCCTGCATCAGCACGAGGTCCAGACCAAGGGGAAGGACGCCAGATGAAAGCCCTGCACAAAGCTTCCAGCCTGCTGCTGTTCACCGGCCTGCTGGCCGTCCAGGTCCCTGCGGCCGAAGCGCCGGCTGGCGTTTCCCAGCGTCTGGTGCGCGATGGCGTCGCCATCGAGTTCGAGGCCCGGCCGCTGGGCAGCGATGGCGTGCTCACCGAAGGGATGTTTGCCGATGTCCGCTTGCGCATCTCTGATGCCACCACTGGCCAGCCGCTGGCCGGGCAGGTACCGGGGGCCTGGCTCGACCAGGCGCTGCCGGAAGGCCAGGCCGACCAGTGCAAGGTACGCATCGGCACCTACCTCAAGGGCGTGCTCAGCGCACGCCCGCTGGTGGACCTGAACAGCTACTACCTGGTGGTGATGAACAAGGATTCCGCCCTTACCGTGATCGATCCGGTGACCTCGGTGGGCGGCATCACCAGCACCCTGACTCGCGTCGCTCTCAAGCGCCCACCGATGGACTGGGCTGCCAGCGCCGACGACCGCCTGCTCTACGTTTCCATGCCCAGTGCGGGGGAAGTGGCGGTGGTGGATACCACCGAATTCAAGGTGCTGGGCAACCTGCCGGCCGGGCCCGAGCCGGTGCGCGTGGCGCTGCAGCCGGATGGCCGCTACCTCTGGGTTGGCAACAATGCCCAGCGCGGGGAGGAGGGCGGCGTGACCGTGATCGACACCCAGGCACGCAAGACCGTGGCGACCCTGGCCACCGGTGGCGGCCATCACGAAATCGCCTTCAGCGCCGACTCGCGTTTTGCCTTCGTCAGCAGTCGCGATGCCGGCCGGGTGACGGTCGTGGATGTCGCCAGCCTGAAGAAGGTGCAGGACATCGAGACCGGGCCGAGCCCGCTGTCCCTGGCCCTGTCGAACCTTTCCGGTGCGCTCTACGTGAGCGACGGCAAGGCGGGCACCGTCACCGTCATCGACGCCCGCAGCCTCAAGGTGCGCAAGGTGATCGATGCCGGCCACGGCCTGGGGCCGCTGCGCTTCACGCCGGACGGTCGCTTCGGCCTGGCGCTGAACAGCCTGAGCGACCAGGTGCTGGTGCTGGATGCCGGCAGTGACGAGATCGTCCAGCGCGCCGAGATCACCGCCGAGCCCTATCAGCTGGTGTTCACCCGCAACTACGCCTATGTGCGCGGCCTGGCGTCGCCGAAGGTGAGCATGATCAACCTGGAGTCACTGGGCAAAGACAAGCAGATCATCGTCCAGGCCTTCGAGGCAGGTCCCGCTGCCCCCAAGCTGGCCGGCGAGCTGCCACTGGCCGATGGCCTCAGCCAGGCTCGCGATGAAGGCGCCGTGTTCGTGGTCAACCCGGTGGACAACACCACCTACTTCTACATGGAAGGCATGAACGCCCCCATGACCGGCTACCTCAATCGGGGCCACACCTCCCGCGCCGCGCGGGTCATTGACCGCAGCATGCGCGAAGTCGAGCCGGGCCTGTTCAGCAGCCGGATCAAGTTGCCGGCACCGGGCAAGTTCGACCTGGCGGTGATGCTCAACCAGCCGAAGATCGCCCACTGCTTCAGCGCCGATGTGCAGCCCAACAAGGCCATGGCCGCCCAGCGCAACAAGCCGCGTGTGGAGTTCCTCATCGACCAGCCGCTGGTGACTGCGGGCGCCACCACCAAGGCGCGCTTCCGCATTCTCCAGGGCGGCGCCGACCAGCCGAAGACCGGCATTGCCGACCTGCGCGTGCGCTACTTCCAGGCGCCGGCCTCACGCCCCTACGAGGTGGCTGCAGTGGAAGTGGGCGAGGGTGTCTATGAGGCGCCGATCGAGCTGAAACAGGTCGGTGCGTATTACCTGCACGTGGGCTCGTCCTCCCTGGGCATGCCCTTCGGCTCGCAACCCTATGCCAGCCTGCGTGCCGTCCAGGGCCAGGCACGGACCAACCCGTAAGGAGCACACCATGGAACCGTTGAAAACTGGCATCGCTGCCGCGCTGGTCACCCTGGGTCTCGTTGCCGGCCCTGTTCTGGCGGACCACCGTCAGGAAGAACATGCCGCTCATATGGCCCAGATGGTCGCCGACCCGCATGCGCAGCACCAGGGGCACGCCAGTTCGCAGGCGGGCGCCCAGGTGGTCTTCGCCGATGTGCCGCTGCTGGACCAGGATGGCCGCGAGTTGCGCCTGAAGGACGACCTGGTCGGCGACCGCATCGTCGTCATGGGCTTCGTGTACACCAGCTGTACCACGGTCTGCCCGGTGATCTCGGCGATCATGCAGAAGCTTCAGAAACAACTGGGCGAGCGCGCCGGTCGCGACGTTCAGCTGATTTCCCTCAGCATCGACCCGCTGCGCGACACCCCTGAACGTCTCCACGAATATGCCGGCCGCTTCGACGCGGGTGGGGGCTGGCGCTGGGTCACCGGCACCAGCGAGGCCGTGACCGACACCCTCAGGGGCCTCGGCACCTGGACCGCGAACTACCAGGACCACCCGCCGCTGATCATGGTGGGCGATGGCCGCACCCAGCAGTGGACCCGTTTCTACGGCTTCACCGATCCCGCCGTGCTGATGGCGCGGGTCGACGAGCTCAGCGCCGCCCGCGAACACGGCGGCCGCAGCCATGACGCCCTTGCCCAGGAGACCCACCCATGAAGCGCCTGCTCCCGCTCGTCCTGGCCATGGCCCTGGCCAACGTCGCCAACGCCCACGAAGGCCACGAGAACCATGAAGCCGCCCCGGCCTCCAATGCCCCCGCTGCCCAGCCCCTGAAGGCCGGTGGCACGACGGACGCCCAGACCTATTTCACCGATACGCTCTTGCGCGACCAGAACGGCCAGGAAGTGCGCTTCTACAGCGACGTACTGAAGGGCAGGCTGGTGATGCTCAACGTGATCTTCACCCACTGCAATGACGCCTGCCCGCTGATCACCCGCAAGCTCAAGGAAGTGCGCGAAGCCATGGGCGAAGACCTGTCGAAGCAGGTGTATTTCATCTCACTTTCCAGCGATGCCGAGAACGACACTCCGGCAGTGCTCAAGGCCTTCGCCGCCAAGCACGGCGTGGATTCGCCCAACTGGATCTTCCTGACCGGCGACAAGGCCAACATGGACCTGGTGCTGGCACGCCTGGGGCAACTGGGTGAAAGCCCGGAGGCCCATTCGACCCTGCTGATCGCCGGCGATGTACCGAACAAGCGCTGGAGCAAGATCCGCCCCGACGCGCCGGTGAATGCCATCGCCCAGCGCTTGCAACTGATGACTATGCCCGTGGCCGGGCGTTGAGGGCCGCAGCCATGTGGCGCGCCCTGCTGCTGGTCATGCTGATCGCCCAGGCGGGCCTGGCCGTTGCGCTGGAACTCAGCCCTGAGGAAGCGGCGGGTCGGCGCATCTACCTGGAGGGCATGGGCTCGGCCAATGGCGAGATCAGCGCGCGGGTCGGTGCCGGCGATACCCTGGTGCCGGCGGCGGTGATGCCCTGTGCCAACTGTCACGGCGCCGATGGCCGCGGGCGCCCGGAAGGCGGTGTGCGCCCACCGGATATCACCTGGCGGCGCCTTTCCCTGCCTTATGGCCAGCGGCAATCCAACGGCCGCAACCATGGGGCCTACGACGAGGGCGCATTGGCCCGCGCGGTGGGCGAGGGCCGCGACCCCGCCGGCAACCGCCTCGACCCGGCCATGCCGCGCTTCGTCATGTCCCTGCGTGACATGGCCAATCTCACCGCCTATCTCAAGCGGTTGGAAGATGACCACGATCCCGGTGTGCAGGAGGCCGAGCTGCGCCTGGGGACACTGCTGCCAACGCAGGGGCCCCTGGCCGAGCTGGGGCGCACGGTGGAGGCGGTGTTGCGCGGTGCCCTGGCGCAGGTCAACGAGGCGGGCGGCATCCATGGCCGGCGGTTGTCGCTGGTGGTGCTTGACCCCGGCATGGACCGGCAAAGCACACAAAGGGCGCTGGAGAAGTTGCTCGCCGAGGATCAGGTCTTCGCTTTGCTGGCACCCCTGGTGCCGGCGCTGGATGGCGACCTTTCCGAGTCGATCGGCAAGGCTGGCGTACCGCTGGTGGGGCCACTGGCCCTGTTCGATGAAGCTGGAAGCAATCCGCTGGTTTTCAATGCCCTGCCGGGCCTGCGCGAGCAGCTTTTCGCCCTGGCGGGTTACGCCAGCAGCGACCTCGGCCTGGAGCAGTCGGAAGCCCTGGTGGTCTACCCCGGGGAGGCCCGGCAGCAGGGCTTGGCAGAATCCCTGGCCCTGCGCCTGATGGACCAGGGGTGGTCGCGGGTACGCCTGCTGGGCTACGACGCCGAAAACGGCAGTAGTGCCCTCAGCTCCGCAGCCAGGGGGGCGCAGGGTGTGTTCTTCCTCGGCCAGTCGGAGGACTTCGCCCGGCTCGCCGACCGGCTCCAGGCAGACGACCTTTCGCCCTACCTGTTCGCCGCCTCGGCGCAGGTTGCCAGCAGCGCCCTGCGCATTCCGCCGCGTTTCTCCGAACGGGTGTTCCTCGCCTATCCATTCATGCCCGCCGACTGGACCCCGGAAGGCGAGGCAGCGCTGCTGGCGATTCGTCGCAGCCAGGGATTGGGCGGTCAGCACGCGGCATTGCAGGTGGGCGCCTACTGCGCCGCCATGCTGGTCAGCGAGGGGTTGAAGCGCGCGGGTCGGGACGCCAGCCGGAAGAAGCTGGTCAGCGCCCTGGAAGGCCTGCGTGGTTTCCGCACCGGCCTGACCCCGGCGCTGGATTTCGGGCCAGGGCAGCGGGTGGGCCTGGCCGGCGCGCATATCGTCACCGTCGATCTGCACGGCCAGAGCTTCCGGCCACTGGGCAAGTTCATCAAGGTGGACACGCGACTCTAAGCGTCACGAAGGGGAGGACAGGACATGCAAGGCAATCCATGGTTCGGGCTGGTCATAGGCCTGCTCACGCCCCTGGTACTGGCCGGGGAAACCGGCATTGCCGCGCGGGTCAACGGCACCGACATCAGCAACTTCCGGCTGGAGCGGCATTTTGCCGACTACCTGAAGATCCAGGGCCGCCAGGTTGGCGCCATCCGCAGCCCGGTGGCCTACAAGCGCCTGAAGCGTGAGGCGCTGCAGCAACTGATCGACAAGGAACTGCTCTGGCAGGAGGCGAGCCGACTGGGCATCAGCGTGTCGGATGAGGAAATCAGCGGCAGCCTGGCCGAAATGAAGGCCGCCTTCCCTGACACCCAGGGTTTTGCCCGCGCGTTGGACGAGGCCGGTTTCGACGAGGCCTCGTATCGCGATTACCTGCGCCACGAGCTGGTCGCCAGCCGCGTCCTCGACGAAATCGCCCATGTGGACCCGCCCAGTGACGCCGATGTGCGCGTCGCCTTCGAGAGCCTGAAACCGCAGATCGACCCGGGCATGGAAGAAGCGCGCGCCCTGGCTTTGGTGCGCCAATACATCATTGGCCAACGCGTAGCCCAGGGCCGCGAGCTGGCGCTGGAGAAATTGCGCGAGAAGGGCAGGGTGGAAGTGCTGGTGGCGTTGTAGGTCGGCGATCCGCAGGGCCTGCTTTTCTGTGGGGGCGAATTCATTCGCGGCGGAAGCCGCAGGGCTCCCCAATGATGTGCCGCACGGAGGAGCCACCCTCACCCTCTCCCGGAGGGAGAGGGGGCTATCCGTGCAGCTCGCAGTCCCGCTTTTCTGTGGGAGCGAATTCATTCGCGAAGGAGCCGGCAGGGATCCCGCGAAAGGCCATCCCCCACTTCTGGGGATAGCCACTGGCCAACATCGGCCATTCCCCCGGTTTTGGGGGAACCCCCGATGGCGGGTAAACCACCCCCATTGCAAATCAGCGACTTAGAAGCCTCTCCAGCGAGCAAATCGGCTGGCACGATGCGTGCGTATGTCCAGGCAAAGGCGGATTCCGGCAAGACCGGACCGCCATGGCCCCTGGAGGTACAACCATGGACAGCCAGCTCCTGACGCAGCCTGTACCGGAGCGTTTCGATACCGAACTGATGCGCGCCGCGCGCAAACGTTCGGACGAGCTGGGGCATCGTCTGGTGGATGCCCTGGACGAGCTGGCCAACCTGGCGCCGGATGCCTTCGCCCGGCACCTGGGCAGCACCCTGCATTACCCGGTGCTGGCCTTCGAGGCCCTCAGCCGCGGCACACCTTGTTTCGAACGGATTCCCCTGGCACTGGCCCTGAAGCGCGAGTTCGTGCTGCTGGAGCTGGACGGCGAAACCCTTGGCGTGTTCGCCGACCCCTTCGACGAGTCGCGGCTGGCCTGGATCGAGGAGCAACGCCAGGGCGCGCAACTGCACCTGGTGCATCCCCGCGAGCTGGCCGCCTTCCTCGAACGCCACGAGGAAAGCTTCCACGCCGTCGACTCCCTGCAGGCCGGTGCCGGCACCGTGCAGGAAAGCGAGTCTTTTGAAACCCTCTCCCTGGCCCGCATCAGCGAAGACGCCAGCGTGGTGGTGAAGCTGGTCAACTCCACTCTCTATGACGCGCTCAAGCTGCATGCCAGCGATATCCACCTGGGCATGACCGGCAACGGCCTGTCCATCAAGTACCGCATCGACGGCGTGCTGGGTGGCGGCAGCCGCGTGCCCGGCATGGAGCTGGCAGAGCAGGTCATCTCGCGGGTGAAGGTGATGGCCGAGCTGGACATCGGCGAGAAGCGCGTGCCCCAGGACGGGCGCTTCAAGATCGGCATCAATGGCCGGCAGATCGACTTCCGCGTCTCCATCATGCCGAGCATCTTCGGCGAGGATGCGGTGTTGCGGGTACTCGACAAGCAGGACCTGGCCGACCAGGTCAACGGCGTGCGCCTGGAGGCCCTGGGCTTCGAGGACGGCACCCTGCGCAGTCTGCGCCGGCTGGCCTCCGAGCCCTACGGCATGGTGCTGGTCACCGGCCCCACCGGCAGCGGCAAGACCACCACGCTGTACGCGATGATCACCGAGATCAACCACGGCGTGGACAAGATCATCACCATCGAAGACCCGGTGGAGTACCAGCTTCCCGGCGTGCTGCAGATCCCGGTGAACGAGAAGAAGGGCCTCACCTTCGCCCGTGGCCTGCGCTCCATCCTGCGCCACGACCCGGACAAGATCATGGTCGGCGAGATCCGCGACCCCGACACCGCACAGATCGCCGTGCAGTCGGCGCTGACCGGTCACCTGGTGTTCACCACCATCCACGCCAATAACGTGTTCGACGTGATCGGCCGCTTCAGTCAGATGGAAGTGGACCCCTACAGCTTCGTCTCCGCCCTTAACGCGGTGCTGGCCCAGCGCCTGATCCGCCTGGCCTGCCCGAGCTGCGCCGAGGTCGTGCAACCGGGCGAGGAAGAGCTGCTGGCCTCGGGCATCGACCCCGCCAGCGCGCACCAGTACCGCTTCATCAGCTGCCCGGGCTGCGGGCGATGCCGGGGCACCGGTTATCGCGGACGGACCGCCATCGCCGAACTGCTGCGCCTGGACGATGACCTGCGCCAGCTGATCATCGAGCGCCAGCCCATCAGCCGCATCAAGGAACTGGCCGTCAAGCGCGGCCTGCGCCTGCTGCGTACCTCGGCCCTGGACCTGGTCCGTGAAGGCCGCACCACGCTGGAGGAGATCAACCGTGTCACCTTTGTGGCCTGAGACCTACATCGCCGTGCTCGGGCCCCGCAGCGTGGGCCTGTTCCGGTGCCGTGACCGCCAGTGGCTCGGCAGCACCGCCTTCGACACCGTCGGCGGCCTGTCCTGGCCCTCCGCCGTGGCGGCACTGGAAACCCTGCTGGCCGGGCGCAAGCCGGAGCGGGCAATGCTCAAGGTGCTGCTGGCCAGCCACTACACGCGCTTCTGCCTGGTGCCCTGGAGCGAAGCCATCAACACCCCCGAGGAGCTGGCCGGTTACGCGCGCCTCTGCTTCGAAGACATCTACGGCACCCTGGGCGAAGGCTGGAACCTGAGTCTGGCGCCAGAAGCCGCCGGCCAGCCGCGCCTGGCCGCCGCCATGCCGGAGGAGCTGCTGACCCAGCTGCGCAGCCTGGCCAAGGCCAGTGGCCTGCGACTCGCGTCGGTGCAGCCCTATCTGGTCGCCGCCTTCAACCGCTACCGCGCCGCGCTGTCGATGGACGACTTTCTCTTCCTGGTGGCCGAACCCGGTCGCGGCAGCCTGCTGCTGGCGCGCGACGGTCGCTGGGCCACCGTGCGTTCGGTGACGCTGGACGAAAGCGACGTGGCGCTGAATGACCTGATCGCCCGCGAAGGCGAACTCCGTGGCCTGGAGCAGGGCGCTCCGGCTGCCTTCTTCCTGCATGCACCAGGACGCACTGGCCAGTTCGCCACTGACGTCGCCCGTCTGGATTCCATGCTGCCAGACGGGCAGTACCAGGACCCCTTGCACGCCATGGCGATGACGGTGAGCTGAAATGCGCCAGATCGATCTCGACTTCCAGCACAAACCTGTTTCCAGCGTCCCCGGCTGGCTGCTGCTCGGCGGCGGGATGCTGATGTCAGTGCTGATGCTCGCTGCGCACCAGGACATTGGCGCCGAGACCGATGCACGCACTGCCGAATTGCAACGCGTCGATCAGCAATTGCAGAAACGCGGCCTGCGCCAAGCACCGCTTTCGGCCGGAGAAGAGAAGGCCCGCGCCGCCAGCGTGGCGGAGCTGCGGCGCATCACTGCACAGATGAACCTGCCGTGGGATGGCCTGTTCGCCATGCTCGAAGGGCAGTCGCGCAAGGACATCGCTTTGCTGTCCCTGACTCCCGATGCCCGCAAGGGCCAGCTGCGCATCTCCGCCGAGGCGCGCGACCTGCCGGCCATGCTGGCCTTCCACCGGGAACTGGAAGCCAGCGACGCGCTGAGCGATGTCTCGCTGCTCAACCACGAAATGGTCACCGAGCAGGCCGAGCGGCCCATTCGCTTCAACTTGCTGGCGAACTGGGGGGTGAAGGATGCGCGTCCCTAGGCTGATCCTCATCGAACAGACCCGGCGCCTCGGTTGGCCGGGTCTGGCCGGCGGCACACTGCTGGCCCTGGCCCTGGGCTATGCCCTGCTGGGGCTGCTGCCAGCGCGCCAGGCGTTGGCCAACCTGGATCTCCAACTGGCTGCGGATCGCGAGCAACTGTCGGCTGCCGCCAGCGTCGTTTCCAGCAAGCCGACCAGTGACTCGTCGTCGGCCCAGTTGGAAGACTTCCGCCGCAACCTGCCGGCGCAACTGGACGCCACCGGCGCCATCGACCGCATCTACGCCCTGGCCAGGGAAGAGGGCATCTCACTGGCCCGTGGCGAATACGCCCTCGGACTCGATCCCAAGACCCGCCTGGCGCGCTACCAGGTACTGCTGCCAGTGCGCGGCAGCTACCCGCAACTGCGCCGTTTCCTCCATGGCCTGCAGGCACAACTGCCGGCCCTGGCCCTGGAAGAGGTGGACCTGCAACGCAAGCAGATTGCCGACTCGGAACTCGAGGGGCGTATCCGCATGACCCTGTATCTGGCGAGGTGACCATGGCACGCCGTCTGTTCTGGTTGGCATTCCTCGGCTCGGCCGCCGTTCTGGCGGTGGTCCCTGAGTTCTTCAGCGAGCAGGCCGAACCCATGGCCATGCCGCGCCCACCACGCCTGGCGGCAACGCCCGAGACCGCCGCGCAGGTGCCTGCGCCAGTGGCGTCGGCGCTGTCCGGGGTCGCGGTACCGGCGGCGGACCTGTTCGCTGTGCAGAGCTGGTATGTGGCACCCCCGCCGCCTCCGGCGATGGCCTCCGTGGCGTCACCCCCGCCACCGAAGCCAACCGCGCCGCCATTGCCGTTCAAGTTCATCGGCAAGATGGATGACCGCCAGCAAATGCAGGTTTTCCTGATGCGCGGCGAGCAAGTGCTGGTGGTGCGTGAAGGCGACCTGATCGACAAGACCTACAAGGTCCAGCGCATCGATCCCGAGCGCATGACGCTGGTCTACCTGCCCCTGGACATCGCCCAGACCCTGGTCGTGGGGAGTTCGCTATGAGCCGCCTGACCTGCTGCCTGGCACTGGTGCTACTCGCCGGTTGCGCCACCAATCTGGCCCAACGTGAAGGGCTGGATCTGATCGATGCCGGCCAGTTCGAGGAAGGCCTGGCCAAGCTGGAGCAGACGGCGCGCGAGTCGCCCCGCGATGTCGGCGCGCAGATGGCCCTGACCACCCAGCGCGAGCGCGCAGTGAAGGCGTTGCTCAGCAACGGTGACCTCGCACGCAGCCAGCGTGACTTCGCCACCGCACGCCTGAACTACGAGCGCGTACTGCGCATCGAGAGCCACAACCAGCGGGCGCTGGACGGCCTGCACATGATCGAGCAACAGCGCAACATCCAGGACATGCTGCGCCAGGGCCAGACCGACCTGCGCCGGGGTGATGTGGTCGGCGCCTCGCGCCAGGTGCGCGGCATTTTCGCCCTGGACCCCGAGCATGAAGGCGCCCGCGAATTGAAACGCAGCATCGAAGTGGTCCAGGCCCGCTCCGCCGTGCCCTATCCGCAGCTGCGTTCGCGACTGGACCGGCCAGTGACCCTGGAGTTTCGCGACGCCAACCTCAAGGTGATCTTCGAAGTGCTGGCGCAGACCTCGGGACTGAACTTCATCTTCGACAAGGATGTGCGCCCGGACCTCAAGGCCACCATCTTCGTCCGCGAGGTGCCGATCGAGGATGCGGTGGAACTGCTGCTGCAACAGAACCAGCTGCACCAGCGCGTGGTGAACGACAACACCATCGTCGTCTACCCCGACTCGCCGCAGAAGCTGAAGGATTACCAGGACCTGGTGATGCGCACCTTCTACCTGACCAATACCGACGCGGCGACGGCGATGAACCTGGTCAAGACGCTGTTGAAAACCCGCGACGTGTTCATCGACGAGCGCCTCAACACCCTGACCATGCGCGATACGCCGGACGCTGTGCGCATGGCGGAAAAACTCTTCCAGGCCCAGGACCAGTCCAACCCCGAGGTGGTGCTGGAAGTGGAAGTGATGGAGGTATCGCGCAAGCGCATCCTCGACCTCGGCCTGCAATGGCCCAACACCTTCGGTGTGATCAACGACGACGGCTCGCCGGTGACCATTCTCGACCAGCTCAAGGGCATCGATTCCGGTCGCATCAGCATCTCGCCGTCGCCGCAGCTGAAGATCAACGCCCAGGACAACGACGTGAACACCCTGGCCAGCCCGGTGATCCGCGTCAGCAACCGCGAGCAGGCCCGCGTCCATATCGGTCAGCGGGTACCCATCGTCAGCGCCACGTCGGTGCCTTCCACCCAGGGCCCGGTAATCACCGAGAGCATCACCTACCTGGACGTCGGCCTGAAGCTGGAGGTACAGCCCACGGTGCACCTGAACAACGAGGTGGCCATCAAGATCGCCCTGGAGGTAAGCAACGCCACTCCACTGACCCCGACCCAGGCGGGCACCATCCCGGTCCAGGTGGACACTCGCAACGCCCAGACCACTCTGCGCCTGCGTGACGGCGAAACTCAGGTCCTGGCGGGCCTGGTGCGCAACGACCAGTCCAACAGCGGCAACAAGATTCCGGGCCTCGGCGACATTCCCGGCATCGGCCGGCTGTTCGGCAGCAACAACGACCAGCTCGCCAAGTCCGAGCTGGTGCTCTCCATCACCCCGCGCATCGTGCGCAACCTGCCTTACCAGAGCCCCTACGACATGGAGTTCCCGTCGGGCACCGAGAGCAGCATGCGCGTGCCGACGGTGCGCGGCCCGGTGGAAGCCCTTGGCGTCGATTTGCCCGATGCACCGGCGGTGGTGGTCAGCCCCGCTCCCATCAGTGGGAGGCCCTGAACCATGCAACGCCAGGCTGCCTTCTCGCTGATCGAACTGGTGATCGCCATGGCCATTCTCGGCCTGCTTGCCGGCATGGCCGCGCCGCTGGCCGAAACCGTGATCCAGCGTGGCAAGGAACAGGCACTCAAGGCCGCCCTCTACGAGATCCGCGACGCCATCGATGCCTACAAGCTGGCCGCGGACGCCGGGCATATCGAGAAATCCGCCGCCAGCTCCGGTTACCCGGCGTCGCTTTCGGTACTGGTGGAAGGGGTGCGTGACCTGCGCAGCATCAAGGGCGAGCGCATCTACTTCCTGCGCCGCATTCCACGCGATCCTTTCGCCGACACCCGCCTGGAGCCCGAGGAAAACTGGGGCCTGCGCGCCTATACCAGCCCGGCGAACGACCCGCGGCCCGGCGTGGACGTGTTCGACGTCTATTCCTTGTCCTCCGGCCGTGGACTCAATGGCACGCTTTACCGGGAGTGGTGACGATGACTCGGCAGAAGGGCTTCACCCTCATCGAACTGCTGGTGGTCATGGCCATCATCGCCACGCTGATGACCATTGCCGTGCCGCGCTATTTCTCCAGCCTGGAGAACTCCAAGGAGACCACCCTGCGCCAGAGCCTCTCGGTCATGCGCGAGGCCCTGGACCAGTTCTACGGCGATACCGGGCGCTATCCTGATTCGATAGAGGAACTCGTTGCCCAGCGCTACCTGCGCGCCCTGCCACAGGACCCGATGACCGAGCGCAGCGACCTGTGGGTGGTACTGCCTCCCCCGGAAGGCGCGCCGGGCAGCGTCTACGACGTCAAGAGCGGCGCCCCGGGCCGGGCGCGTGACGGGAGCCTCTATGCGGACTGGTGAGCAGGGTTTCACCTACCTCGGCGTGCTCTTCCTCGTGATGCTGATGGGGATGGCACTGGCCGGCGCGGGACAGCTCTGGTCCACCAGCAGCCAGCGCGCCCGCGAGCGCGACCTGCTCTGGGTCGGCAGCCAGTACGCCCAGGCCCTGCGCAGTTACTACCGCTCCTCGCCGGGGGTGGCGCAGTACCCGGCGACCCTGGAAGAGCTGCTGGAAGACAACCGTTTCCCGCAGGCCGTCAGGCACTTGAGGCAGCTCTATCCCGACCCCATCACCGGCAGCACGGACTGGGGCCTGATCCGCTCCTTCGACGGACGCATCGCCGGCATCTATAGTCAGGCCCGCCAGCGCCCGATGAAACAGGCGCACTTCCCCGCGCAATGGGTGGAGTTCGAAGGCACGGGCAGCTATGCCGACTGGCGCTTCGTCGCCGAGAAAGCCTTCATGGAGAACACGCCGGCGAGGGCCTTGCCATGAGCCGCGCACCGCTGCTGGCCGTCCTCGCTCTGTGCTGCGCCCTGGGCGCGGCGCGTGCTGATGAAGACGAGATCATGGGCTTCATCGTCGACTACACCATT
Organism: Pseudomonas sp. BN606; assembly: GCF_029873115.1. Lineage (NCBI taxonomy): Bacteria > Pseudomonadati > Pseudomonadota > Gammaproteobacteria > Pseudomonadales > Pseudomonadaceae > Pseudomonas > Pseudomonas sp. BN606. Next base: position 135,205 of record NZ_SSOF01000039.1, on the reverse strand, counting down.
TCCCACATCGGCCACGACTTCTATCGCTCCTTCAGTGAGCGCCTGCGCGACACCAGCAAGCTGGATTTCAACCTGGTGGTGCGCGAACGCCCCGATGCCCGCTGGGGCAGCCTGATCTGGGTGGAGTACGAGCAACGCGTGCTCTACCGCCAGTTTCTTCCGCCCAACACCGCAGAACTGCAACCCACTGCCTATGCAGCGGCGGACCTGGTGCTGGAGGCCATCGCCCAAACGAAGCTGCAACGCCTCCTGCAAGACACACACGACATGGAGAGGGACGAACTATGAACAAGAACAGACTTGCCCTGTGGTTGCTCGGGTTCGGCCTGGTCGGATCGGTCCAGGCTACCGAGCTGGTGTACACCCCGGTCAACCCCGCGTTCGGCGGCAACCCGCTCAATGGCACCTGGCTGTTGAACAACGCCCAGGCGCAGAACGATCACGATGACCCGGACTCCCGCTCCACGGCGACCCGGCAGAGTGCCCTGGAACGGTTCACCAGCACCCTGGAATCGCGCCTGCTGTCGCAGTTGCTGACCAATATCGAGGAGGGCAATACCGGCAGCCTCACCACCGAGTCCTTCATCATCAACATGATCGACGATGGTGGTCAGCTGACCATCGAAATCACCGATCGCGCCACCGGCGAAGTTTCGGAAGTCGTCGTCAACGGCCTGCTCCCCTAATCCAGGCATCGACAGGAAGCCACGACCATGAACAGAGTGCTGATGCTGGTCCTGCTGCTCGCCACCCTGCAAGGCTGCGGCCTTCGTCAGCCGATGTCGGCCGATACCGAAGGCCAGACGCCAACGCTGACCCCGCGCGCCTCGACCTATTACGACCTGCTGAACCTGCCACGACCCAAGGGCCGGCTGGTGGCGGCCGTGTACGGCTTCCGCGACCAGACCGGACAGTACAAGCCGACCCCGGCCAGTTCCTTCTCCACCAGCGTCACCCAGGGCGCCGCCAGCATGCTGGTTGATGCGCTGCAGGCCAGCGGCTGGTTCATGGTGCTGGAACGCGAGGGGCTGCAGAACGTGCTGACCGAACGCAAGATCATCCGTGCCTCGCAGAACAAACCCAATACGCCGGCGAACATCCAGACCCAGCTGCCGCCGTTGCAGGCCGCCAATCTGTTGCTGGAGGGCGGCATCATCGCCTACGACACCAACGTGCGCAGCGGCGGCGAAGGCGCCCGTTACCTTGGCATCGGCGCTTCCCACGAGTACCGGGTCGACCAGGTCTCGGTGAATCTGCGCGCGGTGGACGTGCGCAGCGGCACGGTTCTGGCCAACGTGATGACCACCAAGACCATCTACTCGGTGGGTCAGAGCGCCAGCGTGTTCAAGTTCATCGAGTTCAAGGAACTGCTGGAGGCCGAGGCCGGTTACACCACCAACGAACCGGCACAGCTGTGCGTGCTGTCAGCTATCGAATCCGCCGTGGCCCACCTCATTGCCCAGGGCGTGGAACGCCGGCTGTGGTCGGCGGCCGGGGACCAGCCGGTGGAACAGACCTCGCTGAAAAAGTACATGGGGGCGCAGGTCTCCATCCACTGACCCTCCGTCGCCATGGCGGAACCCGCTCCCGCGTTCGGGTGGTCAACCTTGTGTGACTACCCAGCGGGGAGCCCGCCATGACCACGCCGATTACCCGTAACACCGCCATGCGCCTGGCCAGCGAAGCCTTCGTACCCTACGGCTGCAAGGTAAGAAGCCACGAAGCGGACGACAGCTTCAGCCTCACCGTCCACGACCTGCAGGGCCAGGTAGTACTGTCCATCGAGAACATCCAGAGCACGCAGTACGCCAACCCGTTGCGGCTGGCCGGGGTGATCGGGCAGGCCCGCGCCGACCTGCAGCGCCAGGGGCGCAACCTGGACCCTTGGGCCATGCCCTTCATTCCTGATCCGGAAGTATTGCCCGAAGCACCGCCGGTCTATTGATGCCAGTGGATCTGGTGCGAGGGGCGGCTGCGCAGCCCTTCGCGAATGAATTCGCTCCCACTAGATGACCGGTGAGGCTCGATGGGCAGGTCTGTGTCCTGCTTGGCGAATGAACTCGCCCCCACAGGTAAAGCCATAGTCCCGGTTGGCGGGCCGCCCTAAAGCACGGCCCACTCCGCCTGAGCTTCCTGCTCCACGCCTTCTACCCACCATCTGAGCTGCGCTTCGACTTGCGTTCCCGGCGCAAGCTGGAGGGTGTTGGTTACCGGGCAGGTTCGGTCGGCCACACCGCTCTGGCGCGAACGGCTGCGGCCGGCGGGGCCTTGGGCGGTGACCTGGAGTTCGTAGCGGATGGCGGGCGTGGGGTTGGCGAAGCACAGGCGCACTTCGGCCTGGCCGGGGGCCAGAGGGTGCAACTGGAGGCTGGCGCTGGCCAGCAGGGCGGCGAGGAGCATGGGGAAAAGACCGCCGCCCACGAAGGGGCGGCGGCATCGGGGGACTACTGCTGGACGACGATGGCGCTGTTGCCGGTGCCGTTCTGGTCGATGATGGAGTTCTGGTTGAAGTTGCTCTGGGTGACCAGGGCCTGGTTGTCCCAGCCCACCTGGGTGACGACGGATACGTTGTTCATGTCGGCCTGGGTGATGATGGCGCTGTTGCCGCCACCGGCGCTTTGGAAGATCTGGCTCAGGTTGTCGCTGCCGGACTGGTCGACTTCGACACTGTTGCCGATACCTTCGCTGGAGCCTTCTGCCAGGTTGCCGCCTTCTCGCTGGGCGACCACCAGGGTGTTGTCGTCGCCGGTCTGGTCGAAGTACAGCTCGTTGAAGTTGCCTTCCTGGGTGAAGTTGGCGGTGTTGCCGTTGCCGTTCTGGCTCAGCTCCGCGGTCTGGTCGCTGCCGAACTGGCCGCCTTCCTGGGCGCCTTGCCAGTTGCTGGCGTAGACATTGTTGTCGTTGCCATTCTGGTCGACCGTCAGGTTTAGGTTCGTGCCTTCCTGGTAGGTCAGGCTGAGGTTGCTGTTGCCGGTCTGGGTGACGGTGCTGGTGGAGTCGGTGGCTTCGTACTGGTCGGCCCAGGCGGCGTTGGCGTCGCCGGTCTGGGTCATGGTGGCCACGTTGCCCGAACCGAAGCTCTGGTCGACGACCACTTCATTGAGGGCGCCGCCGCCCTGGTCGATGGTGGCCACGCTGCTGTCCTGTTCGGTCTGCCAGATTTCGGCGTAGCCGGTCTCGCCGCTCTGGAAGATCACCGCCTGGTTATCGTTGCTGGGACCGGTCTGATCGACGTAGCCCTCGTTATCGCTGCCCGATTGCTGGATATCGATACGGCTGCCGGTCTGGTCCACTTGCCAGGTGCCAGCCTGGTTATGGGTGCCGCTCTGGTTGATGGTGGTCGTATTGTTCGTGCCGAATGTCTGCTCGGCATCGGCGATGTTTCGCTGGTCGACCTGGGTAATGTTGACCGTGCTGGCTATCTGGCTGTCCTGGAAGCTGAACGCGTCGTTCTCGCTGCCATTCTGAGTCACGTTGGCCTGGCTGTTCTCGTTGAACCATTGCTCGCTGTGGGAGAGGTTCCATTCACCGCTCTGGGTGTGGGTGACCTGGCTTTCGGTTTCCGTGTTCTGCACCGCGGTGGAGGCGTTGTACTCGCCGTCCTGGGTCTGGGAGACGGTACCGGTTCCGTCTGCCTGGTTGGCGTAGGCATTGTTGCCATCGCCGGTCTGGAGCTGGGTAGCGGTGCTGGAGGGCGCGGCGGCCTGCTGCACTTCGGCGATGTTCTCCAGGCCACTCTGGGTCTGGGTCGATTGGCTGTCGTCGGCGAAGGCCTGGATGCTGACCAGGGCCAGGATAGCTGCGGCGAGCGGTTTGTACTGGAACATGGTGTTGCCTCCTGGGGACGGTCCCCGCGAGTCGTTGGATCGTGAGTGCGCCTTCAGTGCTGGATCACCTGCACGCTGAGGCCGTTTCCGTACTGGGTAACGCTGCTGTTCAGTCCGTCCCCGGACTGCACGATGGATGCGCTGTTGTCGGCACCGACCTGGCCGATCTCGGCCCGGTTGTTGGTGCCACTCTGGGAGATGTAGGCCTGGTTGCCCGTGCCCTGCTGGGAGATGGACGCCAGGTTCTGCACACCTTCCTGGAGGATGTAGGCCTCCTGGTCGCTGCCGTTCTGGATGATCTGTCCCAGCAACGAATGCCCGTCCTGCGTCAGCAACGCGACATTCGCGTCGCCCAGCTGGCGCACCAGGGCCTGTTGGTCCAGCGGGGCGCCTTGCGGGCTTGCGAGGTCGGTGTTGCCGCCGGCCAGGTCGAAGTTGTCCATCAGGTCCGCCGCCTGCGGCACGCCACTTCCGAGCCCGAGGACCAGGAGGAGGACGGTGCGCGACAGGACGGCGGCGTTCATGGCCAGCCTCCTAGCGGGGAACCAGGGTTACGGTGCGAACCGTGCCCTGAGAGGTGGTGATGGTGGCCGTCGGGCTCGCGGTGGGAACCGCGCCGGTGGTGGTCACCGACATCCGCCAGCGTCCGCTTGCCGGCACCACGACCGAGCCCAGGTCCAGCAGGCCGGTGGTGGTGGTCACCTGGACCCGCACACTGTTGCCGACGGTGACCGAGCTGGTGCCGTCCAGGGCCCAGGTCACCCGGTTGTTGGAGCGCAGGGTGAACTCGTTGGTGGCGACGGTGAAGTTCTCCGCAGCGGCCGGTGGCGGCGATACCTGCACGGTCACGTTCACCTGGGTGGAGAGGGCGCCGAAGGCGTCCCGGGCCTGGTAGGTGAAGGTGGCGGCGAAGGCAGCGGTGACATTGGCCGGCGGGGTGTAGGTGATGCTGGTGCCGTTGGTGCTCACCGTGCCCTGGCCGGCTGCCGGCTGGGTGAGGTTGACCACGGTCAGCGGCACGTTGCCTTCCGGATCGCTGTCGTTGGTCAGCACGTTCAGGGTCAGCGGTACGCCGAGTGTCGCGCCGGTATCGGCGGTGGCCACAGGCGGCTGGTTGGGGCTGACACTGACCGTAACGGTCGCCGGAGCCGACGCCGCGCCGCGTACGTCCTGGGCGCGGTAGGTGAAGGTCGCGGTGAGCGGACTGTTGACCACCGGCGGCGGCGTGTAGATCACGCTGGTGCTGCCGTTCAGGGCCACGGTGCCTAGGCCGGGGGCGGGCTGGTTCAGATCGGTGATGCTGAGCGGGACGTCGCCGTCGGCATCACTGTCGTTGGCCAGCACGGCGATGGTCACCGGTACGCCGAAGCTGGTGCTGGCACCGTCGCTGAGCGCCACCGGCGGCTGGTTGGGCACTTCTTCCGGTGCGCTGCCGACCACCACCACAGGCTCGGTATCGGCACCGCCGGCGGCGGACTTGACCGTAACCACAGCTGGCGGCTGAGCCAGGTCAGTGACCCGCAGGGACTGCAGGACGCCGGCCTTGGTCAGACGGCCGAAGCCCTGGGCGGCGAGGTCGGGAATCTGCACCTCATCGCTGGAGCTGGCTTCGATGGTCAGCGAATTGTCGGCCCAGTTGTAGCGAGCGGTGCTGACTTTCACCACGTCCGTGACTTCCTTGGAAAGCGAAGTCGGTTTGGTGGCGCCCGACGGGTCGGTAGCGGTCACCACGACGAAGGGCGGCAGCACGCCCGGTGCCGGGTTGTGGGCGAAGAAGAAGCCGGCGCCGTCGTTGACCATGTCCGCCAGGCAGGCCGGGTTGGTACCGTCCTGGACCAGCTCCAGGGTTTCCCGGTAGCAGAAGTCGGCATCTTCCGGACCATTGGCGAACACTTCCAGGCGCGTGCCCTGGTTGGTGCGCCGGTAGCTGGCCCGTTCGATTTCCACCGGGGTGGCGGCGCGGGAGTCGAACACCTTGCCGGAGACCGAGAACAGGTCGGTACGGATGGTCCCCGCCGGCCCGCTGATCTCGACGTAGTTGGTGTCGAAGGGGCTACCCGTCACGGCCGAGGGGACGTTGGGGTCGCCGATGAACTGCTCTGCTTCGCCGGTTTCCGGATTGGTGCCCGGATAGGGGTAGCCAGGGCCTTTCAGGAAGGGGCCGACGTCGCCGGTGAGGGCACCACTGAACACGCCCGGCGCGCCGATACCGATATCGCGGGTCATGTTGATGGCGCGACGGCCACCTCGTTCTGCGATATCAGCCGCGGTCACGTCGAAGACATCCACGCCGTAGGGGTGGGTGACCGTGTATCTGCCCGGCGTGGGGATGTTGGCGCGGATGCGGATGCGCGCGAAGCTCTGCTGGTCGCCGACGCGCGGCACTTCCAGGGCAAAGGCGGCTTCGACGGCAGCGGTGTAGACCTCGAGGCCGTAATTGCCCGCGTCCGGGATGCTGGCCTCGGCCATGAACCAGAACAGCTCGCTGGGCCAGTTGTTGGGGAAGACCATCGGCTGCAGGTCATCGAACTGGCCCGGTTCCGGCAGCAGGGTGCACATGTAGCCGCCGGTGGGGCTGAGGGCCTTGGATTGGCAGAGCTCCAGGCTCTGGCCGTCGCTGTCCTGGTACCACTGCGGGAAATAGCCGGTGGATGCGGTGTATGGGCCTGGGTGGACCGCCTCGAGGGCGGCCTCGGCCGTGTCGATGCCTTCGACAGCGAGACCCAGGGTTGTGAGAAGCAGGCAGGGCCACTTGTTCATGTTGCCTCCTGGCGCTTGAGCGCTCGGCTCTGGGTTCGCTTAGGGAAGAATGACCACTTCTTCGGTATCACTGCCGCCGCTGAGCGAGGTGACGGTCACCTTCGCGGGAGGTGTGGGGGTGATGCCGGTGGTAAGCGACTTGGTGGCGCCGTCCCCGCTGAGCGTCCCGATGGCGGCGCCGCTACTGGTGGTGGCGGTGAGTTCCGGGGGCGAGGTTTCGTCGCTGCTGCTGGCTACCACTGTCAGTTCGCCGGAGTTCAGGTTGTATTCGGCGCGCTCGATCCGAACGATATCGACCAGTGGGGCGCTCAGGGTGGTGGGCGTGCTCTCCGGAATGGCCACGCTGTTGTCGGCGTTGATCGTGACGCTGGCCGGCAGGGTCGGATTGCCGGTGGACTGGCCGTACCAGTTGCCGGTGGCGTTGGCTTCGGTCATGGCCACTGCGTCGCCGGCGCTGTCCTCGTAGTCGGCGGTGCCGGGGGGCGGCGGCGCCATCACGAAGACGTCCTGCTGGGCGCTGGCCCCGGCTTCACCTGCACTGCGCGAGTAGGTGGAGCGCTGGACGATCACCGGAGTCGGCCGGACCACCTCGGAGAGCTTTCCGGAGACGGCGAACAGGTTGGTGCGCAGGTCAATGCCGCCAGGGCCCTGGATGCGCACGTAGTTGGTGTTGAAAGGACTGCCGGTGACCGGCTCGTTCAGATTGGGGTCGCCGATGAAACGCTCGGAAAGGGTGGTTTCCGGGTTCACCTCGGTATAGGGGCCGTTGACGCTGCGCAGGAACGGACCGATGTCGCCGCCCAGGGCGCCGTTGTAGGTCTTGGGTGCACCGATGCCGATGTCGCGGGTCATGTTGATGGCGCGGCCACCGTCGGCTCCGAACTCGGCCGCGGTGACTTCGAAGACCTCCACGCCATAGGGGTGGGTGATGGTGTAGGTACCGATGGTTGGGACATCCACCCGGATGCGGATGCGGGCGAAGCTGATCTGGTCGCCCTCGGCCGGAGTTTCCACCGCGAAGGCGGCCTCGATCGCCGAGCCCCAATCGAGGTTGATACCGCTGGCTGCGTCGGCGATGGCTGCGTCGGCGGTGAACCAGAAGGCTTCCGGCGGGAAGTTGGTGGGGAAGACCAGCGGCTGGGCATCGTCGTACACGCCAGGCTCTGGCAGCAGCGAGCACATGTAGCCGGGTGCTCCAGGTGCACCGGGAGCCCGCGAGCTCACTGCCTTGGACAGGCAGAGGTCGAGCGTACGGCCGTGGGTGTCCTGGTACCAGGCAGCGAAGGAACCGATATCGGGGTTGTATGGGCCGGGGTCCACGTCGAACAGGGCGGCGGGAACCTGGTCTGCCGCGACGATCAGGAGGAACGAAGTGGTGGCCTTGGAGAGTGTGCGTTGCATGAGCGTTTCCTCTTGCAATGTGGGCGCCTCCCTGCGGAATCGCGTCGTCACAGGCTGGCTGACCGGCCCTCCGCAACGACCGTGCCAGTGTTTCGAGATCGCCTCGCAAAGCCGCGCCGTACAGGGCTCACGGCCGTCGCCGAAATAAACGCCGAGCAGGCCGCCGAGGTGGGGGAGGCCCCCCACAACTGGGTGAATTTGGGGGTGGTGGGGGAGTGGGGAAAAGCCGGGGAATGGCTGGGTTAATTCTGGGGAAACCGCATGGGGCGCGGCTTTCAGGCGCTATGGGGGAAACCGGCCTGGTTTATGCACCGGTACAAGTGTCCAAGGCCGCCCGGTTGGCACGACGGGCCGAACCCATCACGCAACGCATAGGAAGGCTTCCATGAGCGCTCTGTCGGTGATCTGGGATAGGTATGCGATCGGCAAGACCGGCGATTCGCCACCGCAATTCAACCTGCTGCGCTGGTTCTCGCTGGTCAGCCTGGTGGTGATCGCCAGCGTGGCCATTGGCCTGGGCATCATCTCCACGCGCTTCGTGGTGACCGAGAGCATCGAGCGCGACGCGATGCTCAGCTCGCAGTTCATCCAGTCCATCGCCTCGGCCGAAATCCGTCATGTGGCGCTGCCGGCGAGCATGACCATGGGCGAGTTGCTGGACGCCCGCCAGGACGGGCACCATCCGCAGCACATGCTGGAAGCCCGGCAGCGGGCCCGCAACGAATTCCTCGACCACCTCTCCATGCTGCCCGATGCCCTGCTGGCCAACATCTATGGCGCCGACCGGGTGATCGTCTGGTCCACCAACCCGGCGCTGGTGGGCAAGGACATGAGTGGCAACGACGATCTGGAACAGGCTTTTTCGTCACCGATGCAAGTCGCCTCCAGCTATGACGAGGTCACCGGAGGGCGTGCCGAGCAGAAGTTCCTGCGGGCACCTCGCACCCTGTTCATCGAGAACTACATCCCGTTGCTGGACGACCAGGGCAACGTGGCCTCGGTAGTGGAAATCTACAAGGAGCCCCGTGACCTGGTGCAGCGCATCCAGCGTGGCTTCGTGCTGATCTGGATGGCCACTGCCATCGGCGGCGGGCTGATCTATTTAGGCCTGTTCTGGATCGTGCGCCGGGCCTCGGGCCTGCTGGCCCGGCAGCAGAGCCTGCTGATCGCCAACGAAACTTTCGTCGCCCTGGGTGAGATGTCTTCCGCGGTGGCCCACAGCCTGCGCAATCCGCTGGCGGCGATACGCTCCAGTGCCGAACTCGCCCAGGAACTCGTGGACCCGCCGGTACGCAAGAACGTCGCGGACATCATCAGCCAGGTGGACCGTATGTCGAAGTGGGTACGCGAACTGCTGATTTCGGCGCGGCCGCTGTCCGGTGACTCCGAGGCAGTGGAACCGGTGGCAGTGATCAGCGAGGCGCTGCACGGCTTCGACCAGCAGATTCGCCATTCCGGTGTGCGGGTGGAGTTCCATGCCGAGGCGGCGCCGGCGGTGGTCAGCCACAAGGTGCTGCTGGCGCAGGTGCTCAACAGCCTGTTCGCCAACGCCATCGAAGCCATGCCCAACGGCGGCCTGCTACGCATCGAGGTCAAGCCCGACAGCACCGGCAAGCGCCTGCTGCTGGCCATCACCGATACCGGTCAGGGCATGACGCGCAAGCAGGAAACCATGGCCTTCAAGCCCTACTACACCACCAAGCAGGGTGGCCTCGGCGTGGGCCTGGTGATGGTCAAGCGGATCATGGAACGCTTCGGCGGCAAGGTCAGCCTGACCAGCCGCGAGCGTGAAGGCACCCGCATCTGCCTGAACTTCAAGGTTGCTGGAGGACGGGTGTGATGGAACACAGCGTATTGATAGTCGAAGACGACGAGATGCTGGCCGGCAATATCCAGACTTACCTGGAGCGCAAGAACTTCGAGGCCCTGGTATGCCATTCGGCTGAAGAGGCACTGGAACTGTTGCGGGACCAGGTGCCCGATGTGCTGCTCACCGACAACTCGCTGCCGGGTATGAGCGGTCATGAGCTGATCCGCGAGGTGAGCAACCGTGCTCCGCAGATCAAACCGATCATGATGACCGGCTACGGCAACATCGAGGACGCGGTGCAGGCGATGAAGGCCGGCGCCTTCCACTACCTGACCAAGCCGGTGGCGCTGGCCGAGCTCAAGTTGCTGCTGGACAAGGCCCTGGACGCCCAGCGCCTGGAGCACAAGCTGGACTTCTACCAAAGCCGTGCAGCGCAGAATGCCGGGCTGGCCGCGCTGATCGGCGAGTCGCCGGCGATGATGGAAGTCAAATCCATGGTGCGCCAGTTGCTGGATGCCGAAAGCCGCATGGCCGACGCCGAACTGCCTGCGGTGCTGATCGAAGGCGAGACCGGGACCGGCAAGGAGCTGATCGCCCGCGCTCTGCACTTCGACGGCGCGCGCAGCAATGGCCCCTTCGTCGAGTTCAACTGCGCCTCGATCCCCGCGCACCTGCTGGAGGCCGAGTTGTTTGGCCATGAGAAGGGCGCTTTCACCGATGCCAAGGATCGGCGCCTGGGCCTGGTGGAAGCGGCCGATGGCGGCACCCTGTTCCTCGACGAAGTCGGCGAGATGGACCTGGTGCTCCAGGCCAAGCTGCTCAAGCTGCTGGAAGACCGCACCATCCGCCGCATCGGTTCGGTGAAGGAGCGCAAGGTCAACCTGCGCATCATCAGCGCGACCAACTGCAACCTCGAACAGATGGTTCAGCAGGGCAAGTTCCGCCGCGATCTGTTCTTCCGCCTGCGTATCATCTCTGTCCGTGTGCCTCGGCTTTATGCCCGCGGCGACGACATCCTGCTGCTGGCTCGGCATTTCCTCAAACAGCACGGCGAGCGCTATGGCAAGTCGGGGCTGCATTTCTCCGTCGAGGCCGAGCACCTGCTGCAGAGCTACAGCTGGCCGGGGAACGTGCGCGAGCTGCGCAACATGCTGGAGCAGACCGTGCTGCTGTCGCAGGGGCAACTGATCGGCGCCGCGCAATTGCACATCTGCCCGAGCCTGGTGGAGGACTCCACTGCCCACTACCGCACCGATGGCAATGGTCATGGCGCCGAGCCCGAGGCCGAGCGGGAAATGGTCATTCGCATGCTCGACAAGACCGACTGGAACGTCACCAAGTCCGCCCGCCTCCTGGGCCTGACGCGGGACATGCTGCGCTACCGAATCGAAAAACTGGGCCTGATCCGGCCGGATCGCCGTCACTGATCCGCCACCAGGCCCCGACGTCCACGGGCGTCACAGTTCCCTAGCACTCCCTCTCGCCAATACGGGAGGAGGAGATCCTTGTGGCCGGGCTGCGATCCTGCTCGCATCGCCGCATCGTCCACCGGGGTTCGGTGCCCTCACACCGGCCCCGCTTTCTTATTCCATAGCGCCAGCCCTGCAAGGGGCTGGCGTCTTCGCATCCGGGAACGATTCACGCCTGCCAGGACGAGGAATCCATCGATCAGATTCCCTGAACTTCACTGTCACTTCGCGCTTCTACCGGCATATTCACCTGTCATCCGAGGTGACCGTCATGACCGTCAGCATTGATCTGGATCGCGACCTCTGCAGCCTGGAACTCAACGGCAAGCTGATCGAACTGCCGATCAACCAGGTCGTGGTCAGAACCGATGAAGTGATGTGCGCTTCGGTGATCCGGTGCGTGGAGGGCAATGCGGTGATCAGCGAGGACCAGGCGCAGATGCTGATCGGCGCCGGGGCCAAGGATGACCGCAAGCACCTGTTCGTCGACGGAGGAAACGGACCGGGCGAGCACTGATCGATCCTGACGACTGGCAGAACGAAGCGACGCGCACGACGCTCAAATAAAAGTGATCCATCGTTTCTCAAGAGGTCCAGCATGAGCAGCGAACGTAGTAGCGACACGCGCAGACGTGAAAGCAAAACCCTGGCGGACTTTCCGCGCTGGCTGGTCGACCCGGATTACGTCGACCTGGTCCTGGAGCGCGACCCGGATGATCCGCTATTCGACCCCACCCTCGACGACGCGGAAACCTTCCGTCATTCCCATCACGGATAACGAGAATTGCTTTAGCTGTAGCGTCGCCTGACTGGCTGGTGGCAGAATGCGATCAGACACGGATGTCACCCATCTTCATCGCGCAAGCGACCCCTGCAGGCCAGCCAGGCCACCTTCTTCCAGACTCATTTCGCAGTGATTCCCCCGGCCGTCGCCAGGGGTTGTCCACGGTCTCAAGAAGCCGGCAGCGCTGCCGATGCAGGAAGTACTTCCCTGCGTAATCACCTCCCCGAGCCCCGACATGTTCAACTCCCGTTTGAAACAGGAACTGCTCAGCCTGCGCGAAGAGCTGTCTTCCATCCAGCAGGTCCGCGACAGCCTCGATGAAGAAATGCTTGCGCTCTACCTCGACGCGCGCGGCCGCATCGAGTCGGTCAACGCCAACTTCGAGCAGGAGATGCTTTACCGCGCCGACCAATTGCTCGGCAAGAGCTTGCTGGAGCTGATCCCTGAACATGTGCGCGGCCTGGACTTTCACCTGAAGGTGAAGACCGCGCTGGACCGTGGCGAGCACCTGGCAGGGGTGGTGCGCCTGCTGCGTGGCGACGGCGAAGAGGCTTGGCTGCGCTGCATCCTGCAGCCGCTGCGCGACAGTACCGGGAAGCTGCAGCGTTTTTCCCTTTACGCCAGCAACCTGACCCGCACTATCGAGACGTCCCGCGAGCATGAGAACCTGATCAACGCCCTGCAGCGTTCGACTGCGGTGATCGAGTTCAACCTACAAGGCGAAGTGCTGACCGCCAATGACCGCTTCCTCGACGGCATGGGCTACAACCTGGAGCAGATTCGCGGCAAGCATCACCGCATGTTCTGCGAACCAGCGGAATACAACTCCCCGCAGTACCACGCCTTCTGGGACAAGTTGCGTCGTGGCGAATTCGTTGCCGACCGCTTCAAACGCATCGACAAGCATGGCCGCACCGTCTGGCTGGAGGCTTCCTACAACCCGATCATCGATGCCCACGACCACCTCTACAAAGTGGTCAAGTTCGCCACCGTGATCACCGACCAGGTAAACCGCGAGGCCGCAGTGGCCGAGGCTGCCAGCATCGCCTTCGAAACCTCCAAGGGCACCGACGACAGCGCCCAGCGAGGCGCCGCCGTGGTGCAGCAGACGGTGGAGGTGATGCGCGAGCTGGCTACCCGCATGCAGGAAGCCGTACAGGGCATCGAGGCGCTGGACCAGCAGTCGCAGGTCATCGGCGCCATCGTCAAGAGCATCAGCGGGATCGCCGACCAGACCAACCTGCTGGCCCTCAACGCGGCGATCGAAGCGGCCCGTGCGGGTGAACAGGGGCGCGGTTTCGCGGTGGTTGCCGACGAGGTCCGCCAACTGGCCTCGCGTACCAGTTCGGCAACGGTGGAAATTTCCAAGGTGGTGGAACAGAACCAGCAACTGGCCGAGCGCGCCGTCGCCATGATCGACCGTGGGCGCGAGCAGGCCGAACTTGGCCTGCAACTGTCCGGACAGGCCGGCAACGCCATCGTTGAAATCCAGGACGGCGCGCAACGCGTCGTCAGCGCCATCGGGCAGTTCTCCAGCCACCTCTCGCGCTGATCCCTTGGCCCCGTAGGGTGGAAATCGCTTTTCATTTTCACCTTTGGCGTCCGGCCCGCAGCGTGGTGGTGGAGGGAAAAGCGCCATCCACCCTTGTATCTCGACTGTCGTCCTGCCAAGGGGCGATAGTTCCCGACGGATCATCGGGGGCGGGTCAGGAAGCCGAATCCACCCTACGCACTCGGGTTGGCAGGATGAAATCGGACTTTCTGCAGGAGCGAAGGGGACGCCGAGTTCTTGCTCGCGAATGATTGTGCTCGGGCTGTTCGCGAGCAAGCTCGCTCCTACCAACCGGTGCCGCTTCCCAGCAGCCTCCGTCCAGCCCATGCACTCCCGGCATCGAAAATATAGGAACAAGGCATTTGTTCCCGCCCTGAGGGCTGGTTTTAAATGCAGGCTCTTATTCCTCAAAGTCCTTTTAAATTAATTAAATATATTTAATGGGAATAAGAATATGACCTTGCAGCCTCCGGGGGAGCCTATGAACAGAGCCGCCGCACCACCTGTCCCGCGCATGATCGGGCGCCGCTGTCGCTGACCGCTTGCCGCGTCATCAGCGCGGGTATCCCGAAATCACTCGATTCATCTCAACGTCGCGCCGACTGCGCGATGCGGCCCCGTTCTGCCCGGGCCTTGGTACAGGAAGCACGCACATGCCATACCGCTCTCTCTCTCGCATTGCCAGGCCATTGGCCCTGCACCGCCTGACGACTCCCGAATACGCCCTGACCCTGTTGCTCGCCCTCGGCGGCCTGGTTACGCCCGCCCATGCCGAAGATTCCGCCGCCAAGCCCGGCGCCAAGGAAGATACGGCGCTGGAGAAAGTCACGGTCACCGCTCGCCGTCGCGAGGAGGACGTGCAAGAGGTGCCGACGCCCATCACGACCCTCAGCGGCGACAATCTCGAGGCGCAGAAGGTCTACAAGGTTCAGGACCTGCAGCAGGTACTGCCCAGCGTCAACGTCGCCTACATCCATGCGCGCCAGTCCAGCGTGGCGGTGCGCGGCATCGGCAATAACCCCGCGAGCGATGGCCTGGAGGGTAGCGCCGGCATCTACCTGGACAACATCTACCTGGGGCGGCCGGGCATGGCCGTGTTCGACCTGCTCGACGTGGAGCAGCTGGAACTGTTGCGGGGACCGCAGGGCACCCTGTTCGGCAAGAACACCACGGCGGGCGTGATCAACATCAGCACCCGCAAGCCCACCTTTACCCCCGAGCGCAGCCTGCAGCTGTCCGGCGGCGAGCGCGGCTACTTCCAGGGCAGGGGCTCGGTATCCGGCGCGCTGACCGAGTCAGTCGCTGGGCGTCTGTCGTTCTATCGCACTCGTGAGGACGGCTATATCGACAACCAGCATGACGGCCGCACCTTCGTAGGCGGCGAGCGGGAAGGCGCACGCGGGCAGTTGCTGTTCGAACCGAACGAAGACTTCAGCCTGCGCTGGATCACCGATTACAACCAGGAGGATTCCACCAACGGTGTCTGGGCGCTGTATGGCGTGTCGGACCGCTTCCGCCAGCGTGCCGCGCTGATCGGCGCCAACCCGCAGCTCGATGTGAAGAAGCGCGAGGTGAACATCGACTCCGTGCAGTCAGTGAATGTCTGGCAGGGCGGATCGTCGCTCGAGGCCAACTGGAACCTGGACAGCGGCTACACCTTCACCTCCATCAGCGGTTACCGCTACTGGCACTTCGTCCCGCACAACGATGCCGACCTCACCGACGTCTCGGCGATCGTCGACAGCGGGGTCGAAGTCCACGACCGGCAGTTCTCCCAGGAATTCCGACTGGCCTCGCCCACCGGTGGTGCCTTCGACTATGTGGTGGGTGCCTACCTGTTCAACCAGAACCTCGGCAACAACACGCGCACCCAGTACGGTCCCTTCGCCGATCTTTACCTCACCGGGGCAAACCGCAACCTCTTCAACAACGTATCCACCCAAACCAACGGCAAGATAGAAACCGACAGCTTCGCGCTGTTTGGCCAGGGTAACTGGCACATCACCGACCGACTGGACTTCACCTTCGGCCTGCGTGGTACCTACGAGGAGAAGCAGGCGCGGCTGCACCGTTTCGCCCCGGTGGGCGGCGCCAATCTGACCGGGCCGCTGGCGGCTGCACGGCAAGCGCAATTGGGCGCACTGGATACCGGCGACTTCGGCCTGCACAACGCCGCACCGTCCGGGCTGCTCAGCCTCAGCTACAAGGTCAGCGACGGACTGCTCGGCTACGCCAGCCTGGCCCACGGCGAGAAGTCCGGTGGGGTCAACCTGGTGGCGCCTGTGGCGGGGCTGGGAATCGATTCGCTGATCGTCGGCCCCGAGCGTGCCAACGACGCCGAGCTGGGATTCAAGAGCACCCTCGACGACGGCCGCCTGCTGTTCAACGCGAACATCTTCTGGACCGGTATCCACGGTTACCAGGCCACCACCCTGACCACCACCGCGGCCTCGCTGACGCCCGTATCGGTGCTGGCCAACGCCGGTGGCGTGCGTTCCCGTGGCGTGGAGTTCGAATCCAGTTGGCGCCCGCTGCGCGGGCTGACCCTGAACGCCAACGGCTCGTTCAACGACGTCACCTACCTGAGCTTCAAGGACGCGCCGTGCCCGGGCGAGATCAACACCGTGACCCCCACTGCCAAATGCGACCTCACCGGCGAGCGGGTGGTGGGCGCTTCGCGCTGGATCGGCAACGTCAACGGTGAGTACACCTGGCAGACCGGCAATGGCCTGCGTCCCTACGTCAACGCCAGCTACTCCTACCGTTCCGAAGCCGAAGGCACCCTGGACAACTCCGAGCTTTCCAAGATCGACGGCTACGGCCTGGCCAACTTCGCCGCCGGCATCCGCGCCGATCTCGGTGACGGCCTGCTGGACACCTCGCTCTGGGTGCGCAACGCCTTCGACAAGGACTACTACCTGACCGCCTTCGCCTTCAGCAACGGCGCCTACACCGCTTCCGTGGGCCAGCCGCGCACTGCCGGCGTGTCCCTGCGTTACGACTTCTGACCCGCGACCAAGGAGAACCCCATGAGCACTGTCGTCACCGCCTTGCGCCAGCCTCTCGACGGGCTGCGCATCGAACCCCTCGCCGCGCCCCTGGGCGCCGAGGTTCGTGGCCTGGATGGCCGCCGCGACCTGACCTCGGCACAGATCCTCGCCCTCAAGCAGGCCCTGCGCGACCATCACATCCTGATCTTCAAGGGCCAGGAACTGGACGATGCGCAGTACCTGCGCTTCACCTCCTGGTTCGGCTCGGTGTTCCAGCCCCATCCGGATTACCTGGTGCTGTCTTCGGGCACCGACGGCAAGGCGCCGGACATCGTCAAAGTGGCCAACACCGAAGATGGCGAACTGAGCAACATCGCTCTGCCGGCCCACAGCGATCACCACTGGACGCCGACCCCCTCGGCCGGCTCCCTGCTCTACGCGCTGGAGGTCCCGGAGGAGGGCGGCGAAACCACCTGGACCAACCTGGCCCTGGCCTACAGCGCGCTGGACGAAGACACCCGCCGCGAGATCGATGGCCTCAAACTGATCAACTACAACCCCTTCGTGCGCCTGCGTGACGGTTACAACGTCGGCATCACCTACCGCACGCCGGACATCGAACCCATCCAGGGCACCGAGCACCCGCTGGTACGTACCCATCCGGAGAGCGGCAAGCGCCTGCTCTACCTCGGCGTGCACACAGAAGTGGAAATCCCCGGCTACGCCGCGGACAAAGGCGTCGAACTCATCGGCCGCCTGCGCGAGCACCTCAAGGACCCGCGCTTCTCCTACACCCACCGCTGGGAAGTGGGCGACATCGTGTACTGGGACAATCAGGTTACGCTGCACGCCCGCAACGGCTTCCCGGCAACCCAGCGGCGCCGCCTGAAACGCATCAGCCTGGCCGGCAGCCGGCCCTTCTGAGGATAAAACGACCATGACCACATTGTTCATCGCCCCCGGTGCCTGCTCGCTGGCCTCCCACATCGCCGTGCGCGAACTGGGGCTGCCTATCCAGATCGAAAAGGTCGGCTTGCGCACACCGGATTCGCCCATCCACGCCATCAACCCACTGGGCCGCGTGCCCGCCCTGCAACTGGACGACGGCACGGTGCTGACCGAGAACAGCGCCATCCTGCCTTTCCTTGCCGACCAGGTTCCCGGTACTCCGCTGTTCGCTCCGGCCGGCAGCGCCGAGCGCGGGCAGATCCAGGGCTGGCTCGGCTACCTTGCCGCGGAGGTTCACACTGCCTCATTCCGCCCGCTGAACCGCCCGGAGCGTTACTCCGCCGACGAATCCGCGCATACCGGTATCCGTGAACAGGCGCGTATTCAGTTGTTCAAGGCGTTCGAGCACATCGAGCGGCACCTGGAGGGGCGCCAGTGGCTGGTGGGTGAGCGCTTCACCCTGGCGGACATTTATCTCGGCGTCTTCGCCACCTGGTTGACCCGCCTGGGTGCGCCGTTCGATGGCCTGGACAACGTCACCCGTCTGCGCCAGAAGTGGCTCGAACGTCCGGCAGTGCAAGAGGCGCTGCGTGACGAGGGACTGCTCAAGTAACCTGACCGGCCCGGCGCGCGAGCCGGGCACCTTGGCATCCACAGCAACGGGACTGGCAGGCAAGGCGATCGCCACACCTGCCAGAGGCTGAGAGAATCCTCCGGGTCGAATTCAGCGTCTTGTGCCGGGTGGATGCCCAAGGAGGAGTGCATGGTCGCGCTGACATTGCGCCTGGCCATCCTCAGTGCGCTGCCCTACGTGCTGGTGTTCCTGGTCGACGCCATGCCTGGTCTCGCGCCCGCCTGGGACTTTGCCAACGCTGCAGGCCTGTTCGGTGGCGTGATCCTCCTCCTCTTGTTCGTCTACTGCGGCCGGCCGATGTCGCGGCCGTACTTCGACGGGAAGTTCTTCATGGTCCTGCATCGTGACCTGGGCTACGCGGTGCTGATCCTGTTGGCGCTGCACGTTGGCCTGCTGCTAGTGGACGAGCCGCTGGTGGTGGATTACCTGCTGCCTTCGGCTTCCCTGCCCATGCTGGCCGGCACGCTCGCTGCCTTGCTGCTGCTGATTCTCGTGCCCATCAGTCTCCCCGCCGTGCGCCAGCGCCTGTGGCGTCATCACCTGCGTTTTCGCCGTTGGCACTACGGGATCAGTTCCGTGCTGCTGGTGCTACTGGCGGTGCACGTGATCGGGACCGGGTTCTACACCGGTGCGTGCTGGAAGGCCGTGCTCTGGGGCGTCATCACCAGCTGCGCACTGATCTGGCCCCTGCTGCCGCGTAGCCCCCTGGCGCCAGCCGAGGGGCACAGGCGTCGTAACACGGGGGGACTCGCCAGCCGGCTCTGCGCGGGCCTGTTGGTGTTCGTCCTGTGCCTGGCCGGGGGCTACGCCCTGCTGACCAACAGCGATCTGCCGCTATGAAGTGGCTCTACCTGTTGGTCTGCCTCGGACTGCTGGCGCTGCTGGGCTACGGCCTTGCGCAGGGGCACGCCGAGTTGGTGCGACAGCGTCCTTTGCTGCCGCTGAACTTCGATCACGGCGTACATGGCCAGGTGAATTGCCTGAACTGCCATCACGACTACGCTGACCGCTCCCCGGCCCCGCCTTCCGGTGACCGCACTTGCCTGTTCTGCCACAAGAGGTCTCAGGAGCTGGCCGTGCGCATTGAGCAGGACTTCCACCAACTCTGCCGGGGCTGCCACCTGGAACGGGTGCAGGCCATCGAGGCCGCCGGCCCGGTGCGGGCCTGTCAGCAATGCCATGCGCCCGCGATTCTTCCGTAGGAGCGAGCTTGCTCGCGAACTATCGTGCTCGGAGTTCTCGCGAGCAAGAACTCGGCGTCTCCCTCGCTTCTACACGTTTCTTAAAATTAATGAAATTTGCTCACAAGCACATGCAATTTTCTTGGGATTATCACAGCAGTCAGCCAGCCCTACAGTGAACGCAACTCAAACAGAAAGCCCGCGCGGTGCGGGTTCCACACAGGAGAGTTGCTATGCGTACCTGGTTCATTACTGGAGCTTCCCGTGGTCTTGGCGCCCTCATCGCTGCAAAAGCGCTGGAGGTAGGCGATGCGGTGATCGCCACCGCCCGTAAACCCGAAGACGTGATTGCCCGCCTGGGCGAACATCCCAACCTGCTGGCCGTGCGCCTCGATGTAACCCGCGAAAGCGAGGCCCATGAGGCGGTCGCCGAAGGTATCAAGCGCTTCGGCCGCATCGACATCCTGCTGAACAACGCCGGCTACGGCATTCTCGGTGCGGTAGAGGAAACCAGTGCCGCCGAAGTCGAGCGCATCTACGCCACCAACGTGTTCGGCCTGCTCAACGTCACCCGTGCCGTGTTGCCGCACATGCGTCGCCAGCGTTCCGGCCACGTCGTCAACATTTCCTCGCTGGGCGGCTACCACGCCTACTACGGCTGGGGTGTCTATGGCTCCACCAAGTTCGCCGTGGAAGGTCTCAGTGAAGCGCTGCACCAGGAGCTGGCGCCGCTGGGCGTGAACGTCACTGTGGTCGAACCGGGCTTCTTCCGCACCGACTTCCTCGATGACCAGTCGCTGGTGAAGACCGCCCTGGAGCTGCCCGACTACGACGAAACGGTGGGCGCCATGCGCCGCTTCGCCGAAGGCGCCAACCACGCCCAGCCGGGTGACCCGAGCAAGTTCGCCGGCGCCATGCTGGAGCTGGTGAACGCCGCCAACCCGCCGCAGCGCCTGGCCCTGGGCAGCGACGCCGTCGCTCGCATCGCCGCCAAGCACAGTCTGGTTGATGGCGAAGTGGCTGAATGGAAAGTGCTGTCGATGTCCACCGACTTCGTGGACTGATCCACCCGTCCAGCCTGGAGGACAACCTGATGAAAGCAACCCTGATCGCCTTGGCCGGTGGCCTGTTGTCCACACAGATAGTGGTCGCTGCTGAGCTGGGCCCGACGTCGACCCTGAACGCTGCGGACAAGGGCGGGAAATATCACTACGGAATGGACCTGGACATCGCCCAGGTGTTGTCCCACAGCGAGATTCCCAACGTCTGCAAGGTGGTGCCGGCGGAAATGACCTACGTGGACTCCGAAGGAGAGCACCACACCCTGCAATACAAGGTCATGGGGACGGGTTGTCACGGGTGAAGCCCAGACGCGCCACACGATGAAAAAAGCCCCTGGAGATCGCCTGGTCTCCAGGGGCTTTGCACATGCTGCCGACGAGTAACGGTCCGTAGGATGGGTAGAGCCTGCGATACCCATCGACCATGATGCGCATGGGTTTCGTTCCTCAACCCGTCCTACCCGCCACGCAGGTCTTTTCTGCCGTCTTGACGCGTTATTCATGGTCAAACGGCCCGTCTAGGCGGATGCTCGTGGCATGAGCTTTTTTCCAACAACGCGCGGTCCCAGCGGCGCGAGTTCAAGGACCTTACGCCATGTCGGTAATCGAACCCCTGCTGCTGAGCACCGTGCGCATTTGCACCCTGGCCGGTACGCGCGTGCTGACCAATGCCAGCGGATTCTTCTTTGCGCGTGACGAGCGCCTGTTCCTGGTCACCAGTCGGCACGTGGTGCTGGATGCTCCGAGCCGGCATTTCCCCGATCGACTCGAAATCGAACTGCACACGGATCTTCACAACATGGCCCAATCCTGCGGCTTCTCCGTGCCCTTGTATCGCGACCGGGAAAGCCTGTGGCGACAGGGGCGGGATACGGCAGGTGGCGTCGATGTGGCGCTGATCGAGATCGAGCGCTCGGCGTTGCCGGCTGCCACGGTCTACCACGCATTCACGCCGAGGCACCTGCAACTGCCCGGCGAGCCCATCGAAGTCGGCACCGCGCTATTGGTTGTGGGTTTTCCCCTGGGCTTTCACGACAGCCTTCATCACATGCCGGTGGTACGGCATGCCATTGTCGCGTCGTCGTTCGGCCTGCGTTTCCAGGGACAGGGCTATTTCCTCACCGATGCACGCACCCATCGTGGCACCAGTGGCGCGCCGGTAGTGATGCGCGCGCCGGAAGAGTGCCAGGATCTGGGGGGACTGCCCTGGATGTTGCTCGGCGTCCACTCGGCACGCCTGGACCTTGGCAGCCGCGACCTCGTGCAGGACGAAGCGCTTGGGCTCAATTGCACCTGGTATGCCGACATCCTCATGACCCTGAGCGAGACCTGAGGAAAACGATGCCAGGTGTCCATGCGGCTGGCCAAAAAAAGCCCGCACGGGGCGGGCTGTGGCAACGTGGCCTCGGCAGCTATGAGTCAGCCATGAGGTCCACAATGGTTTCGCTGATGAAATCGGCGTTGGCCTCCAGGGTCGCCAGGCGATGGCAGAGCTGCTCAGAGGCGTCCGGTGAGCCGCATTGGTCGATCCAGATCGCCAGTTCGACAAGGGCGGCACCCAGCATGATCTGATTCATGTGGATGCGATGGAGCACGAGCGGTAGCGCATCACGCTTGGCCATGGAAACCTCGGGGTGAGACTCATCGTGGACGCTGTCGCAGGTCAGCACTCGCGCGAACTGAACACCGGCGCGCCGTGAGCATCGAATCCCAGCACCTTGCCCAGCGCACGTTCAGCCGCGCTGATCGCCTCTGACAGGCGAGTAAAGCTGGTGCCGTCATAGACCTGGTGAAAGCGCATTTCCGTGCCGCTGTTGCGCGTTTTGAATGCGACGAATGCCAGCGCGTGGTCGCCATTCATCTGGGCCTGACTCCATGCAACGTGCTCGGGGAAGTCTCGTTTCATGGTGGCCTCTGCCGGAGTTGTGAGAGTGCTTGGAATTCCACTATCTACCCCCTGGCCGGCAATTGCTTGGCTTTATTGGTAAACCGGACCAAGGGTCCTGAACGGCCAGCTGGCATGCCCTCTCGCCAGGACGACGGCCAGATATCTGGGGGGGCAGGTCCGTAATAAAAAATCGAAGAGTTTTGATTAAAAGCTATGGCTGTCGATGGGGGACTTGTACTTGCGTATTGGATTTAATACTTGTGTATAGGTGGAGCATATTTATTGGTTAATGGATTTAATCCTCCGCACAAATGAATCTCTGCGGCCCTGGCGATATATTCAGCATCAAGGCTTTCGGAGGGTTTCATCATGAGGCACTTCACAGATGAATTAGCGGACAGTTTTAATGCGCTTCGCTCAGCACTGTTTGTCTGCTTGACCCTGCTAACTACCCGCATCACCCGTCAGCTGAATGCTCTGATGCCTGAGCGGAAGCCTTTCGCCAAATCGCGCGGAAGGGGGCAGTTGGCAAACTCTGCAGCGAGTTCGTTGTTCAGGCTGGAAGATATCAAGCAAGGCGCAAGCAGCTTGCCTGTCGGTTCGCATTTGATTAGCCCGCGCACGCTTTATGCGCATCACGGAATTTATCTTGGTGGCGGTAATGTCGTTCACTACTCCGGATTCGCTAGTTCGATAAAACCCGGCCCCGTTGAAGTGACCGATCTTGAGTGCTTCGCCAATGGACATGATGTCTGGATAGTTCAAGAGCAATGCCGATATTCCAGCGATGAAATCGCAAGTCGGGCGCGCTCAAGAGTGGGTGAGAGTCAGTACAGGTTGCTTTCGAATAACTGCGAGCATTTTTGCAACTGGTGCATTAGCGGAGAAAGCTACAGCTCTCAAATTAATGCCTGTCTCCAATTCCCGCGCCACGTTTTCTCTTTGATCTCGGAGTCTCAAACTTCCTTCATTTGAACCTGGGTAATGGTTTGTGCGGTAGAAAGCACTTGTGGTCTGGAGGAAGGGCGCGGCGCGAGCGACGCGCCTCCATATTCCTCAGTGCATTTGCAGATCGAGGCGTGTGTCAGCTACGACGGGCCAGCACGAACCCGAACAGGAAGGCTGCGGCGGCGCTGGCGCCTATCACTTTCCAGGGTTGCTCGTGGACATAGTCATTGGTGGCGGCAGCGCTCTTGCGGCTTTGCTGAGCGAGCTTGTCACCCAGTTGCTCCATCGACGCCCTCGCCGCTGATATCCGTTCGCTGAGCATGGCCTGGGCTTGTGTCAGCTCCTCCGCGCTAAGCGAGGTAGTGTCCTTCATCAGGTCTTCGACATCTGCCAGAAAGCTGTGAAACTCCTGGCTGGGGCTGTTGCTGTTCGATCTGAGACCGTTCGATTTGGTAGGCATGAGGTGACTCCATTGATGGGGTGATGAGGTGCTGGCGGGCCTCGAGTCTTTCGCTCGAAGGCGTCCGAAGTAGTTGACTGTTCACATTGACCCCATCTTCTCGGCCCGTCGGTTCGCTGTGCCGCTTAGCCGAGCAGCTTGCTGTAGGAGTCTGTCACTGCGCAGTAACATTCGCAGGCCGCTGCTTCGAGCCCTGCGCGATCGAGAATGGTGATTTCGCCGCGGGTATAGCGGATGAGGTGTTGTTCCTGCAGCGCCCCTGCGGCCACCGTGATGCCACTCCGACGCACGCCGAGCATGTCAGCGAGAAACTCATGGGTGAGGTGGAAATGGTCGGCCTGCGCCCGGTCGTGGGTCATCAGCAGCCAGCGCGCCAGCCGTGGCTGGATCTCATGGAAATGGATGCAGGCGGCCGATTGCGACAGTTGCGCCATCGATATGTAGAGGTAGCGATTCAAGCTGCGTTGCAGGTCGGGGCATTCGTGCAACTCGTGCAGAAGGTGGGCGGAGGAAATGCGCAGGGCGTTTCCGGCGCCTTGCACAACTGCGCGGATTGGCGCCTTGCGTACCCCCAGTACCAAGGTGACACCCAGCATGCCTTCGCTGCCGATCAGGCCCATTTCCAGCGGCCGATGGGAATCCAGATGGGTCACCAGCGAAATGAAGCCGGTAATCGGGAAGTAGGCATGCCTGTATATCCGACCTGTTTCGCAAAGAAGGCTGCCAAAGACCAACTCTACCGATTCGCAGTGATTGAGAATCCTGTTGCGCTCTTTGCTCGGGATGCCATTGAGAAGTTGGTTGGTCACTATGGTCGCCTCCCTTTGCCCTGTCGCACGCGCCGGTCCTTGGCGGTGCGATAGGGCAGCTAGGTCATGCTGCACTCTTGCGCCCAGTGGTCGCGGCGGTCTGTTCGTTAGGACACGCAAGCGGGATGGATTGCGGTCGAGGGCGCGAGGGCCATGGGGGAAGTGTTGCGCCCGGCTTGTTTGCGGTGAAGCTGCTGGCCTTGAGTGCGATACCGTACAGACCGTCCTTCCGGCGTGGATGCAACCTGCAACAAGGCAGGTATTTGCCATGACGCAGCGGAGAATGGACATGTTCGAATTCGTCGTAATCGGATTGTTGGCCCTGTGGGCGTTGGGACTGCTTACGTCCTTCTACATGGGGGGACTCATCCACATCCTGCTGTTTCTGTCGATCGCGCTGGTCATGTTCCGGTCCAGGCTGGGACGGCGAGAGTGAGCCCAAGACGTCCTGGCAATCACAGAACCCCCGCCGCGAGGGGCATACCGTTCACTCCCATCCCGTCCTTCCGTAGAAGCGGCTGATCTGCATTTGCCAGCGCTGGTCAGCCATGTCAGGCCAATGGCTCTTGTCGAATCCGGGGGCACCTTTCAACTGGTGCCGATCAACATCGAGCATGAAGCGCTTGTGCTCGGTATCCCGGGTCAACGCTCTCCAGGGCACCGCGAAGAGTTTTTCTCCCAGGCCGAGGAACGACTTGAAGGACAGCACCGCATAGATGATGCGGCCGCTGCGCATATCCAGCATGAGTTCCTTGATTACTCCGAGGTCATCTCCCGCGAGGTTGTAGACATCGTTACCGATGAGCGTGTCTGCGCCCATCAGGTTAGGTCCAGGCCCGGTTCGAGAGGCGTGGCCGGCTTCGTTGTCTTCGTTGCCGGCGTTCTTTCCCTGATGGTTCATGAGTACCTCCAATTGCAGAAAGTTTGGCTGGCCCTTTCCCTGTAGAGCCTGCGTACGGGGAACGAAAGCAGCGCCAGGGAAGGGGAGCCAATCATGAAACCGAGTCAAGGCCTCTTGATGTCCTCCTTGATGTCGCCGACCGTCTCCTGGATATCACCGGTGGCATTTTGTGCCTTGCCTTCGTTTTCGAGCCGTTGGTTGCCGATAAGCCTGCCTGTGGTTTCCTTGATCAGGCCCTTCAACTGATCGACCTTTCCTTTGAATTGATCTTTGTTCATGAGCTTGCTCCATGAGCAGCGAGAGCGGTGATGCCTTGTGCCCAGCCCGCGCACGATTGCGATGAGCCGAGTCATGACCTTGTCGGCAAGCCGGTGGGGTGTCTGTGCGTTAGCGCACCCATGCCGTTCAGTCAGTCGGATGGCTGTTGCTCAAACCAGCTTTTGCCAAACCTCAGCGTTGGCCAGCTGATCCTGGCTGGCATGCTTGTGCTCGCCATGTATCGGGCTGAGTTCATAGATTCCGTCCGCTTCGGAGGTTGCCGCATAGCGGACACCTGTGAGCTTGTGCAGGTAGCGCAGCAGCGGCTGGCACTGCGCATCCAAACGCTGAAACAAGGTCGAGTCGTACATTCCATTCATGGCCAGTGCCTGCTGCAGCCGGTGCTGCTCTGCCTGTGTTTCATTTTGTGCTGTCTGAACACACCGGTATGTACGCCACCGCACCAAGGCGCAACTTGCAGGGTTATGAGCGCTAGCGCACCGACGCAGGCACGGCCATTGACCACTTTCTCATCCGATATCTCGCCGCACAGCGTGGAGGTTGTGATGAGTTCGAAGCCAGCGCCGGTCGACAGTGCCAAGAGCACTGCGAAGGAAACAGGTGGGGATATTGCCGATAGCTGGATCACGACCAAGGTGAAGTCCACCTTGATGTATTCCAGCAACGTCAACGGGTCCGACATCTCCGTGAGCACGAACAGCGGCATCGTTACGCTGAGTGGCCTCGTCGACAACGATGCCGAGCGTGACCGGGCGATCGAGCTGGCGCAGAACGTCCGAGGCGTGAAGAGCGTTCGTTCAACGGAACTTCGCTACTGACGTCGGGGGCTCAGCCCTCTGAGTCGCCATGCTCGAACAGTCACGCGCCGTGATCAGTAAGCCTCGACTCGTGATGGGGCTGGTTGGGTGAGGTGAGTAGAACCCCCACTATTCACCTCCGGCCAGCAACTACTTGCCCAGGGGCTGCCGCCAGCCGTTTTCACCCTGGCAACAGCTGCCGGCGGCGTGCTCACAAGAAGAGAATGGTGCATCGAAAGCCTTATGTCCGATAGCGCACACAACGGCGGTCCCGTTGACCTATCGTTACAGGATCAAGGGCCTTTTTCAGGTGCTTGGCTCGATGGTGGCGCCCATGTCGGATACACCTTCACCTATGCAGAACCACTTGCTCGCGACGTTGCCGGTAGAGGTTCGGCAGCGCTTGATCCCACAGATGCAACTGGTGTCGCTGCCACTTGGCAAAGTGCTGTATGAGTCGGGGGATACGTTGCGTCATGTCTTTTTCCCCACCGACTCGATCGTGTCCCTGCTGTATGTGATGGAGAACGGCTCCTCGGCGGAGATCTCGGTCGTCGGCAACGAGGGGATGATAGGCCTGGCGGTGTTCATGGGGGGGGAAAGCACCCCGAGCCGGGCCATCGTGCAGAGCGCCGGTCACGCCTATCGGTTGCGGGGGAATGAGTTGAAAACCGAGGTCAATCGGCATGGGGAGTTACTGCTTCTGATGCTGCGCTATACCCAGGCCCTGATTACCCAAATGGCACAGACCGCAGTCTGCAATCGCCACCATTCAATCGACCAGCAACTGTGTCGATGGTTGCTGCTGTCGTTGGATCGCCTGCCGAGTAACCATCTGACGATGACCCAGGAACTCATCGCCAACATGCTCGGTGTGCGTCGCGAAGGGGTGACGGACGCTGCCGGCAAACTGCAGAAGCTTGGCGTGATCGCGTACAGCCGCGGGCACATCACGGTGCTTGACCGGGCCAAGCTCGAGGCGCTGAGCTGCGAGTGCTATGCCGTGGTCAAGAAAGAGACCGACCGACTGCTGCCCTGCAAAACTCCCACCCGACACGATACTTCCCTTTGACGGACTCAAGTCATGCCCTGCGCATTGCGCGCTGAATTGCGCAGGGGCGCGTTCGGGCTGCGGACAGTTCATGGGCCACAAGTATTTTTCCTTTGGTGCGTTGCCATACAGACGAGCCTTTCGCTCCGGATGCAACCTGTGAGCAGGCAGTTGCTTCGCGCTGCAAAAGGAGAACAGAAATGCTCCAGACACTTGTGGTCGTGTTGCTGGTCTTGTGGGTGTTGGGACTGATCACGTCCTACTCCATGGGTGGGTTTATCCATATTCTCCTGGTAGCGGCGATTGTGCTGTTCCTGCTCCAGTTCATTCAGGGACGTCGTTCGTAAGCGTGGAGTAGGAGGCCCAGCAAACCTCTTGCCACTCAGCGTATGCAGTTCGGCTGCCAGGGCCTCTTTCGGGGCCACCCCTCCTGGCAGCCCGGACTTCACCGGTGTCGCGTTACTCCTCTCTTTTCCCTGCTTTCCATGACCCAGCCGTAGGTATCAGGGGATGCCATCCTCGCGCCCCGGCAGCTTCGCCATCGTCTCTTCGCGCCCGCTTCGCGGCTGCGCGGGTCCGCAGGGTTGGCAGTGGATTTCGACCTGGTGGGTCCGGCCATCGTCCAGCAGCGGGACACGGCGATCCTGGAGCCATTCACCATCGAGGCTGACCTGCTGGCCGTCCGGCACGCCTTCGGTCTGAACCAGGTTGATGTGGTACAGCGCGGAACCGAAGCGGTAGCGCAATGTGTAGCCGCGCCAATCGGCCGGCAGCACGGGTTCGAAGCGCAGGCTTGAGCCCTCGCGTCGCAGGCCTAGCAACGACTCGAGGATGAGGCGGTACATCCAGCCGGCCGCACCGGTGTACCAGCTCCACCCGCCACGCCCCAGGTGTGGGGTGCTGGCGTAGACATCGGCGGCCAGCACATAGGGTTCGATCTTGTATGTCTCGATATGGCTTGCGATGCCATGGCCGACCGGGTTGATCATCTCCAGCAGTTCCCAGGCGCGCGCGCTGTCGCCCATCTCGGCGAAGGCCATGCACGCCCACACCGCGGCATGGGTGTACTGGCCACCGTTCTCGCGCACGCCGGGGACGTAGCCCTTGATGTATCCAGGGTCGGGCAGAGAGTGATCAAAGGGTGGTGCAAGCAGCAGGATCAGGCGGGAGTCACGTCGTACCAGATGTTCGAGGAGCGACTCCATCGCCCGGTACCGTCGCCCGGGAGGTGCCACGCCGGAAAGCACCGACCAACTCTGGGCAATGGCATCGATGCGGCATTCGTCATTGCTGGCCGAACCGAGCGACGAGCCGTCGTCGAAGTAGGCCCTTCGATACCAGGCCCCATCCCATCCGTGTTGCTCCAGGCTTGCATGCAGCTGCGCGGCCTGTTCGTGGCAACGTTGGGCGAAGTCGGTATCGCTGCGCTCCTGCGCGATGTTCGCGAACCGCTCAAGTACCAGGTGCTGGAAGAATCCTAGCCAGACGCTTTCGCCCCGCCCCAGTTCACCGACACGGTTCATGCCATCGTTCCAGTCGCCGTCACCCATCAACGGCAGGCCATGGGCGCCTCGCGGCATTCCGCGCTCCAGCGCTCGCACGCAATGCTGGTAGAGGCTTTCCTGTAGCGTCGAATGTTCCGGCAGGTCGTAGTAGGACGCCTCGCCGGCATTCAGTTCGTGACCCTGGAGATAACCCACCTGTTCATCGAGCACAGTCTGGTCGCCGGTCAGCTCTACATAGCGGCTTACGGCCAGGGGTAGCCACAGGTAGTCGTCCGAGCAGCGCGTTCTGACGCCGCGTCCCATCGGTGGGTGCCACCAGTGCTGGACATCGCCCTCCTCAAACTGACGGGCTGCGCAGAGCAGCAGGTGCTGGCGGCCACTGGCCGGGGCGGTATGCAGCATGGCCATGCTGTCCTGCAACTGGTCTCGGAAGCCATAGGCACCGCCGGACTGGTAATAGCCGCTGCGGGCGAGGAAGCGAGAGGCGATGGCCTGGTACAGCAGCCAGCCATTGAGCATCAGGTCTACGGCAGGGTCGGCAGTTTCAACCTGTACTTGCCCCAGGGTTACGCGCCAGTGCTCGCGCACTTGCTGCAAGGCCACATGGGCCGCTCCCGAACTGAGGGCTCTGCGCAGCAGGGCGGTAGCGGTCTCGATGTCCTGCTCGGCGCCCAGGCAGAACACCAGCTCGTATGAGTCTCCGGGGGCCAGTTCGATGCCCGCCTGGAGGGCTGCGCAGGGGTCGAGGCCGCCACCAAAGTGCCCGAGGAGTTGACCTTGCGCCATCGCCGCGGGTGCCTGGAGGTTGCCGTTGCGGCCGATGAACTCGCTGCGGTCGGCGGTACGGCTCCGGCTCGGCGGGTCCATCGCGAAGAAGGCCACCCGTCCCGGGAACTCCATCGAATAGGGATTGCGCGCGATCAGCGCGCCGGTGCTGCTGTCGACTTCGGTGACCAGGTGCATGGCGGTCTTGTCCCGCAGATCCCCGAGTACCCATTCGACATAACCGGTGACGGAGAGTTTGCGTGGCTGACCGGACAGGTTGCGGAGTTTCAGCAGGGAGTACTTGACCGGCGCGTCGAGCGCCACGTAGACCCAGAGTTCGCTCTCAATGCCTTTTTCACGGTGCTCGAAGCAGCTGTAGCCAAACCCGTGGCGTATTGCGTAGGTGCCGCTGCCGCGCCTGGGCAGGGGCGTGGGTGACCAGTAGTGCCCGGTCTCATCGTCCCGCAGGTACAGGGCCTCGCCGCTGAGGTCACGCACGGCATCGTTATGCCAGGGTGTCAGGCGGAATTCGTGGGCGTTCAGGTGCCAGGTATAGGCACTGCCACTCTCCGAGATGACGGTACCGAACGTGGCGTTCGCCAGCACGTTGACCCAGGGGGCCGGGGTGGCGACACCGGGTTCCAGCTTCAGCATGTACTCGTTGCCGTCGCGACTGAAACCGCCATAGGCGTTAGCCATGCACAACGCCGGGTCGGCTGCGCTGCTCATCGATTCCTGGGGCTGCACGGGCGGCAGGATGAGGTCCGGCTCGAAGCGTGGCCAGTAGGTCCTGGGCTGTCGACGCACGACCTGGTCCTGCAGAGTGCCGGCGGTGTCGCTGAGAATGACGCGTGCGACGGCCTTGATCAGGGTGCGATCTTCCTGCGAGAGCTGGTGTGCCGGACGCACGAAGATTCCGCCCGGACGGTCGATCAGGTTGGCTTCGGCGCCGGAGGTGATCAGCCCAATGATCTGGTCCTGGAGTTGCTGCCGGTAGCCGGCACTGTCTTCGTTCCAGATCACCAGGTCGACGGCAAGGCCCTTCAGCCGCCAATACGCATGGGCCTGGACCAGCTGGCGCACCATCTCGATGTTGGCCGCATCGGTGATCTGTACCAGCACGATTGGCAGGTCGCCCGAAATCGCCTGGCCCCAGAGGCCGGACTGGTTGCGCTGATTTCCCGTCAGGGCGCCATTCTTCGGCCTCAGCGCGCTATTGGCGTAAAGGATGGAGGCCGCCATCTGCTCGTACAGCCAAGCGTCGGCATGGGAGGCATTGAGCTGGCGCAGCAGCACCTGGCAGTGGGTCCAGGCGAGGTCGAACACGCGGTCGGCGAGGTGGCGGTCGCGGTATTTGTCGATCAGTTGCAGGCATCCGTCGCGGCTGTCGCTGATGCCGCTGACCAGGTCGATGGTGGCGGCCTGGCCAGCGTCGAGGGTGATGCTGCAGCGGATCGCGACGATGGGGTCGAGGACGGAACCGGAGGTGTTGCCGAGGGTCTCCCGGCCGGCGTCCATGGCGGCTGGATTGACCAGATCGCGACCACGACCGATGAAGCGGGCGCGGTCGGTCTCGTAGGAAATAGCGTCTATGTCCGCACCGTGGACCGCCAGCAGGTGGCAGAACCAGGGCACCTGCTCCTTGTCCGATCGTGGCCGGCGTGTGCAGAGGATCGCCTGCAAGGGCGTGCACAGCTCGGTCTGGACGAACAGGTTGCTGAATGCGCGGTGTAGCGCATCGCTCATGGGGGGCGCGAGCACCACTTCGGCGTAGCTGGTGAGCTCGATGCTGCGCCGGGTTCGGGCGCGGTTGGTCAAGGTGATCCTGCGCAACTCGATGTCATCTTCCGGCGAGACGACGATCTCGCTGTGGGCGTCGAAGTCACGGTGGCGAACCCGGAACTCCGCGCGGGCATCGGAGAAGATCGCTTCGTGCTGGTCCGGCTTCTTCAGCGTTGGCTGGTGTGTACTGGACCAGAAGTCGCCGCTGGCTAAGTCGCGCAGGTAGCAGAACATGCCCCAGTCGTCGCAGGTGGCATCTTCGTGCCAGCGCGTCACTGCCAATTCGCGGCAGCGGCTGTAACCGCCGCCGGCGCTGCTGATCATCACGTGGTAGCGGCCGTTGGAAAGCAATTGCACGGCCGGGTGGCGGCGTCCCGGATCGGCATAGATTCGCAGCCTGTTCTCGACCGGCCGGGTGGCGGTGCTGCTGGTTTGGAAATCGGCGGTGTACAGGAATTCCTGTGCGCTCCTGGGGACACGCTCTTGCAGTAACAGTGCGCTGGCCTGGAACTGCGGGTTGGACTCGAAGCGCTTCTGCATGGGGCGATCCCGTAGCAGGCTGACCAGCGCCAGCAGGCTCATGCCCTGATGGTGGGCCATGTACGAACGCACGACTGCGGAGTTTTGTCCGCGTGGCAGGCGCGCCGGGGTGAAGTCAATGGCTTCGTACAGGCCGTAGCGGCCCGCCAGACCCTGTGCTGCCAGAGCCTGCAGGTTGCGGCAGGCCAGTTCGGGGGCGACCAGCAGGGCGAGCGTCGTGGCGTAGGGCGCCACTACCCGGTCGTCACCGAGGCCACGCTTCAGCCCCAAGCCTGGTACGCCGAAAGCCCGGTACTGGTAATTGAAGTGTGCATCCAGCGTGTTGTAGCCCGATTCCGATACGCCCCAGGGGATTCCCAGTTGCTGGCCGTACTCGACCTGCCTGGCGACGGCGGCGCAGCACGTCTGGTCGAGCAGGGTGCCTTCGTATCTCGGCATCACCAGCAACGGCATCAGGTATTCGAACATCGAGCCCGACCAGGACAGCAGCACCGGTACGCCTCGAGTGCTGGTGAGCAGGCGGCCGAGGCTGAACCAACTGGCCTGGGGCAACTGGCCGTGGGCAATCGCCACGAAGGTGCTCAGCCGCGCTTCAGACGCAAGCAGGTCGTAGTAGCTGGAGTCGAGACGGCGTTCGTCGACGTTGTAGCCAATGCAGAACAGGTTGCGCTGGATGTCATAGAGGAACCCGAAATCCATCATGGCCAGGTTTGCCGCTGCTTCGGCCAGGCGCTCGGCATTTTCGATCCGTGCGGCGGCGTGTCGACGCACCGCCAGGATGGGCTCGCGCATCGCTTCCGGCCATTGCCCGGCATCGAGCAGGGCGAGCTGGCGCCAAGAAGGCATGGGTGGGAAATCCACCGAAGCGGCTGAGTCGTCGACGTTCGGCAACAGGCACAGGCGCAGCTGGTCGTGCTGGTCCACGCATTGCGCATGCAGGGCTGCTACCCAGAACGCGGTATCGCTGTCAGGGGCGGCATCGCTGGCTGTTGCCAACTCATCCGCGCGGTCGCGCAGGACCTGCAGGAACTCGAATGCGGCCGCCAGCGATTCCGGTGGCTCGTCCAGCATGGCCTCCAGCGTGCCGCGAAACCTGCGCAAGGAGGCCCTGGTGTTACGGTCGTCGGTGCAGGCGGTCTCCAGTACATCGAGGGTGTCTTCCAGGCCACGCAGCTGTTCAGTGCGAAACGGGCTGTCGTCGGCCAGCGCCAGAAGTCCGGGGGCCAGGGTCAGCAACATGCCCGCCAGGTTGCCGCTGTCCACGGTCGACACATATTGCGGTGCCAGGGGCTGGAGGGTCTGGGTGTCATACCAGTTGTAGAAGTGCCGGCGATGGCGCTCGAGTTTCGCCATGCTGGCCAGTGTCAGCTCGCAGCGCTGCAGCAGGCGCTCGGCACTCAGGTAACCGAAGTCATAGGCGGCGAGGTTCGCCAGGATGGCCACGCCAATGTTGGTTGGCGATGTGCGATGGGCGATGGTAGTGGAGGGGTGTTCCTGGAGGTTGTCGGGTGGAAGCCAGTTGTCCGCAGGGCCGACAAGCTGGTCGAAGAAGGCCCAGGTCTGGCGTGCGAGGTTGCGCAGGAAGCGCAGTTCGCCTGGTGCCGGTACAAAGCGCCTGGGGAGCGCAGGCCTGCTCAGCCACCAGGCGATAGCCGGGCTCGCCAGCCAGAGCAGGAGCAGCGGCGCGGCGGCCGCCAAGGCCAAAGGCGTCATCGCCAGAAGCACTGCAAGCAGCAGGGTCAGTGCGGGGCCGGTCCACATCATCCGGTACAGGCCGCCCAGTTGATTGGTACTGGTTCTCTCCACTTCCCGTGAGGGGCTCCACTGCAACAGCTGCTTCTTGCTGAAGTACATGCGCCACAGCGTGCGGAGGATGGCGTCGAGGCTGTAGTGCGCCTCATGGGGCAAGCAGGCGAGGGTCAGCAGGGCCCGGGCAAAGTGCTGGGAAGCGCCGCGCAGCGTGGCGGAAAGATGCTGCCTCAGCGACATGTCGTGGGGCTTTCTCAGGAGATCGAGCAGCGAGGCGAGCAGCGGCGTGAGCATGCTGACGGCCAGTACTGCCAGGGTCCAGGCAACGGGCTGGGCCATCAGCAGCCAGCCCGCCAGGAACATGCAGAGAAATGCAGTAGGTTCCAGGCTACGGCGCATATTGTCGGCAATTTTCCAGCGCGCCAGGGCGCTCAGTCGGTTGCGCTCGTAGCCTCCCCGTGCGTCCGGCGACCATGGCAGGGTCCAGGGCAGGAGTTGCCAGTCGCCGCGAATCCAGCGGTGGTGGCGCTTCACATCGCTGCTGTAGCGAGAAGGGAATTCTTCGTAGAGCTGTACGTCACTGAGCAAGCCGGAGCGGGCGAAGCAGCCCTCGATCAGGTCATGACTGAGGATGCGGTTATCTGGAAAGTGGCCGCAAAGCGCGTGCTCGAAGGCATCCACGGCATAGATGCCCTTGCCGATGAACGAGCCCTGCTGGAACAGGTCCTGGTAGACGTCCGACACGGCACGGGTATACGGATCTACCCCGGCATCGCTGCCGAGCAGCCGGGCATAGGCGGAGCGGGCGGTGCTCGGCAGGCTGATGCCTACCCGTGGTTGCAGGATGGCGTAGCCACCTGTGATGCATTTTCCCTCTGTATCGAAGCGCGCCCGGTTGAGCGGGTGAGCCAGGGTGCCGATGAACTGCCGTGCCGCATCGCGTGGTAGCTGGGTATCGGTATCGAGGGTGATGACGTAGTTGACCTGCTGCAGGATGTCGATCTCGCCGACGATCAAGGCGAAGCGCTCCAGGCCGTTGCCGCGCAGTACGGCGTTGAGCTCGGAAATCTTGCCACGCTTGCGCTCGAAGCCCATCCAGCTGGCCTCGGCGGGGTTCCAGCGACGCGCTCGATGGAAGAGGAAGAAGCGGTCCTCGGCTGCATCGGGGTACTTGCGGTTCAGTGCTTCGATGCGCTCCTGCGCCAGGGCCTGAAGCTCAGCGTCCTGTTCGCGGACCTCGGTGCTGGCGTCCAGGAAGTCGCTCAACAGGCCGAAATGCAGATGGGGGTCGCGGTTGGCGAGGAACCGTACCTCGAGGCCTTCGCAGAGTTCGTCGATGTCCGCAGCGCAGCCGATCAGGGTCGGCACCACCACCAGGGTTCGCGCCTCGGCAGGGATGCCCTTGCGATAGTCCAGGCGCGGCAGTTGGTGCGGAGCCACGGTGAGGGTGACCAGCCAGTTCACCAGGCTGATCGCCAGTCGGCTCGCCATCAGGGCAGCTGCCAGTGCCAGCAGGGTAATGGCGAAGGTGGGGAGCCCGCTGGCTTGCGCCCAGAGTATGAAGGGCCAGGTCAGGCCCAGTGACAGCAGCGTCACCGGAGCCAGATAGAAGAGCAGCGGTGCGCTTTGTAGCAGGCGCTCCCAGCGTTCCCGCAGTGTCGGCTTCACGGACAGGCGTCGCTCGAGTTCAATCCGCCCCTTGTCGATCAGGTAATAGCCGACGTGGCCAGTGATCCCTCCGGCTGCTGCACCACCGGCCAGCTCGATGGCCCGGCGAGCCACTGTCGTCTCCGGGCTCGCGCAGTGTTTCGCCAGGTGCTCCACTGCATGTCGATAGAGGTCCCGGGTGGCGAATTCCATGGTTTCGTATATGCCGGCTGGGTCCTGTCGCAGGGCCTGTTCGACGTGGCTCATGTCTTCGACGAAGTCGCGCCAGTCGGTTGCCGACAACAGACGCAGGCTGGCGATGCTGTTGCTGATGGCCACCTGGTCGGCGGCCTGCTGCTGGGCATCGGATGACACGAGGCGCTCGATGCTCAGTCCGGTTTCGGCCAGGTGCTGTTCGATCCAGCTCAAGGGCAAGGCCAGTGCTGCGCTCTGGCCCTGCAGGCGTCGGGCGAGTTCTGCGACGAAGGAACTGGTCATGGGTGGGTCGGTGCGCGCCATGTCGGCCACCGTCAGCACGACGCTTTTCGGATCCTGCTCGGCAATCTCGGCCAGCCGGTCAGCCCAGTCATCGGCCAGGTTGCGGTCCCCCCAGTTGGCCATGACGCGCGCGGC
Organism: Pseudomonas sp. BN606; assembly: GCF_029873115.1. Taxonomy (NCBI): domain Bacteria; kingdom Pseudomonadati; phylum Pseudomonadota; class Gammaproteobacteria; order Pseudomonadales; family Pseudomonadaceae; genus Pseudomonas; species Pseudomonas sp. BN606. The sequence goes on along the minus strand of NZ_SSOF01000039.1, from coordinate 99,034 downwards.
CACACGGCGCAGGTTTTCGATCAGTGCCAGGCGCAGCATGATGGGAATGGCCCAGAGTTCGCCAAGTTTGAGCGGCGTCACGTTCTGGTAGGCATTGACGAAGTGACCAAGGCTGCCACAGTCCACCCTGCCATCTCCGTGGGAAATGGTTTGCAGGGCGATGTCATAGACCCTCGGCAAGCCCTTGGAATCGCCGGAGGCCAGGTGAGGAAGCTCGTGGCAGTAGCCCTTGGGCAAGTGCTTGCGGGCGGTGCGGATCTGCTCTTCGATCAGGTAATGATTGTCCAGCAGCCATTCGCCGGCGGGGGTGATACGCCGGCTGGACAGTGAGGCCGCGGTGAGGATCCGACAGCTGCTGGCCAGGGTTACTTCGTTATCGGCAAGTCGCTGCAACAACCCATCCGGGGTCCGATTCGGGCTCAGTCGGTGCATCCCGGCCAGGGCCGGGCCGTGCTGCTCCATTTGCTCGGCGCTGAACAGGTCCGAGCGCAGGTCGGGTTCGTACTCGAAGTTTCGAAACGCCGTTCGCCAGCGCAGGAGCCTCGTGTTGAAACGTGGGATTCGGAGCGATGCCAGGGTACGAAAGATGTCCATCCCGGGGCCTGAGGTAATGGTTGCCGCTTCAGGGATCAGCCCGCTGGATATCGGCACGATCCAGCAGGAAGCCGCACAGGAGGCCAATGCCAAAGGCAGTTGCGTGCCAGGGGCCAGCCACCAGTGCCAGGGGCATCAGCAGAAGCACACCGAGCAGGGCGAAAATCACCAGCAGCGGCAGAATGGTCGAGCGCACATGCGCCGGTCGCGGCCAGGTTGCGTAATGCCGCAGCAATGCAACGACGGGGCGCGCCGCTGCCAGGCCGATCATGGCCAGGGCCGTAGCTTCCTGCCATGCCTCCAGTGGCCCAGCGAGCAGCAGAAAGATCACCAGTACGAGTGCCGCGCTGCTGTTCATCAGCAGGTCCAGCCGATTCGCCATGGAGTTGCGTTTGAGTTGGAACAGATTCATCAGGCGTTTCCCCGCCATGAGGGGCTGTGCAGCGTTGTCTAGTCGAGTCTCTAGGCGTCGGCAGTGGGCGTCTGTCTGCTACCGCACATAGGCGGGACAGAGGAGAGGGGGGGCTTGCGAGTCAGTCGATCCGGCACGAATTCTGGGGTTTCGCAGTGTCGGCCTTGGCCGGCCGGGTGACGCTTTGCAGGCTGATCAGGTCCTCGCTATCGGCATACAGGCTGTCGTAGCGCATCTGGTTGGAGGTCGAGATGGGGACGTTGAAAACAGTGGGCGTATCATCTGGCGGGCTCTCTCGCCGAGTGATCCGGATGATGTTGCCGGAGCTTCTTGCAACGACGAAGTATGCTGTGATCATGGGCTGTTCCCTTGTTGGCGCAGGCCCCTGCTGCACGCGCAGCTACAGGGTGCGGCTTCTCTCGAAGAAGCTGAGCACTTGTTTTTCAGCCTCTTCATGGGTCATCTCGTAGCGTTCCTCGATCAGGTTCGCCAGCTTTTGTGCATCCCCTTCGGAGTTGATCAGCTCGGCCACGGTCAGCTCGTCCCAGAGGATCCTGGCGGTACCCACCAGCTCTCGCCATTTGCTCTTGATGATGTCTGCAAGGAGCCTGCTCATGGTCTGTCCTCAGTCTGCGGATGGTGTTAAGCGTTTCGGAGCCTCGTCAGGGCCCGGATTGGTAAGTTCGTCATCGCCGCGCGGGGTGATGGAATGATGGAAGGCCGGCGGCATTTGCTCCTCTTGTCGCTGAGGCTTGTTACCCGAGGCCGCCTCCCTGGTTTGACGCGCCAGTAACAACGCGCAGCGTTTCTTGATGATGGCGTCGACCCTTTCCAGGAAGTGATGGAGGGCGTGTGCTCGCTGCAAGTGCGGCGGGATGTCCGGCTTCTGTGCAGGGGCGACGGTGTCGGCGTCGTGGCTGTCGGCTTTATCTGTCATGTCTGTTCCTTGAAGGGCATGCGAAATGCTGTGCTTCAAGCAGCGTGGCAGTACCGTCGCGCGCAGTCGGTGCGTTGGAGCACTTAGCTGTCTGTGGGATGACGCACCGAGACGCCCGGTCCGAACTGCAATGCTCGATGGGCAAGGCACTGCCCACCGCAGCGCCAGCACCCCGAGGTCGCCATGCATACCCACATCGATCCCAATCCGCCGCGCAAACCTCGCAAGCCGAACTCGAAGCACTCACCGCGGATCAAGACCCCCGGTGAGCTGCTGCATAAACGTGCCGAGGAGGCGAATGAAGCGGCACGCGTACCGCAGGATGACGAATTGGCTCCGCACCAGGGGCCGACGCCTTGAGGTGGCTTTGCTGCAAAGCATCAGTGCTATAACGCACCGACAGCTCTCAAACGACCTGACACGCTGACAGCACCAGCCCAAAGCGTATTGGGCGTTATCGAGAGCACCATGAACATCCAAAGCTGTTGCGACAAACCCGTCCTCCCGCCGGTCATCCGCAAGCCCCACGACCCGCGCGAGCCCAGCGAGAAATCGCGACACTTGCCGTTGTTTTCCCGCTCGGAGCTCTACTCGTTCCCCGACCCGGAGGAAGACGCCGAGGCAGTCCCGGACAGCGAGCCCGCAGGTCCCGGGACATCCCGGCCAAAGGGGCACTGCGAATAACGATTACGCCGGAATCCGGCAGCACATCAATACACCGCTGTCGCGGTTTCGGTGCGGGGGCAACGATTCAGCTACCCAAAGGCCAAGCGGCCCACGCATTGCGGCATACCTTTGCAAGCCACTTTGTCCAGAATGGCGGCAACATTGTGACCCTCCAGGAGTCCTGGGGCACTCCACGCTGGCGATGACCCTGCGTTATGCCCACCTTTCGCCGGATCATCTTCAGGACGCGATCCGTTTGGGCCGCTCGGTACTCCTTCTATTCAGCTCCTCGATGTCGTGTGGCCTTTCGGAGCTGCACTAATAGTCTTGTGCCATCATTCAAGGGCTTGTTCGTTGATAGCAAGGAAGGAGTGGGGCATGACAGCTTATAAGCCGGAGAAGGTCAGCGATGAAGTTGTTAAGGAGGCCCTAGAGGGGATCTCAAAGGCATCGGAGAGCGCTGCAAAGGTTGATGCGGAAGAATTGAAGGCAAGTGCCGCCACCTCAGAAGCACTGATGGAAGCTTTGAAGGAGGCAATCAAGAATGCTGATTCCCCTGAGGAGCGGATGCGGTACGCGAAGATGGCGGAAAATGGGGACAAGCGGCAGAAGAAGGAAGCCCGTGATTGTGGGGAGCGCTCCACAACTACTCAGCGAGGGAATATGAGAATCGGTGCGATGATCGCGACAGGCCTTGGTGCCGCTGCGCTAACGGCAGGCGCGGTTTTTTTGCACGGGAAACTGAAGTAGGGAGCTTTGCAAACCCTTGCTTCGACCCGAAGGGTCATTGATGTTCGACACTTCTTCGAGACATCCAGGCAGAAACGAAAAAGCCCCTGAAATTCGCTAGGAAAATCAGGGGCTTAGTCGTTGTTTTTGGTGGAGCCGGGGGGATTTGAACCCCCGTCCGCCAGCTCTCCGCTTTCGGGACTACATGCTTAGCCAAGTCTACTGAGTTAGCTCTTTGCGGCCCGACTGGCAGGGTGCTCAGAGCGAGCTGTATGAGTTTTAGCCGTTACGTCTACAGCGAACTTGGCGGCGATCCTGTTCTATCTGACAGTCATTTCGGGTTTACAGGCATCCCCTCATGACTGCTGGCAGCCGAAGCCGCCAGAAGGGTTAGGCCGCGAGGGCCGCCCCGTAGTTGTCGTCGTTGGCAACTAATAGTTTGCAGCAGCTAATTTACGAGGTCTGCTACCAGCTCGGCATGCCCCTAGAGTTTTGTTACCGGCGTCGAATCCTAATCGGCCCCAAGAACTGCAGGGTGTACAACAGTGCGGATTCTACGGCAAAAAGGGGGGCAGCGTCGACCGCGCTTTTAACCTAATGTCATGGGTGCTTGCGATATGATTGCAGGCTATTGTCAGGAAGACCTTTGAGCCGAGACGTCGCCATGCCGCGTTCTGCCCGAACTCCCCTCCGCCAGTGGATCTGGCGTGCCTTCGTACAGAGTGCCCTGATCCCGCTGATTCTGGTCGAATCGGTGTTGATCACGGCTTATCTGTTGACCAACAGTGCGATTCGCGATGCCCAGGTGGACTACCTGCAGCAGAGCGCGCTGGAGGACTTGAGTGGCGCGGTGCTGCGCGAGGGAAAAGTGATCGATATGCGACTGCAGGGCATCGAGGTGCCCACGCGCCTGTTCCGTGATGCGGTTGGCCGGGCGATTCAGGATCGCAGCTTCAGGCCGGATGACCTGGAGCGCCAGCGGCATGTGCTGAGTTCGGATGGCGTCTATTACACCCGCACCGACGATGGCCGCGCCGCGTCCTTCTATGCCAGCAGCACGCCGGTGGAGAAGCAGGATCACGACAAGGCCCTGCGCCTGTCCCAAGTCGACCCGCTCATGCGTTCCATCCGCGAGTCCAACCCGCTGGTGGCAGCGGTCTACTTCAACAGCTGGGACAGCTACAACCGCATTTTTCCGTTCTTCATGACGCCCGAGCAGTATCCCCATGACATGGTGATACCCAACTACAACTTCTATTACCTCGCCGACGCCAAGCACAATCCGCAGCGCAAGACGGTCTGGACGGACGTGTACCTCGACCCGGCCGGACTTGGCTGGATGATGTCGGCGATCACCCCGGTCTACCGTGGCGATTTCCTTGAAGGGGTGGTGGGACTGGATATCACCGTCGGGCAGATGCTTGGCGAGATAGGTAGCTTGAAGGTGCCGTGGCAGGGCTACGCAATGCTGGTGAGCCGCGACCACAGCATCATGGCGCTGCCGGAGGCGGGCGAGCGTGATTTTGGCCTGCGCGAACTGACCCGCTTCTCCTACGACGAGGCCGTGCGCCGCGAAGTGCTCAAGCCCGAGGACTTCAACCTGGCTCGCCACCGCGAGATGCAGCCGCTGCTGGAGGCCATGGCCGCCGGCAAGGGCAATGTCCAGGAAGTCGAGTTGGGTGGGCGCAAGCAACTGGTGGCCTGGGCCGAGATTCCGCAAACCGGCTGGCGGCTGATGATGGTGGTGGACGAGGCCAACATCTTCAAGGAAACCAACCGGCTCGCTGAGCGTTACCAGCAGATCGGTTACCTGCTGATCGCCGGACTCGGTTTCTTCTACGCGCTGTTCTTCGCCTGGATGTGGTCGCGGTCACGGCGGCTCAGCGGTGAGCTGGCCACGCCCATGGCCGGCATCATGGGCATGATGAAACGCATCGGCCAGGGCGACTTCCGCCCACCTGCACCCAGTAGCCGCATTGCCGAACTGCAGGCGTTGGCGGAGGCGGTGCAGCTTAGCGGCGCGCAATTGCAGGCGAGCGAGGAGGAGCGGCTGGAAGCCCGGCGCAACCTCGATCTGGTGCTGGAGAGCACCACTGAAAGCCTCTGGGAAGTAGATGCCATCACCCTGTCGATCAAGATGAGTGGGCGATTCGTCAAACGCTTTGGCCTTCGCAGCGACAACATCACGTTCGCCGAATTCAACGAGCGTGTGCACCCGGACGATGTGGAGCGGGTGCGTCGCCTACGGATGCTGTTCTCGGTCAGCGACCAGGACAACTTCGACGCCGAGTACCGCTTTGCCGATGTGGAGGGGCGCTATTCCTGGTTGCTCAGCCGCGGCAAGGTACTTGAGCGCGACTCCGACGGCCGAGCCCTGCGAGTCGCTGGTACACACGTGGATATCACCCGGCTCAAACAGGTGGAAGAAGAGTTGCGTGTCGCCAGTCGCGAGGCCCAGGCCGCGAGTCAGGCCAAGAGCCGCTTCCTGTCCAGCATGAGCCACGAACTGCGTACGCCGCTCAATGCCATAAACGGCTTCGCCCAGCTCATCGCGCTGGAGGCGGAAGGGCAGGAAGATCGCAAGGTGGAAGGGGATTACGCGCAGGAGATCGTCAACGCCAGCCGTCACCTCACGTCACTGGTGGATGACATTCTCGACCTGTCGAGCATCGAGAACAGGCGCCAGAAGCTGCAGCTCAAGCCGGTAGAGATCGGCCCGTTGCTGGCCAGCTGCTCCGAACTGATCCAGCCCGAGCTGCAGGCGCGCAACCTGCAGTTGCAGCTGATGCCGCCGCCTGCACCGCCGTTGCACGTGATGGCGGATGCCCGGCGCCTGCGCCAGGTGATGCTGAACCTGCTGTCCAACGCGGTGAAGTACAACAGCCCACAAGGGATGGTGAGCATGGGCTACGAGATACGCCCGGCCGCGGTGCGTCTCTGGGTGGCTGACAGTGGCCCGGGCCTGAGCCAGGAGCAGCAGACGATGCTGTTCCAGCCTTTCCAGCGGCTGGGCCGGGAAAACTCGACCATTCCGGGAACCGGTATCGGTCTGGTGCTGTGCCGCGAACTGGCGGAGCTGATGGGTGGCGAAATGGGCTTCAGCAGCGCGCCGGATATCGGTAGCCGTTTCTGGATCGACCTGCCCAGTGTTGCGGCATCGGACGACTTCGAGCCGCCAGCGCCGGTCAAGCCTGACTTGGAGGAGCCGCAGGTACTGCCGAAGGTGCTCTGTGTGGAAGACCATCCGGCCTGCCTCAAGGTGTTGCAGGAAGGCCTGCGCGACATGGCTGAGGTGCGCGGCGCCGGCTCGGTGGGCAAGGCGCTGGGACTGTTGGCGGATATCACGCCGTCGCTGTTGTTGCTCGACCTGGACTTGCCGGACGGTGATGGCCTCGATGTGCTCGACTTCGTGCGGTCGAGCCCGCGTTTGGCAATGACGCCAGTGCTGGTGGTGAGTGCGGCTGTGGATGAAAAGCTACTGGCCGAAGCGCGCCGTCGCGGTGCCGACGCCTGCCTGAGTAAGCCTGTGGACTTGAAGCAGGTGCGCCGCATGGCGCTTTCGCTGCTGGGCCAGGAGGCCTGAAGCCCAGGATCCAGCTCGCGCTGGATCCTGGGCGATTTCCTATTCGCTGGACTGCAGCAGGTTCAGCGCTTCAGCCAGCACTTTCTCAGACTCGGCATGATCGCCGGAGTTATGCAGCTCTTCGCCCTCGGCGCGGAGCTTTTTCACTTGATCGAGTACGGCGGGGTCAGCGGGTGGATCGGTCTTCAGGATTGCATCGATCTTTGCCATATCTGCTGGGCAGTGTGAGGCAAGAACTGGAGCACTGAGCAGTACGGCGGCAAGGAAAACGGCAAGACGGCGCATGTCGAACCTCCTTTCGGGTTAACCGCTGAGCAGTATAGGTAAGCCCCTGACTTGTGCCGCATGGTTGGGATAACGGCGAGCAGGGCCGCGCGCAGCCCCACTCAAGTCACGGAAGGGTTAACCCGGTATCAGCTGGATTCACCCGAGCCGCCATCCGTAGCCGGTTGCTGGAGACGTTGCAGGGCCATGCTGCTGTGGTTGATACAGGCCTTGGTGTCACCACTCTGTTGGGCCTGTTCGGCCTTCATGCGCAGGTCCTCGACCTCCTGGCGCAGTGGGTCGCCGAGGTTGGTGTTGGTAGCCATGGCATCGTTGAGTTTCTGCAGGTTGACTGCGCACAGATCGTCGGCGGCGAATATGGGCGAAGCAAGCAGGGCGGCGGTGATGAAGAGGGCGGTGCGTTTCATGGGGAGTCACCTCTCGATTTTTCGGCACTCGGGGCCTTCGTGTCCGAGACGGATAAGCCCGTGGCCATTTGCAGGGCTCATGGGGGTGGACTGCCCTGTTTGCGAGGGGGTTCAGGTTTTTTGCCCAAGTGGCAAGACGTGGAATGTTTCGCTGTGGGGCGAATTCATTCGCGAATGAATTCGCCCCCACGCAGCGAGGCGCTGCCCTGACTCACGCCACTACACGGGGACGGGTAACGCGGTCCACCAGGTAGACCAGCCCGTGATAGTCGATGCCGCCATGCTGGGATAGGCCGATCTCGCAGGTACGACTGGTGGAGATGCCTTCGTCGCAGATCTGCACGGCGTCTTTCAGGGAACGCAGGGAATGGGCATTCAGTTCCGGGGTGGTGAATCCCTTGTCACCGGCGAAGCCGCAGCAATGGATACCTTCCGGTATCACGACTTCCCGCGTGCAGCGTTTGACGATATCGATCAGACCCTGTGCCTCGCCCAGGTGCTGGGTGCTGCAGGTGACATGGATGGCCACTGGTTTGTCCTGGGGGGTGAAGTCCAGCCGTTCCAGCAGATAGTTGCGGATGAAGCGCACTGGGTCGAACAGCTGCAGGCGTGAATCCAGTCCGTCCTGCACCAGGCGCAAGGTGCAGGGGCTGGTGTCGCAGTAGATCGGGTCCAGGCCGCCGCGGCTGGCGCTGAGCAGGGCATCCACCAGTTCGCGGCGCTTGTTTTCGGCCTGATCGGCGTAACCCTTGGAAGCAAACGGCTGGCCGCAGCAGAGGCTGTCGAGGTTCTCCGGGAACACCACTTGGTAGCCGGCCTTCTCCAGCAGCATTCGAGTCTTGTCGATCAAGGGCACCTGCTCGCGGTCGCCTGCCGATGGGCCCATGGCGCGGGAGACGCATGCTGCGAGGTAAACCACCCTTGGCTGATTGCCGGTGGTGGGCGGGGTAATGTGGATGGGGGCTACGGCCTGGGGCAGGGCGGGTGTCCATTGTGGCAGGCGGTTGCCGGAAAGCTGGCGCAGGGCACCGGAAGCTTTCTCCAGCAAGGGCGCGCCGAGCACGCGGCGGGCGCCGTTGGCGACACGCAGGGTCAGGCGCGCGCCGCTGAGGGCGGTAGCGAAGTGGCCGGCCAGCCAGTTGGCGCTGCCAGCATGGAGGGCGCTCTTCGCACGTAGCTTGCGCACCAGATCACCGGTGTTGATGCCCACCGGGCAGCGCTGGGCGCAGAGGCCGGTGGCGGCGCAAGTGTCGATGCCCTGGTATTGGTAGGCCTGTTCAAGTTCGGTGGTGTCGATGCCCGCGCGCTGTTTGGCCTGAATGTCACGCCAGATCACGATGCGTTGGCGCGGACTCAGGGTCAGTCCCTTGGATGGGCATACCGGTTCGCAGAAACCGCATTCAATGCACTTGTCGACGATTTCGTCGGCGGCCGGAAGCGGCTTGAGGTTCTTCAGGTGAATGTCGTTGTCTTCACTGAGTATCACGTCAGGGTTGAGCACGCCGCGTGGGTCCAGCAGGCGCTTGATCTTCCACATGAGCTGATACGCATCGCTGCCCCATTCCAGTTCGACGAAGGGCGCCATATTGCGTCCGGTACCGTGTTCGGCCTTGAGAGAGCCTCCGAACTCCACTGCCACCAGTTGCGCCACGTCCTGCATGAAGGCTTCGTAGCGGGCCACCTGTTCGGGGCTGTCGAAACCCTGGGTGAAGACGAAGTGCAGGTTGCCCTCGAGGGCGTGGCCGAAAATGATCGCTTCGTCGTAGCCGTGCTTGTCGAACAACGCCAGCAGGCGATTGACGCCTTCGGCCAGTTGCTCGATGGGGAAGGTGACGTCTTCGATGATCACTGTGGTGCCGGTCTGGCGTACAGCTCCGACGGCGGGGAAGGTGTCCTTGCGGATTTTCCACAGCAGGTTGTAGACGGTTGGGTCTTCGCTGAAGTCGACCTTCTGTTCCAGCGGGAAATGAGCAATGGACGCCATGATCTGCGCCAATTGCTCGTGCAGCAGGCTCTGGCTGGCCGCGCGGGATTCGATCAGCAGGGCGCAGGCGTTGGCCGACAGTCCTTTCACCCAGTCGGGCATGCCGGGCTTGCTCTGGACCGAGCGCAGGCTGCGCCGGTCCAGCAGTTCCACTGCCGAAACCGGCTGGCTTTTCAGCAGGGTCACCGCCTTGCAGCAGCTTTCCACGTCGGGGAAGACGATCAGCGCGCTGGCCTTATGCGGGTGGTCGGGCACGGTGTCGTAGGTAACTGCACTGATGAAGCCGAGGGTACCTTCGGAGCCGACCAGCAGGTGGCTGAGGATATCCAGGGGCTGGTCGAAGTCCACCAGGGCGTTGAGCGACAGGCCGGTGGTGTTCTTCAGGCGGTACTTGTGGCGAATCTTCGCAGCCAGTTTGGTGTTGGCGCGGGTCTGTCGGCCCAGCTCGGCCAGCTCGGCCAGCAGTGGGCCATGGCTGTGGCGGAAGGCAGCGATGCTGGCAGGGTCTTCGGTATCCAGCAGGGTACCGTCGGCCAGCACCAGGCGCAGCCCGGCGAGGGTGTGGTAGCTGTTCTGCGCGGTGCCGCAGCACATGCCGCTGGCATTGTTGGCGACGATGCCGCCGATCTTGCAGGCGTTGATGGAGGCTGGGTCCGGGCCGATCTTGCGGCCGAAGGGGGCCAGCCAGGCGTTGGCCTGGGCGCCGATGACGCCGGGTTGCAGGCGAATCTGTGCGCCGCCTTGGCGAATGTCGCGGCCGTTCCAGTTGTCACCCAGGACCAGCAATACCGAATCGGTGATGGCCTGGCCGGAAAGGCTGGTGCCGGCCGCGCGGAAGGTCACCGGGACCAGTTCGGCGTGGGCGGCTTTCAGCAGGGCAATGACTTCGGCTTCACTCTCCACGCGGATCACCAGCTTGGGAATCAGCCGGTAGAAGCTCGCGTCGGTGCCGAAGGCCAGGGTGGAAAGCGGATCGTCGAAACGACGCTCGCGGGGGATCAGGTGTTCAACGGTGTTGAGGAAAGGAATCGGCAGGCTCATGCGGTGTCCCGTCTATTTGTCGCGGGCCGCGGGCGGCCCGCCGGAGTTGGGTGGCCGGTCAGCGACCGAGTTCGCGTACCAGCGAGTCGGCGCTGATTTCGCCGATGGATTTGGCGCCGGTAAGCACCATGGCCACACGCATTTCCTTTTCAATCAGGTCCAGCAGGTTGCTTACGCCTGCTCCGCCTGCTGCGGCCAGAGCGTAGACGAAGGCGCGGCCGAGCATCACGGTGTCGGCGCCGAGGGCCAGCATGCGCACCACGTCGAGGCCAGTGCGGATGCCGGAGTCAGCGAGAATCTTCAGTTCGCCCTTCACTGCATCGGCGATGGCCGGCAGGGCGCGGGCGCTGGAAAGCACGCCATCGAGTTGGCGGCCACCGTGGTTGGAGACAACGATGCCGTCAGCACCGAATTTCACCGCGTCTTTTGCGTCCTCGGGGTCGAGGATGCCCTTGATCACCATCGGACCTTTCCAGAAATCGCGGATCCACTCCAGGTCCTTCCAGGAAATCGATGGATCGAAGTTGGCGCCGAGCCAGCCGATGTAGTCGGCCAGGCCCGTGGGGTTGCCCCGGTAGGTGGAGATGTTGCCCAGGTCATGGGGCTTGCCCAGCAAGCCAACATCCCAGGCCCAGGTCGGGTGGGTCATGGCCTGGAGGACACGGCGCATGGCTGCGTTCGGGCCGCTCATGCCGGAATGGGCATCACGGTAGCGCGCGCCCGGTACCGGCATGTCGACGGTGAATACCAAAGTCGTCACGCCGGCGGCCTTGGCGCGCTCCAGGGCGTTTTTCATGAAGCCGCGGTCTTTCAGTACGTAAAGCTGGAACCACATGGGCCGGTTGATGGCCGGCGCGACTTCCTCGATCGGGCAGACAGAAACGGTGGAAAGGGTGAAGGGAATGCCTTTGTTCGCCGCCGCTTTGGCCGCCTGTACCTCGCCGCGACGCGCATACATGCCGGTCAGGCCAACAGGGGCCAGCGCCACCGGCATGGATAGGGTCTCGCCGAACAGCTTGGTCTCCAGGCTCAGCTCGGACATGTTCCGCAGCACGCGCTGGCGCAGGGCGATGCTGGCCAGGTCTTCGACGTTGCGGCGCAGGGTGTACTCGGCATAGGCGCCGCCGTCGATGTAGTGGAACAGGAAGGGCGGGAGCCTGCGCTGAGCGGCGGCACGGTAGTCGGTAGAGGCGGAGATGATCATGTAGTCGGTCCGGGGCGGGCTTCAGGGCAGTATGGGAGAACCGGGCTGCCGCGCGGGGCAGCCCGGGCGCTCGATCAATGTACGAGCATGCCGGTGAACACGTAGGCCTGAGCCAGCGTGATCAGGCCGACCATGGCGGCGAACATCAGGCTGTGCTTCAGGGTGAAGCGGAACAGGTCGGATTCCTTGCCGACCATGCCTGTGGCTGCGCAGGCAACGGCGATGGACTGCGGCGAAATCATCTTGCCGGTCACGCCGCCGCTGGTGTTGGCCGCTACCAGCAGGGTGTCGTTCACGCCGATCTGGTGCGCAGTGGTGGCCTGCAGGGAACCGAACAGGGCGTTGGACGAGGTATCCGAACCGGTGAGGAACACGCCCAACCAGCCGAGGAACGGCGAGAAGAACGGGAAGGCCGCGCCGGTACCGGCCAGGACAAGCGCCAGGGTGGTGGACATGCCGGAGAAGTTGGTGACGAAGGCGAAGGCCAGCACCATGCCGATAGAGAGGATCGGCCACTTCAGCTCGACGAAAGTTTCCTTGAGAGTGGTCATACCATTTTTGATATGAATCCCGAGGATGGCCATGGAGATCAAGGCCGAGAAGAAGATCGCGGTGCCGGTGGCGGATACTGGGTCGAACTTGTAGACGGCCGGAATGGCGGTGGCGGTGGCCACGATGGGTGCGCCTTTCATCACCAGTTGGTCGAGGTGCGGGATGGCGATCAGGAAGACGAACTGCTCCAGTGCGCCTCCCGGGGCGAACATGGCCTTGAAGGGCTTCAGGGTCCAGATGGTCACCAGTACGGTCAGTACCAGGAAGGGCGACCAGGCCTTGAGGATCTCTCCGAAGCTGTAGGGTGAAGGTGTGGTATTGCGCGGCCCGCCGAAGCCACCCATCACCGCTGTGCCGCCAGAGATGCCGACCACTTCGCGGTCTTCAGCGCGTTTGGGCTGCCACACCTTCAGGAACAGGGTCAGGGACACCAGGCTCACCAGCGCGGAGGTAATGTCGGGCAGTTCCGGGCCGATGAAGTTGGAGGTGAAGTACTGGGTGACAGCGAAGCTGGCACCAGCCACCAGGGCTGCCGGCCAGGTTTCCTTGATGCCGCGCCAGCCGTCCATCATGGCTACCAGCCAGAAGGGCACGATGATCGACAGCAGCGGCAGTTGGCGGCCTGTCATGGCGCCGATCTTGAAGGCGTCGATGCCGGTGACCTGGCCTGCGACGATGATCGGGATGCCCAGGGCGCCGAAGGCCACCGGTGCGGTGTTGGCGATCAGGCACAGGCCCGCTGCGTAGAGCGGGTTGAAGCCCAGGCCGACCAGCAGGGCGGCGGTAATGGCCACCGGTGCGCCGAATCCAGCTGCACCCTCGAGGAAGGCGCCGAAGGAGAAACCGATCAGCAGGACCTGCAGGCGCTGGTCATCGGTGATGGACAGCACGGAGCTGCGGATCACTTCGAACTGGCCGCTCTTGACCGTGAGTTTGTAGAGGAACACCGCCGCGACGATGATCCAGGCGATGGGCCAGAGCCCGTAGGCGAAGCCGTAGCCGGCTGCAGCGAACGCCATGTCCACTGGCATCTGGAAGGCGAAGATCGCCACTGCCAGAGACAGCGCCAGGGTGATGGTGCCGGCGATGTAGCCCTTCATGCGGAACACCGCCAGGGCCAGGAAGAAGAAGATGATCGGAATCAGTGCGACGAGCGCCGACAGCCCGAGGCTGCCGAGAGGGGTATAGATCTGCTGCCAGGTTTGCATCGTGGGGTGGCTCCCTAATTGTTTTTGGAGTGCCTGTTTGCCGGATCGGGCGAAGACCGTTGCGCTTGTGGCGCGGCGGCAGGCGAAGACCGAGTCGGCGCTGCGTGTCGGAATAATTGGTAATACCAATTTACAAAAGCGACGGCTCAGAGTAAAAGCCTGAATATCGTTGTGTCAATTTGCCGCTTTGCGACTTTGGTCGAGCGGCCGATGGAAGGTGTGCTTCTTGTGCGTGACTGGTGGGCTGGTTAGGCTGCCGCGTCGCGCCCCGTAGGCGCTGTGTTTTAAGGCCGCCCGAGGCGGCGTGAAGGGTTGGGTAGAGCAATGGGATTCGGTCAGGTACGTCAGCGCCGCTTGTCGGACGATATCGTCAGTCAGCTTGAGGCGATGATCCTCGAGGGCACCTTGAAGGCCGGTGAACGGCTACCTGCCGAGCGTGCGCTGGCCGAGCAGTTCGGTGTGTCACGCCCCTCGCTACGTGAGGCGATCCAGAAGCTGGTGGCGCGAGGGCTGCTGGTCAGCCGGCAGGGCGGGGGCAACTATGTCGCTGCCGAGCTGGGGGCGACGTTCAGCGATCCCTTGTTGCAATTGTTGGAGAGCAATCCCGAGGCCCAGCGCGATCTCCTGGAGTTTCGCCATACCCTGGAAGGCTCGTGCGCGTACTACGCGGCGCAGCGGGCGACGGAGGTGGATCACGAGCGCCTGACAGAGGCCTACGAGAGTCTTCAGGCCTGCTATGCGCCGGACAGCAAGGCAAGTCGGGCGGAGGAGGGGGCGGCGGACGCGCGCTTCCATCTGGCAATTGCCGAGGCCAGCCACAATGCGGTGCTGCTGCACACCATTCGGGGACTCTTCGATCTGCTGAAGCACAATGTGGTAACCAACATCGGTGGGATGTACCTGCAGCGTGGTGAGACCCGCGACATGCTGACGAAGCAACACCGGGCCCTCTATGAAGCGATCATCGAGCGGCGTGCAGTCGATGCGCGGGAGATTTCCCATCAGCACATCCAGTACGTTCAAGAGGTGCTGGAGGAAGGTCAGCTAGAAGCGCAGCGGCTGGCGAGATCTCAGCGGCGTCAGGGTATCTGAGGCAAAAAAACGCCGGGCAGTGCCCGGCGTTGTTTTGTGTTGGGCTTATTCCTTGCCCTTGGTACGCATGGCCCGCGCGATCTCACGGTCGGAGTCGCGCTCCTTCTCCGTGGCGCGCTTGTCGAATTCCTTCTTGCCCTTGGCCAGGGCGATCTCGCACTTGATCAGGTGCTTCTTCCAGTAGATCGACAGCGCCACGCAGGCGTAGCCCTTCTGCTGAACCGCGCCGAAAAGCTTGCCCAGCTCGCGCTTGTGCAGCAGCAGCTTGCGGGTGCGCACCGGGTCGGCAATCACGTGAGTGCTCGCCGTCTTCAGTGGGGTGATGTGGCTGCCGAGCAGCCAGGCTTCGCCGTCTTTCAGCAGCACATAGCTGTCCACCAGCTGTGCCTTTCCGGCGCGCAGACTCTTCACTTCCCAGCCGGCGAGAGCCAGCCCGGCTTCGAATTTCTGTTCGATGGAATAGTCGTGCAGCGCCTTCTTGTTGAGGGCGATGGTGCCTTCCGGATGTTTCTTTTGCTTAGCCATAGGCGGCGCATTATAGGGAGTCGCAGACGGCGCGGCTACGGCGGCGTAGGCTTGAGCGATGCTGGTGAATCTCCGACAATGCGGCACTTTTTTGATCAGTCCGGCCCTGTGCATCCCTGCGCGAAGCGGTCTGGAACCCTGTTTGAGGCCAAGATGACCACCCATATCCAGCGCTCCGCCCTGTTGCCATTCCCTGCGCAGGCGCTCTACGACCTGGTCAACGATGTGGCGCGCTACCCGGAATTCCTGCCGTGGTGTTCGGCTGCCACCGTCATGGAGGAGAGCGAGAGTCATATGCTCGCCAGGCTCGAAGTGGCCAAGGGCAGCCTCAGCCAGCGCTTCGTCACCCGCAACAAGCTGGACGGGGGCAGCATGATCGAAATGAATCTGGAAGAAGGCCCCTTCAGTCAGTTGCACGGCGTTTGGCATTTCAAGTCGTTGGGAGACAAGGCCTGCAAGATCAGTCTGGATCTGCGGTTCGATTACGCCGGCCCGATCATCAAGGCTACCCTGGGGCCTTTGTTCACCCAGGCTGCCAATACCATGGTGGACGCGTTCTGCCAGCGTGCGAAGCAGCTCTATGGCTAATGCTGTGATCCACATCGAGGTGGTCTACGCCCTGGCCGGCCACCAGCAGTTACTCCGCCTTGATGTCCCTGTGGGCATCAGCGCCCGGGAGGCGGTGCTGCGTTCGGGCATGGCGGAGCACTTCCCCGACCTGGATCTTGCCAGCTGCCCGCTTGGCATCTTCGGCAAGGCGCTGCCGAACCCGGAAGATCGATTGTTGGAGGAGGGGGATCGAGTGGAGATATATCGGCCGCTGATCGCTGATCCGAAGGAAGTGCGCAAGCAGCGAGCAGCAAAGGCTGCCCAAGTGCGTGAGGGTGAGCGGGGCGCCTGAATCCCGTCCATGAAAAAGCCCGGGACCAGCCCGGGCTTTTTTGTTGCCGCGTGTTATTGCGGCGAGGTTTCCAGCGGCTCCGGAATCGGCACCGGTACCGGCTCTGCGCTGTCCACTTCTTTCTGGATTTTCTCCAGCAGGGAACCCGGCGCTGCCGGTTCTTCGGCCTTTTGCTGCTCTTTCGGCTGTTCCGGTTTGGCTTCGGTAGTCGTGGTGGTGCTTTCGCCGCCGAGGATCGCTTCGTCACGGCTCACGCCGGGCATGAAGTCGCCAGCCAGTCCGATCAGTTGGTCGTTGCCGTCGAACATCAGGCTGACGCGCTCCTGTAGGCGTTGACCGCCGCCTGGCTGGATGCTGTAGAGGTAGTCCCAGCGCTTGGCGTGGAAGGTGTCGGTGATCAGCGGGTTGCCCATGATAAACCGCACTTGACGCCGGGTCATTCCGGGCTTCAACTGGTCTATCATGTCTTGCGTTACGACGTTGCCCTGCTGGATGTCGATCTTGTAGACCCCGGGAAACGAGCAACCGGCGAGTGCGAGCAAGCCTGCGAAGGAAAGGCTGGTCAGCAGGAGCTTGGTGTTTTGCATCGGTGGGAGACTTCCACTATCTTGGCTGGGCACGAAAAGTCCCGATCATACCTGCATTAAGGGAAGCTGCGAAAGCCGCATTCCTCGAGAAAACCGACCATGGTTGAAAACAACGAACTGCGTAAAGCCGGCCTGAAGGTGACCTTGCCTCGGGTCAAGATCCTCCAGATGCTCGACTCCACCGAGCAACGCCACATGAGCGCGGAGGACGTTTACAAGGCCTTGATGGAAGCTGGTGAAGATGTCGGTCTGGCCACTGTCTATCGAGTTCTGACCCAGTTCGAAGCGGCGGGCCTGGTGGTTCGTCACAACTTCGACGGCGGTCATGCAGTGTTCGAGCTGGCCGATAGCGGCCATCACGACCACATGGTGTGCGTCGATTCCGGTGAAGTGATCGAGTTCTTCGATCCGGAAATCGAGAAGCGCCAGAAGGAAATCGTCAAGGAGCGTGGTTACGAGCTTGTTGACCACAATCTGGTGCTGTACATCCGCAAGAAAAAGTGAGCGCTTCGCGCAAAGGAAAAGGCGACCACAAGGTCGCCTTTTTCGTTTGGGTTGAAATCAGCGCTGGGCGCTGACCACCATCTTCCGGGCGTGGGCCAGGGATTCCTCGGTGAGGTCCAGGCCGCCCAGCATGCGGGCGATCTCTTCGATGCGCGGTGCTTCCTGCAGCTTGGTCACTGCAGTGCGCGTTTCCTGGGTGCCACGCACCTTGTGCACGAAGAGGTGGTGGTGGCCCTGCGCGGCTACTTGCGGAAGGTGGGTGACGGTAAGGACCTGGCCACGCTCGCCGAGGCGACGCAGCAGTTGGCCAACCACTTCGGCGGTGGGGCCGCCGATACCAACGTCCACCTCGTCGAAGACCAGGGTGGGCACGCGTGATGTCTGCGCGGTGATCACCTGGATCGCCAGGCTGATACGGGACAGTTCGCCGCCCGAGGCGACCTTTGCCAATGCCTTCAGCGGTTGGCCAGGGTTGGCGCTCACCAGAAACTCCACTTGTTCCAGTCCGTAGTGTTGTGGCTCATCCAGCTGGCTCGCATATAGCCTGATATTGAAGCGCCCGCCGGGCATGCCCAGGCGCTGCATCTCGATTTCCACGGCGCCGGCCAGCTGTTCCGCCGCTTCGCCACGCAGCCGGCTCAGTTCAGTGGCTTTCTCCTGATAGTGACGCTCATACGCAGTCAGTTCCTCGGCGAGTCGCTCGGCTGCTTCGTCATCGGCGTTGAGGGCTTCCAGTTCGTCCAGCAGGCGTTGCTGAAGCTCGGCGAGGTCGTTCGGTTGGACGCGGTGTTTTCGAGCCAGGGTGTAGATGGCGTCGAGACGTTCCTCC
Organism: Pseudomonas sp. BN606; assembly: GCF_029873115.1. Classification (NCBI taxonomy): domain Bacteria; kingdom Pseudomonadati; phylum Pseudomonadota; class Gammaproteobacteria; order Pseudomonadales; family Pseudomonadaceae; genus Pseudomonas; species Pseudomonas sp. BN606. The sequence continues at coordinate 80,994 of NZ_SSOF01000039.1, read as the reverse complement.
AGAGCTTGCTGGCGTTCAGGGTCGGCGTCGAAATGATCGAGGAAGCGGTTCAGCTCGCCCATGGCCTCCTCGACCTGGATCTGTGCGCTGGACAGCAGGTTGACCGCTTCGGTCAGGGCGCCTGGCTGGGAATGAAAGGCGGTGAGGCGGTTGAGACTGGCGGTCAGCGCGCTGAGTACGTTGCCGGCATCGCTGTCGCTGCACATTTCGATGACCTGGCGGCATGCGGCCAGCAGGCTTTCGGCATTGGCGAGGTTTTTGTGTTCCTGCTCCAGCCGTTCCAGTTCGTTCTCGCCGAGGGCCAGGTTTTCCAACTCGTCCAACTGGTAGGTGAGCAGCTGGTGGCGTGCCCGCTGTTCGTCGCCTGCTCGGGACAGGTGCTCCAGCTCCTGGCGGGTCTGTCGCCAGCGTTGGGCTGCCAGTTGCACCTGGCGGGCGAGGTCGCTGGCGCCTGCGAACTCATCCAGCAGGCGCCGATGGGTGTCGGTCTTGAGCAGGGACTGGTGTTCGTGTTGGCTGTGGATGTCGATCAGCAGTTCGCCCAGGGTCTTTAGGTCGCCTTGGGGGCAGGGGCTGCCATTGATGTAGGCACGGGAACGACCTTCGGCGGTGATGACGCGTCGCAGTATGCATGGGCCGTCGTTGTCCAGGTCGCGCTCGGCCAGCCAGGTGCGGGCTTCGGGGATGCGGCTGAGGTCGAAGCTGGCGAGGATGTCGGCTTTGTCGGCGCCGGGGCGCACCACGCCGCTGTCGGCGCGATCACCCAGGGTCAGGCCGAGGGCGTCGAGCATTATCGACTTGCCGGCGCCGGTTTCCCCGGTGATCACGGACATTCCACCCTCAAGCTCCAGATCCAGGTGCTCGACGATGGCGTAATTGTGGATTGACAGGTGTACCAGCATGGTGCGACTCCCGCGCTGAGTTGGCTGTGTATTTATACAGTGTTTGTTTTCTGCCTGACAATCGCTCCTCCCCCTTGAAGCAACAAATTGCGACCCCATATAGGCGGACATATCAGCGGGTCTTTACCCGCAGCTGTCTTTTATGAGGAGGAAGGCATGGCCGACGAACAGACCCTGGATAACCAGACCCCCGAAGCGAATCCTGCTGCCGACGCCGCATCCGGCGAAGACCTCGCCACCCGCGTACAGGTGCTGGAAGAGCAGCTGGCTGCGGCCCAGGATCAGTCGCTGCGTGTTGCCGCCGAACTGCAAAACATCCGTCGCCGTGCCGAACAGGATGTGGAAAAGGCGCACAAGTTCGCCCTGGAAAAATTCGCCAACGACCTGCTGCCGGTTGTCGACAGTCTGGAGCGCGGTCTCGAACTGTCCAGCGCCACTGACGAGACGATCAAGCCGGTGCGCGAAGGGATGGAGCTGACGCTTAAGCTGTTCCACGACACGCTCAAACGTCACCAGTTGGAGGCGGTCGACCCGCATGGCGCGCCCTTCAATCCTGAGCATCACCAAGCCATGGCAATGGAAGAGAGCACCCATGTCGAGCCGGGCAGCGTGCTCAAGGTGTTCCAGAAGGGTTACCTGCTCAACGGCCGCCTGTTGCGCCCCGCCATGGTGGTGGTCAGCAAGGCTCCGAGCGCGACGCCGCCGTCGATCGACGAGCAGGCTTGAAATCCGGGCTTGGGCCCCCATCTGTTAGATCAAGCGTTTATGTGCTGCCGCGGTCCGTGAAGTGAGGCCGCGGAGAATCCAAAGTTTCGGGAGAGAGAATATGGGCAAAATCATTGGTATCGACCTGGGGACCACCAACTCTTGCGTGGCCATCCTGGAAAACGGCAACGTCAAGGTGATCGAGAACGCCGAAGGCGCTCGCACCACGCCGTCCATCATCGCCTACACCAACGACGGTGAGACCCTGGTCGGGCAGTCCGCCAAGCGCCAGGCGGTCACCAACCCGCAGAACACCCTGTACGCCGTGAAGCGTCTGATCGGTCGCCGCTTCGAAGAAGACGTCGTGCAGAAAGACATCAAGATGGTTCCCTACAAGATCGCCAAGGCCGACAACGGTGACGCCTGGGTGGAAGTGAAGGGCCAGAAGATGGCGCCGCCGCAAATCTCTGCGGAAGTGCTGAAGAAGATGAAGAAGACCGCCGAAGACTACCTCGGCGAGCCGGTCACCGAAGCGGTGATCACCGTTCCGGCCTACTTCAACGACAGCCAGCGCCAGGCTACCAAGGACGCCGGCCGCATCGCCGGTCTGGACGTCAAGCGCATCATCAACGAGCCGACCGCGGCTGCACTGGCCTACGGCATGGACAAGGCCAAGGGCGATCACACCGTTATCGTCTATGACCTGGGCGGCGGTACCTTCGACGTGTCGGTGATCGAGATCGCTGAGGTCGACGGCGAGCACCAGTTCGAAGTGCTGGCCACCAACGGCGACACCTTCCTTGGTGGTGAAGACTTCGACCTGCGCCTGATTGATTACCTCGTCGACGAGTTCAAGAAAGAGTCCGGCATGGACCTGAAGGGTGATCCCCTGGCCATGCAGCGTCTGAAAGAAGCTGCCGAAAAGGCCAAGATCGAGCTGTCTTCCGCTCAGCAGACTGACGTCAACCTGCCGTACATCACTGCAGATCAGACCGGTCCGAAGCACCTGAACGTGAAGATTTCCCGCGCCAAGCTGGAAGCCCTGGTCGAAGATCTGGTCGCGCGTACCATCGAGCCCTGCCGCATCGCCCTGAAGGACGCAGGCCTGGACGTATCCGATATCCAGGAAGTGATCCTGGTCGGTGGCCAGACCCGTATGCCGCTGGTGCAGAAGCAGGTTGCCGACTTCTTCGGCAAAGAGCCGCGCAAGGACGTGAACCCCGACGAGGCCGTCGCCATTGGTGCCGCCATCCAGGGTGCCGTGCTGGCCGGTGATGTGAAAGACGTGCTGCTGCTCGACGTATCCCCGCTGACCCTGGGTATCGAAACCCTGGGTGGCGTGATGACCGCGCTGATCGAGAAGAACACCACCATCCCGACCAAGAAGTCGCAGGTGTTCTCCACCGCCGACGACAACCAGTCTGCAGTGACCATTCACGTGCTGCAGGGTGAGCGCAAGCAGGCCGCCCAGAACAAGTCCCTGGGCAAGTTCGATCTGGCCGAGATTCCGCCGGCTCCGCGTGGCGTACCGCAGATCGAAGTGACCTTCGACATCGATGCCAACGGCATCCTGCACGTCGGCGCGAAGGACAAGGCCACCGGCAAGCAGCAATCCATCGTGATCAAGGCCAACTCCGGTCTGTCCGAGGAAGAAATCCAGCAGATGGTGCGTGATGCCGAGGCCAACGCCGAGGAAGACCGCAAGTTCGAAGAGCTGGCCGCTGCCCGCAACCAGGGCGACGCGCTGGTTCACGCCACTCGCAAGATGATCACCGAGGCCGGCGACAAGGCCACTGCTGAGGAGAAGGTTGCGATCGAGAAGGCGCTGGGTGAGTTGGAAGTGGCCGTGAAGGGCGACGACAAGGCCGACATCGAAGCCAAGATGAATGCCCTGTCCCAGGCGTCCACTCCGCTGGCCCAGAAGATGTACGCCGACCAGGCTCAGGCTGGCGAACAGCCGCAAGCTTCCGCTGCGGACAAGGCTGGCGACGATGCCGTCGACGCCGAGTTCGAAGAGGTCAAGGAAAACAAGTAAGTGTCACGCTTGCTTTCGCCCCGGCGTACGGTGCCAGACGGCCCGTACGCCTGATCTGCCGCGCGGGAGCTTGCTCCCGCGTTGGTGTGTCTGGGGCTGGTGAATTCGAGAGTGCAGGAAACCTATGGCTAAACGTGACTTTTACGAGATCCTTGGTGTCGAGCGTGGCGCCAGCGAGGCGGAGCTGAAGAAGGCTTATCGCCGTCTCGCCATGAAGTTCCACCCGGACCGCAATCCGGGCGACAAGGCTGCGGAGGAGCAGTTCAAGGAGGCCAACGAGGCCTACGAAGTTCTCTCCGATGCCAGCAAGCGCGCAGCGTATGACCAGTACGGCCACGCCGGTGTCGATCCGCAGATGGGCGCAGGCGCCGGTGCCGGTTTTGGTGGGGCCAGCTTCTCCGACATCTTCGGCGATGTGTTCAGTGACTTCTTCGGTGGTCAGCGTGGTGGCCAGCGTGGCGGTCCACAGCGTGGCAGCGACCTGCGCTACACCCTGGAACTGGATCTGGAAGAAGCGGTGCGTGGTACTACCGTGACCATCCGCGTGCCGACGCTGGTCAATTGCAAGACCTGCGAAGGCTCTGGTGCCAAGAAGGGCACCAGTCCGGTCACCTGTACCACCTGCGGTGGTATCGGCCAGGTGCGCATGCAGCAGGGCTTCTTCTCGGTGCAGCAGACCTGCCCGCGCTGCCATGGCAGCGGCAAGATGATCAGCGACCCGTGTGGCAGTTGCCACGGCCAGGGGCGCGTGGAAGAACACAAGACCCTGTCGGTGAAAGTGCCTGCTGGCGTCGACACCGGTGACCGTATTCGTCTTTCCGGCGAAGGCGAGGCTGGTGCGCTTGGTGGGTCTTCCGGCGACCTCTACGTGGTGGTCAACGTGCGCGAGCACCCGATCTTCCAGCGTGATGGCAAGCACCTCTACTGCGAGGTGCCGATCAGCTTCGCAGACGCAGCCTTGGGGGGCGAGCTCGAGGTGCCGACCCTGGATGGCCGGGTCAAACTGAAGATTCCGGAAGCGACACAGACCGGCAAGCTGTTCCGTCTGCGCGGCAAGGGCGTAGCGCCGGTGCGTGGTGGAGGTGCTGGCGACCTGATGTGCCGGGTTGTGGTGGAAACGCCGGTCAACCTGGACAAGCGCCAGCGCGAGCTGCTCGATGAGTTCCGCAAGACGCTGCAGAGCGATGGCTCCCATTCGCCCAAGGCCAGTAGCTGGTTCGAGGGTATGAAGCGCTTCTTCGGCGATCTCTAACGACGAGCTGGAAGTCGGTGCTTGGAGTTGAACTGCTCCTGTCCCGATTTCCAGCTCCAGGCTTCCAGCTTGGAGCTTTTTTATGCGACGTATTGCAGTGATGGGCGCCGCTGGGCGCATGGGCAAGAATTTGATCGAAGCGGTGCAGCAGGCGCAGGGCGCTGGCCTGACGGCTGCCATCGATCGTCCGGACAGCAGCCTGGTCGGCGCTGACGCTGGCGAGCTGGCGGCGCTGGGCCGCATCGGCGTGCCGCTGTCGGGTGATCTGGCCAAGGTAGTCGACGAATTCGACGTGCTGATCGACTTCACTCACCCATCGGTGACTTTGAAGAATCTGGAAGTCTGCCGTCAGGCGGGCAAGGCTATGGTGATCGGCACGACGGGATTCTCCTCTGACGAGAAAGCCCTGTTGGCGGCTGCCGCCACGGAGATTCCGATCGTCTTCGCTGCCAACTTCAGTGTCGGTGTGAACCTCTGCCTCAAGCTGCTCGATACCGCCGCCCGCGTCCTGGGGGACGAGGTCGACATCGAGATCATCGAGGCCCACCACCGTCACAAGGTGGATGCGCCATCCGGTACCGCACTTCGCATGGGTGAAGTGGTTGCCGATGCGCTCGGTCGCGATCTGTCCAAGGTCGCTGTCTACGGTCGTGAAGGTCAGACTGGCGCCCGCGCTCGCGAGACCATCGGATTCGCCACCGTGCGCGCTGGTGATGTCGTAGGTGATCACACTGTGCTGTTCGCGGCCGAAGGTGAGCGGGTGGAGATCACCCACAAGGCTTCCAGTCGCATGACCTTTGCCCGCGGTGCAGTGCGTGCCGCACTCTGGCTGGAAGGCCAGGAAGCGGGTCTGTATGACATGCAGGATGTGCTCGGTCTCCGCTGAGTCGCTAATCGGGATGTCTTTCGGGTGGACCGAAATGACGCATTCCTATAAACTGCAGCTTTAGTGTGTCCACTAAAAGTTACGCAGAAATGGCTCAGATAAAAAAGCGGGGTGACGGTAACAACGTCATCCCGCTTTTTTACAACCTGCGTTTGCTTCAGCCTTGATCTACGGGAGGTCTTCTTGATTAAGCCAGCCATACTCGCGCTTGCCGACGGCAGCATTTTTCGCGGCGAAGCCATTGGGGCCGATGGCCATACCATCGGCGAGGTAGTGTTCAACACTGCCATGACCGGCTATCAGGAAATCCTTACCGATCCTTCCTATGCCCAGCAAATCGTTACCCTGACCTATCCGCACATCGGCAACACCGGCACCACGCCGGAAGACGCCGAGGCTGACCGTGTATGGGCCGCCGGCCTCATCATCCGCGACCTGCCGCTGCTGGCCAGCAACTGGCGTAACAAGCAGTCGCTGCCGGATTACCTGAAAGAGAACGGTACCGTCGCCATTGCCGGCATCGATACCCGCCGCCTGACCCGCATCCTGCGTGAAAAGGGCTCGCAGAACGGCTGCATCCTCGCTGGCGCCGACGCCACCGAAGAGAAAGCGCTGGAGCTGGCTCGCAGTTTCCCGGGCCTGAAAGGCATGGACTTGGCCAAGGTGGTGTCCTGCGAGGAACGCTATGAGTGGCGCTCCAGCGTGTGGAACCTGGAAACCGACAGCCATCCGGAAATCGCTGCCAGCGAGCTGCCTTACCACGTGGTGGCCTACGATTTCGGCGTCAAGCTGAACATCCTGCGAATGCTGGTAGCCCGTGGCTGCCGCCTGACCGTGGTGCCCGCGCAGACTCCGGCCAGCGAAGTTCTGGCGTTGAATCCGGACGGCATCTTCCTCTCCAACGGCCCTGGCGACCCCGAGCCGTGCGATTACGCCATCCAGGCAATTCGCGAGTTCCTCGATACCGAGATTCCGGTGTTCGGCATCTGCCTCGGCCACCAATTGCTGGCGCTGGCCTCCGGCGCCAAAACCGTGAAGATGGGCCATGGCCACCATGGCGCCAACCACCCGGTACAGGACCTGGACTCCAGCGTGGTGATGATCACCAGTCAGAACCACGGTTTCGCTGTAGACGAGTCGACCCTGCCGGCCAACCTGCGCGCAACCCACAAGTCGCTGTTCGACGGCACCCTGCAGGGCATCGAGCGCACCGACAAGGTCGCCTTCAGCTTCCAGGGTCACCCGGAAGCCAGCCCTGGTCCGCACGACGTGGCTCCGCTGTTCGACCGCTTCATCGCGGCGATGGCCGAGCGTCGCTGAGACCGTTGAGGGGCTTGCGAAGATGATGCCGACCCTGGGGATCACCGACCTCTGGACCTACGTCCTGGGGACGCTGTTCATCGTCCTGCTGCCTGGGCCGAACTCGCTGTTCGTGCTCGCCACTGCCGCCCAGCGCGGCGTGGCCGCCGGCTACCGGGCGGCCAGTGCGGTGTTCCTCGGCGATGCGATCCTCATGCTGCTGTCGGCACTGGGAATCGCCTCGCTGCTCAAGGCCGAACCGATGCTATTCCTCGGCCTGAAGTACGTCGGCGCCGCCTACCTGTTCTATCTGGGCGTCGGCATGCTCCGGGGTGGCTGGCAGAAGTTGCGCCAGCCGATCGAGCAAGCCGCTCCGGCGAAGGACATGGACGTCAACCAGCCGTTCCGCAAGGCGCTGCTGCTGAGCTTGTCCAACCCCAAGGCGATCCTCTTCTTTGTGTCCTTCTTCATCCAGTTCGTCGATCCGGGATACGCCTACCCCGGAGTGTCGTTCCTGGTGCTGGGCGCAATCCTCGAAGTCATCAGCGCCCTGTACTTGAGTTTCCTGATTTTCTCCGGTGTACGCCTGGCGGCCTGGTTCCGCCGGCGGCAACGGCTGGCTGCCGGCGCCTCGAGCGGCGTCGGCGCCCTGTTCGTCGGCTTTGGCGTGAAGCTGGCGACCGCAACCCTGTCCTGATTATTGCAACGAGAGTCCCATGCCCAAGCGTACAGACATCAAGAGCATCCTGATCCTCGGTGCCGGCCCCATCGTGATCGGCCAGGCCTGCGAGTTCGACTATTCCGGCGCTCAGGCCTGCAAGGCCCTGAAGGAAGAAGGCTTCCGCGTCATCCTGGTGAACTCCAACCCGGCCACCATCATGACCGACCCGGCCATGGCCGATGCCACCTACATCGAGCCGATCAAGTGGGCGACCGTCGCCAAGATCATCGAGAAGGAGCGTCCTGACGCGCTGCTGCCCACCATGGGCGGCCAGACCGCGCTGAACTGCGCCCTCGACCTGGAACGTCATGGCGTGCTCGAAAAGTTCGGCGTGGAAATGATCGGTGCCAACGCCGATACCATCGACAAGGCCGAGGATCGTTCGCGCTTCGACAGGGCCATGAAGGACATCGGCCTGGCCTGCCCGCGCTCGGGTATCGCCCACAGCATGGAAGAAGCCTACGGCGTGCTGGAGCAAGTCGGATTCCCCTGCATCATCCGTCCGTCCTTCACCATGGGCGGCACCGGTGGCGGCATCGCCTATAACCGCGAGGAGTTCGAGGAGATCTGCGCCCGTGGCCTGGACCTGTCGCCTACCAACGAGCTGCTGATCGACGAATCCCTGATCGGCTGGAAGGAATACGAGATGGAGGTTGTCCGCGACAAGAAGGACAACTGCATCATCGTCTGCTCCATCGAGAACTTCGACCCGATGGGCGTGCACACCGGTGACTCCATCACCGTAGCCCCGGCCCAGACCCTGACCGACAAGGAATACCAGATCATGCGCAACGCCTCCCTGGCGGTGCTGCGTGAGATCGGCGTCGAGACCGGCGGTTCCAACGTGCAGTTCGGCATCTGCCCGGACACCGGCCGTATGGTCGTGATCGAGATGAACCCGCGCGTATCGCGCTCCTCGGCCCTGGCTTCGAAGGCCACTGGCTTCCCGATCGCCAAGATCGCCGCCAAGCTGGCTGTCGGTTACACCCTCGACGAGCTGCAGAACGACATCACCGGCGGTCGTACCCCGGCGTCCTTCGAGCCGGCAATCGACTATGTCGTGACCAAGGTTCCGCGCTTCGCCTTCGAGAAATTCCCGAAAGCGGACGCCCGCCTCACCACCCAGATGAAATCCGTGGGCGAAGTCATGGCCATCGGTCGTACTTTCCAGGAGTCCGTGCAGAAAGCCCTGCGCGGCCTGGAAGTGGGCGTTGCCGGCTTCGATCCCAAGCTGGACCTGAACGACCCGGAAGCCGAAGGCATCCTGAAGCGTGAGCTGACCGTGCCGGGCGCCGAGCGTATCTGGTACGTGGCTGACGCCTTCCGTGCCGGCAAGACCATCGAAGAAGTCTTCGACCTTACCCGTATCGACGAGTGGTTCCTGGTACAGATCGAGGACCTCGTGAAGGACGAAGAGAAGGTCAAGACCCTCGGTCTGTCCGGCATCGATGCCGACCTGATGCGCAAGCTCAAGCGCAAAGGCTTCTCCGACTCTCGCCTGGCCAAGCTGCTCGGCGTCACCGAGAAGAATCTGCGCAGCCATCGTCACAAGCTGAAGGTGCTGCCGGTATTCAAGCGCGTGGATACCTGCGCCGCTGAATTCGCCACCGACACTGCCTACATGTACTCGACCTACGAGGAAGAGTGCGAGGCCAATCCGTCTACCCGCGACAAGATCATGATCCTCGGTGGCGGCCCCAACCGTATTGGCCAGGGCATCGAGTTCGACTACTGCTGCGTGCACGCGGCGCTGGCGATGCGCGAAGACGGCTACGAGACCATCATGGTCAACTGCAACCCGGAAACCGTTTCCACCGACTACGACACTTCCGACCGCCTGTACTTCGAGCCGGTCACCCTGGAAGACGTGCTGGAAATCGTCCGCGTCGAGCAGCCGAAAGGTGTGATCGTCCAGTACGGCGGCCAGACTCCGCTGAAACTCTGCCGTGCGCTGGAAGAGGCCGGTGTGCCGATCATCGGTACCAGCCCCGACGCGATCGACCGCGCCGAAGACCGCGAGCGCTTCCAGCAGATGGTGCAGCGCCTGAACCTGCGCCAGCCGGCCAACGCCACCGCCCGCAGCGAAGACGAAGCCCTGGCCCTTTCGAAGGGCATCGGCTACCCGATGGTGGTGCGTCCGTCCTACGTACTGGGCGGTCGCGCGATGGAAATCGTCTACCAGGAAGAAGAGCTCAAGCGCTACATGCGCGAAGCGGTGAAGGTGTCCAACGACAGCCCGGTGCTGCTCGACCGCTTCCTCAACTGCGCCATCGAAGTCGACATCGATGCAGTCTGCGACGGCGAAACCGTCGTAATTGGCGCGATCATGCAGCACATCGAACAGGCTGGCGTGCATTCCGGTGACTCCGCCTGCTCGTTGCCGCCGTATTCGTTGCCGCAGCACATCCAGGACGAGATCCGTGACCAGGTCAAGAAAATGGCCCTGGAACTCGGCGTGGTCGGCCTGATGAACGTGCAGATGGCCGTGCAGGGCGAGGACATCTACGTCATCGAGGTCAACCCGCGCGCGTCCCGTACCGTGCCGTTCGTCTCCAAATGCATCGGCGAATCGCTGGCCAAGGTCGCTGCCCGCGTAATGGCTGGCAAGAGCCTCAAGGAAATTGGCTTCACCAAGGAAATCATTCCGCCGTTCTTCAGCGTCAAGGAAGCGGTGTTCCCGTTCGCCAAGTTCCCGGGCGTCGACCCGATCCTCGGCCCGGAAATGAAGTCCACCGGTGAGGTTATGGGTGTCGGTGACACCTTCGGTGAAGCCTTCTCCAAGGCCCAGCTTGGTGCCAGCGAGATCCTGCCGAACTCCGGCACCGTATTCATCAGCGTGCGTGAAGACGACAAGCCGATGGTCACCCAGGTCGCTCGCGATCTGATCGAGTTGGGCTTCGAGGTCGTCGCCACCTCCGGCACCGCCAAGGTGATCGAGGCGGCTGGTCTGCCGGTCCGTCGCGTGAACAAGGTGACGGAGGGCCGTCCTCATGTCGTTGACATGATCAAGAACGATGAGGTTACCCTCATCATCAACACCACTGAGGGGCGTCAGTCCATTGCTGACTCCTACTCGATCCGTCGTAACGCCCTGCAGCACAAGATCTACTGCACCACCACCATCGCGGCTGGTCAGGCGATCTGTGAGGCGCTCAAATTCGGTCCCGAGAAGACCGTGCGTCGCTTGCAGGATCTCCATGCAGGAATCAAGGCATGAATAAGTACCCCATGACTGTCCAGGGCGCTCGCGCCCTGGAAGAGGAGCTGGCTCATCTGACCAAAGTAATGCGCCCGCAACTGAGTCAAGCCATCGGCGAAGCGCGTGAACTGGGTGATCTCAAGGAAAACGCTGAATATCATGCGGCGCGCGAGCAGCAGGGCATGGTCGAGGCGCGTATCCGTGATATCGAAGGCCGTCTGCAGAATTCGGTGGTTATCGATGTCACCAGCATCGCCCATACCGGCAAGGTGATTTTCGGCACCACGGTGGATATTGCCAACGTCGAAACCGACGAAGCCGTTACCTACCAGATCGTTGGTGACGACGAAGCCGACATTAAGAAAGGCAAACTGTCGGTGAGCTCTCCCATCGCTCGCGCCCTGGTGGGTAAGGAAGAAGGGGACGTGGTGACCGTCAAGACTCCGAGCGGTATCGTCGAGTACGAGATTGTCGAAGTCCGTCACGTCTAAGCGTTTCCGGGCCGGCGCCATTGCCTGGCAGTTGGCCCAGACTTTCTGGGTTGGTGGCCTCTGGCTGCTGCACTTCGTCATGCTTCCGGCGCTCGGCCAGATTGGTCTTGCGCCAATGCTGGTCGATGAAGTGGCGGCTGGTCTGCGCCCCCTGCTTGTAGCCTTTGCCGGATTTTGCGCGTTGCTCCAGGCCCTGCTGCTGATTCAGCATGCGGGGCTTGCGCGTCTCTGGCGTGATGCCCGCGCGCAATTGCTCGCAGCTGTACTGGCTCTGGTAGCGGTGTTTCTGCTCGTGCGCTTCTGGAGGCCGGAGGCGGCTTACTGGCTGAACTTCAGCTATTTGTCGCTGGCCTTCTGCGGCCTGCTGCTGGTAATCCAGCCTTTGCCAGTGAAGATGGCGGAGGACCGGGCGCGCTGAGCGCGCGCCCTTGGTGAGGGAATCAGAGCCCGCTGAAGCGGCTGATGTTGGAGAGGTTGCGGTTCGGCTTGGGGTTGCGGCGATAGACCAACGCCATCTTGCCGATGACCTGGACCAGTTCGCAGTTACCGGCGGCGCAGAGCTCGTCGATCAGGGCACGGCGGTCATCACGCTCAGTGATGCGGAACTGAACCTTGATCAACTCATGATCGTTCAGCGCGCGCTCCAGTTCGGCCAGCACACCTTCGGTCAGACCGTTTTCGGCCACCGTCAATACCGGTTTCAGGTGATGACCGATAGATTTGTATTGCTTCTTGTGCTCCTGTGAGAGCGCCATAATCAAACCCCTGCGAAAAAAGGCTGCTAGTTTACCCGAGTGATTCCGGGGCGCACAGCCGAACACGAGGTATCCCGTGGCCCGTTCCAAGAGTAGCCAGCGATGGCTGCAAAGACATATCGACGACCCGTACGTCAAAATGGCTCAGAAGGACGGTTATCGTTCCCGTGCCAGCTACAAATTGCTCGAAATCCAGGAAAAGGACCGCATCCTGCGGCCTGGCATGACAGTCGTTGACCTCGGTGCTGCGCCGGGCGGCTGGTCCCAGGTGACTAGCCGCGTGATAGGTGATCGCGGTCGATTGATCGCCTCTGACATCCTGGAGATGGATAGCATTCCTGATGTGACGTTTATTCAGGGCGACTTCACTGATGATGAAGTCTTCGCACGCATCCTCGAGGCGATCGGTGAAAACCCGGTAGACCTTGTGATTTCCGATATGGCCCCCAATATGAGTGGGGTAAGGGCTAGTGATCAGCCGCGTGCAATGCACCTCTGTGAGTTGGCGCTGGATCTGGCCGGCCGTGCTTTGCGCCCAGGTGGCGATTTTTTGATCAAGATCTTCCAGGGCGAAGGTTTCGACGTCTACCACAAGCAGGTGCGCGAGATGTTCGACAAGGTGCAGATGCGCAAGCCGCTTTCGTCGCGTGACCGCTCCCGGGAGCAATACCTGCTCGCGCGTGGCTTCCGTGGGGAATAGACTGCAACGGGAACCTGACCAATCGGTTCCCCTCTGCAGGAGCTGGATATAGCAGGGAGGCCGCGAGGTCTCATAAAGGGTTACAGACGGCGCCTGCCAGGGGTAGGGGTTGTGTAGTAAGTTAGGCCGATTAATCACCAGCCGTCATGCGGGCTGCGCTCCAGGAAGGAGCCCGTTCCAGAGGGTAGCTAATTGAACGATATGGCAAAAAATCTGATCCTGTGGCTAATCATCGCCGCCGTGCTAGTCACGGTGATGAACAATTTCTCCAGCCCGAGCGAACCGCAGACGCTTAACTACTCGGAATTCATCGAGCAGGTTAAGGAAGGCAAGGTCGAGCGAGTAACCGTCGATGGCTTCGTCATCACCGGTAAGCGCAATGATGGCGAGCCCTTCAAGACCATTCGTCCGGCGATTCAGGACGGTGGCCTGATCGGCGACCTGATCGACAACAACGTGATCATCGAAGGCAAGCAGCCTGAGCAGCAGAGCATCTGGACTCAACTGCTGGTAGCCAGTTTCCCGATTCTGGTGATCATTGCGGTCTTCATGTTCTTCATGCGCCAGATGCAGGGCGGCGGCGGTGGTCGCGGCGGCCCGATGAGCTTTGGCAAGAGCAAGGCGCGCCTGCTCTCGGAAGATCAGGTCAAGACCACCTTCGCCGACGTCGCCGGTTGCGATGAAGCGAAGGAGGAAGTCAGCGAGCTGGTTGAGTTCCTGCGTGATCCTGGCAAGTTCCAGCGCCTGGGTGGCCGCATCCCGCGCGGCGTGCTGATGGTCGGCCCGCCCGGTACCGGCAAGACCCTGCTGGCCAAGGCCATCGCGGGTGAAGCAAAGGTTCCGTTCTTCACCATTTCCGGTTCCGACTTCGTCGAGATGTTCGTCGGTGTGGGTGCGTCTCGCGTCCGCGACATGTTCGATCAAGCCAAGAAACACGCCCCGTGCATTATCTTCATCGACGAGATCGACGCTGTTGGTCGCCATCGTGGTGCCGGACTGGGTGGTGGTCACGACGAGCGTGAGCAGACTCTCAACCAGTTGCTGGTGGAGATGGATGGCTTCGAGATGAATGACGGCATCATCGTGATCGCCGCCACTAACCGTCCTGATGTGCTGGACCCGGCTCTGCTGCGTCCTGGCCGCTTCGACCGTCAGGTGGTCGTGGGCCTGCCGGATATCCGTGGGCGCGAGCAGATCCTCAAGGTGCATATGCGCAAGGTGCCCATGGGCGACGACGTAGATGCTGGCGTCATCGCGCGTGGTACCCCAGGTTTCTCCGGTGCGGACCTGGCCAACCTGGTCAACGAAGCCTCTCTGTTCGCCGCTCGCGTCAATAAGCGCCTCGTCGAAATGAAAGAGTTCGAATTGGCCAAGGACAAGATCATGATGGGCGCTGAGCGCAAGTCCATGGTGATGTCCGAGAAGGAAAAACTGAATACCGCGTTCCACGAGGCGGGCCACGCCATCGTTGGGCGCCTGGTACCGGAGCATGATCCTGTCTACAAAGTGTCGATCATTCCGCGTGGGCGCGCTCTGGGCGTGACGATGTTCCTCCCCGAGGAAGATCGTTACAGCCTCTCCAAGCGCGCGCTGACCAGTCAGATTTGCTCACTGTTCGGCGGCCGGATCGCCGAAGAAATGACCCTCGGATTTGATGGTGTCACTACGGGGGCCTCTAACGACATCATGCGTGCCACTCAGATCGCTCGGAACATGGTCACCAAGTGGGGGCTGTCCGAAAAGCTAGGTCCGCTGATGTACGCAGAGGAAGAGGGCGAGGTGTTCCTTGGTCGCAGCGCGGGTGCACAGCACGCGAATGTATCGGGTGAAACCGCCAAGCTGATCGACCAGGAAGTCCGTCGGATTATCGACGAGAGCTATACCACCGCGAAGAACCTTCTGACGGAGAATCGTGACAAGCTCGATGCCATGGCCGAAGCCTTGATGAAGTACGAAACCATCGATTCCGAGCAGATCGACGACATCATGGCCGGTCGCACTGTGCGTGAACCCAAGGATTGGCAGGGTGGTTCCGGTACTTCTGGTACTCCCGCTCCCCGTGAGGAGACCAAGCGCCCTGAAACCCCCATCGGCGGGCCGGCTGGCGAACACTAAGGCCTGTAGATGAAGTCAGTGCAGTGCCCGACCCGGTTGCCTTGCGGCAGCCGGGTTCTTGATTTGGCCCAGCCGCATGTCATGGGCATCCTAAATGTCACTCCAGATTCCTTCTCCGATGGCGGTCGTTTCAATGCGCGTGATGCGGCGTTGCGCCATGCCGAGGAAATGGTCGCTGCCGGCGCGACCCTGATCGATGTCGGCGGCGAGTCGACTCGCCCCGGGGCACGACCTGTGTCCCCAACCGAGGAGCTTGAGCGCGTAGCCCCCGTGGTCGAGGTCATCGCCCGCGAACTGGATGTGGTCATCTCTCTGGATACGTCCACTCCCGCGGTGATCCGTGAAGGTGCTCGCCTCGGCGCCGGCATGATCAATGATGTGCGCTCCTTGCGCCGTGACGGCGCGCTGGACGCCGCCGCAGACACCGGTCTGGCGGTCTGTCTGATGCACATGCTCGGCGAGCCGGGCACCATGCAGCAGGATCCGCATTATGGCGATGTTGTTCGCGAAGTCGGCGAGTTCCTTTCCGAGCGCGTACGGGCATGCGTGGTTGCGGGCATCTCGGAGGATCGGATAGTCCTGGATCCAGGCTTCGGCTTCGCCAAGACGTTGGCGCACAACCTCAGTCTGTTCAAGCATCTGGAGGTCCTGCATGAGCTCGGGCGCCCGTTGCTGGTTGGCGTTTCGCGCAAAAGCATGATTGGTCAGACGCTGGGGCGAGAAGTTCAGCAACGTCTCCCGGGCAGCCTCGCCTTGGCCGCCCTCGCCGTGGCCAAGGGTGCGCGCATCGTGCGCGTACACGATGTCGCGGAGACCGTTGACGCAGTACGCATGATAGCCGCGGTACAAGCGGCGGAATAAGACAATACGGAGCACCTAATGAGCAGAAAGTATTTTGGCACCGACGGTATTCGTGGCCACGTCGGGCAGTTCCCGATTACTCCGGAATTCATGCTCAAGCTTGGCTGGGCCGCCGGTATGGCGTTCCGCAAGCAGGGTAAGTGCCGCATCCTGATCGGCAAGGACACTCGGATTTCCGGCTACATGTTCGAGTCCGCTCTCGAGGCCGGCCTGCTGGCTGCCGGCGCGGATGTGATGCTCCTCGGTCCCATGCCGACTCCAGCTATCGCCTACCTGACCCGCACCTTCCTGGCGGATGCGGGCATTGTCATCAGTGCCTCGCACAACCCGCATCACGACAATGGCATCAAGTTCTTCTCGGGCAAGGGGACCAAGCTCTCGGATGAAGTTGAGTTGATGATCGAGGAGTTGCTTGACCAGCCGATGACCGTGGTGGACTCGGCTCAATTGGGCAAGGTATCCCGCATCAACGACGCCGCCGGCCGCTACATCGAATTCTGCAAGAGCACTACCCCGATCAGTACCGATTTTGCTGGCCTAAAGATGGTGGTGGATTGCGCTCATGGTGCTACGTATAAGGTCGCACCCAACGTGTTTCGCGAACTGGGAGCACAAGTCAGCGTGCTGGCCGCGCAGCCCAACGGTCTCAATATCAATGACGATTGCGGTTCCACTCATATGGCCAGCCTGCAGGCGGCGGTCGTCGAGCAGAATGCGGACATCGGTATTGCCTTCGATGGAGATGGCGACCGCGTCCTGATGGTCGATCACACTGGTGCGGTAGTCGATGGCGACGAACTGATCTATCTGATCGCCCGTGACCTGCATGCCCGAGACAGGCTGAACGGGGGGGTTGTCGGTACCCTGATGAGCAACCTGGGCCTTGAACTGGCCTTCAAGGAGCTCGAGATTCCATTCGTACGTGCCAAAGTCGGCGATCGCTACGTGATGAGTGAACTGCAGGCCAATGGCTGGACGCTGGGTGGCGAGAATTCCGGCCATATCGTCTGTAGCCATTTCACTACCACGGGTGACGCCATCGTTTCCGCCCTCCAGGTCCTGCTGGCTTTGCAGCGCAGCGGTCAATCTCTCGCCGAAGCTCGCCAGGGCATGCGCAAGTGCCCGCAGGTGCTGATCAACGTTCGCTACGCAGGCGGCGACGTGGATCCGGTCAATCATCCGGCCGTGAAGGATGCGTCTGCCCGCGTTACTACCCAGATGGCAGGGCGGGGGCGTGTGCTTCTGCGCAAGTCCGGTACCGAGCCGCTCGTGCGCGTGATGGTCGAGGGCGACGACGAAAAGCTGGTGCGCGGCTACGCCGAGGAACTGGCAAAAGTCGTGACAGAGGTATGTGCTTGATTTCGCTTGCTTGTTGAAAATCTCTTGGGTAACATCTGCGCCCACTTTGATCGACGAGATAAAGCATGCGCCGACCTCTGGTAGCCGGTAACTGGAAAATGCACGGTACCCGCGCCAGCGTCGCAGAGCTGATCAAAGGCTTGCGCCATTTGGCGTTGCCTACTGGAGTCGAAGTCGCGGTAATGCCGCCCTGTCTGTACATCAATCAGGTCATTCAAGGCCTGGACGGCAAGTCGATTGTCGTAGGTGCTCAGAATTGTGCGGTGGAGCCGGTGCAGGGAGCCCTCACCGGAGAGATCGCGGCAAGCCAGTTGGCGGACGTGGGTTGCAGTCTGGTTCTGGTCGGTCATTCGGAGCGTCGCCTGATTTTGGGCGAAAGCGACGAAGTCGTGAGTCGCAAGTTCGCTGCTGCTCAATCCTGTGGTCTGATCCCGGTGCTGTGCGTCGGTGAAACTCGGGAGCAGCGCGAAGCCGGCAAGACGCTCGATGTTGTAGGGCGTCAGTTGGGTAGCGTGATCGAAGAGCTTGGTGTGGGCGCATTTGCGCAAGCGGTAATTGCCTATGAGCCGGTTTGGGCCATTGGTACGGGGCTGACAGCTTCGCCGCAGCAAGCGCAAGAGGTTCATGCGGCGATTCGCTCGCAACTGTCGGCGGAGAATGCTGAGGTTGCTCGCGGCGTACGAATTCTGTACGGCGGCAGTGTGAAGGCGGCCAGTGCGGCCGACTTGTTCGGCATGCCGGATATCGATGGGGGGCTGGTTGGTGGAGCCTCCCTGAATGCGGATGAGTTCGGTGCGATCTGTCGCGCCGCAGGAAGCTGACGAGATGCTGGAAACTGTCGTAATTGTGGTGCACTTGCTGGTCGCGCTGGGCGTTGTTGGTCTGGTGCTGGTTCAGCAGGGCAAGGGCGCGGATGCTGGTGCCTCTTTTGGCTCCGGTGCTTCGGCAACCGTATTCGGAAGCCAAGGTTCTGCTACCTTTTTGAGTCGAGTTACTGCTATACTCGCCGCGGTTTTTTTCATTACCAGTCTGGGTTTAGCGTTCTTCGCTAAGGAAAAGGCTGAGGCGCTGAGCAATGTAGGTCTGCCAGATCCGGCGGCCCTCGAAGTTCAGCCCGCTAAGCCGGCAGCTGATGATGTGCCGGTGCTCGAAGAGCAGAAGCCAGCTACCCAATCGGGTGATGTGCCGCAGGCTCCGGAGCAGAAGTAAGGCAAGTTTTGCCGAGGTGGTGGAATTGGTAGACACGCTACCTTGAGGTGGTAGTGGCCATAGGCTGTAGGGGTTCGAGTCCCCTCCTCGGTACCATACAAAGAGAAGGCCCGCAGTGATGCGGGCCTTCTTCTTCGCGGGATGTTCGGTTGACCACGCAAGGTGCTGGCCGTATACTCTCGCACCAGCTTTGACGCGGGGTGGAGCAGTCTGGTAGCTCGTCGGGCTCATAACCCGAAGGTCGTTGGTTCAAATCCAGCCCCCGCAACCAGTAGTCGCGAAGCCCCTTTTTAGGGGCTTTTTGCTAGCTGGACAGTTGGCCTCCGATCACAGATCAGGCGGTTTGAAGGGATGGGCGTTTCGCCCATTTTTTATTTGCACAGCATGCGAGAGGCGATCAGGTGTCGAGCAAGCTAGAACAGTTGCAGGCCTTGTTGGCCCCGGTAGTCGAAGCGCTCGGTTATCAGTGCTGGGGCATCGAGTTCCTGTCTCAAGGGCGGCATTCCCTGCTGCGTATCTATATCGATCACGAGAACGGCATCCTAGTCGAGGATTGCGAGAAGGTCAGTCGGCAGATCAGTGGTGTACTCGATGTCGAGGACCCGATCAGCAACGAATACACCCTCGAAGTTTCTTCGCCGGGCATGGATCGTCCGCTGTTCACCCTTGAGCAGTTTGCGGCCCACGCCGGTGAGCTGGTCAAGATCAAGCTGCGTTCGCCCTTCGAAGGGCGGCGCAATTTTCAGGGGCTCCTCCGCGGGGTGGAGGAGCAGGACGTGGTGGTTCTCATAGAAGACCGCGAGTTCCTCCTGCCGATCGAGTTGATCGACAAGGCCAACATCATTCCCCGTTTTGACTGAGACGCGGATCCCGCGGATCCAATGGATTGCGAAAGGCGAGGCGTACGATGAGCAAAGAAGTACTGCTGGTTGTTGAGTCGGTATCCAACGAAAAGGGTGTACCGGCTGGCGTTATTTTCGAGGCGCTGGAGCTGGCCCTGGCCACCGCTACCAAGAAGCGTTTTGAGGACGAGGTCGACCTGCGAGTGTCGATCAATCGTCAGAGCGGTAACTACGACACTTTCCGTAGCTGGACTGTGGTCGAGGAAGAAGATTTCGAGGATCCGGCGATCCAGCTGACCCTCGACCAGGCTCAGGCTCGCGATGAGAATGCCAAGATCGGCGACATCATCGAAGAGAAGATCGAGTCCATCGAGTTCGGTCGCATCGCTGCCCAGACCGCCAAGCAGGTCATCGTGCAGAAGGTACGTGAGGCCGAGCGTGCGCAGGTGGTTGAAGCCTACCGCGAGAAGCTGGGCGACATCATTTTCGGCACTGTGAAGAAAGTCACTCGCGACAACGTGATCGTTGACCTGGGCAACAACGCCGAAGCGCTCCTGGCTCGCGAGGACATCATCGCCCGCGAAACCTTCCGGGTTGGTGCTCGTGTGCGTGCCCTGCTGAAAGAAATCCGCACCGAAAATCGCGGTCCGCAACTGATCCTGTCGCGCACTGCGCCGCAGATGCTGATCGAGTTGTTCCGCATCGAAGTGCCGGAAATCGCCGAAGAGCTGATCGAAGTGATGGCCGCCTCCCGTGACCCGGGTTCGCGCGCCAAGATCGCCGTACGCTCCAAGGACAAACGTATCGACCCGCAGGGTGCCTGCATCGGTATGCGTGGCTCCCGCGTCCAGGCCGTATCCGGCGAGTTGGGCGGTGAGCGTGTCGATATAGTCCTCTGGGACGACAACCCGGCACAGTTCGTGATCAATGCCATGGCCCCGGCCGAAGTGGTTGCGATCATCGTCGACGAAGATGCCCACGCAATGGACATCGCCGTTGCCGAAGACAACCTGGCCCAGGCCATTGGTCGTGGCGGCCAGAACGTGCGCCTGGCCAGCCAGCTGACCGGCTGGACCCTCAACGTGATGACCGAAGCGGACATCCAGGCCAAGCAGCAAGCCGAAACCGGCGACATCCTGCGTGCATTCGTTGAAGAGCTGGAAGTGGACGAAGAGCTGGCCCAGGTACTGGTTGAAGAAGGTTTCACCAGCCTGGAAGAAATCGCCTACGTGCCCATGGAAGAAATGCTCAGCATCGACGGCTTCGATGAGGACATCGTCAACGAGCTGCGTGCGCGCGCGAAGGACCGCCTGCTGACCAAGGCTATCGCAACCGAAGAAAAGCTGGCGGATGCCCAGCCTGCCGAAGACCTGCTTTCCCTGGAAGGCATGGACAAGGACCTGGCTGTTGAACTCGCCGTACGTGGCGTTATTAACCGCGAAGATCTGGCCGAGCAGTCGATCGACGACCTGCTCGACATCGACGGCATGGACGAAGAGCGTGCCGGCAAGCTGATCATGGCCGCCCGAGCCCACTGGTTCGAGTAAGTATCGCGGCCTGAGGAGAGAAGTGCATGACGCAAGTCACGGTGAAAGAACTGGCCCAAGTGGTCGATACACCGGTGGAGCGCCTGCTGCTGCAGATGCGCGAGGCGGGATTGCCGCACACCAGCGCCGAACAAGTTGTAACCGACAATGAGAAGCAGGCCCTGCTGGCCCATCTCAAGAGCAGCCACGGTGAGCGCCTGGAAGAGCCGCGCAAGATTACCCTGCAGCGCAAGACCACTACTACGCTGAGGGTCGCCGGTAGCAAGACCATCAACGTCGAAGTACGCAAGAAGAAGACCTACGTCAAGCGCAGCCCCGACGAGATCGAGGCTGAGCGTCAGCGCGAACTCGAAGAGCAGCGCGTAGCGGAAGAAGCCGCTCGACTGAAGGCTGAAGATGAGGCTCGTCAGCGTGCCGAAGAGGCTGCCCGCCGCGAAGCGGAATCTCGTGCCAAGGTAGCTACCGAATCCGCTCCGGCGGACGTTGTTGCTGCTGCCGGCGAGCCGGCCGCTGTCGCAGCCGCGCCTGTCGCTGCTGCCTCTGCGGCAGCAGTTGCTCCTGCAGCGGCCGGCGCAGCTGCGGTTAACGGCGAGCGCAAGAAGGAAGAGGTTCGTCGTCCCGAGCGTGCTCGTGATGAAGACGATCGCCGCGACCGCAAGCATGCGCAGCACCGTCCTTCGCTCAAAGAGAAAGAAAAGGCTCCGGCTCCCCGCGTGGCACCGCGCAGTACCGACGAAGAAAGCGATGCTTTCGGTCGTCGTGGCGGTGGCCGTGGTGGCAAGTCCAAGCTGAAGAAGCGTAACCAGCACGGGTTCCAGAGCCCGACAGGACCTATCGTGCGTGAAGTCAGCATTGGCGAGACCATCACCGTGGCCGAACTGGCCGCCCAGATGGCTGTCAAGGGTGCAGAAGTCGTCAAGTTCATGTTCAAGATGGGCACTCCGGTGACCATCAACCAGGTGCTCGACCGTGAGACCGCTCAGTTGATCGCCGAAGAATTCGGCCACAAGGTCAAACTGGTAAACGAGAACGCCCTGGAAGACCAACTGGCCGAGTCCCTGAAGTTTGAAGGCGAAGCCCTGACCCGTGCGCCGGTAGTGACCGTGATGGGCCACGTCGACCACGGCAAGACCTCCCTGCTCGACTACATTCGTCGTACCAAGGTAGCCAGCGGTGAAGCGGGTGGTATCACCCAGCACATCGGCGCCTACCACGTCGAAACCGATCGCGGCATGGTGACCTTCCTCGACACCCCTGGCCACGCAGCGTTCACCGCGATGCGTGCCCGTGGTGCCAAGGCTACCGACATCGTCATCCTAGTGGTGGCGGCCGACGACGGGGTGATGCCGCAGACCGTTGAAGCGGTACAGCACGCGAAAGCGGCTGGCGTGCCGATCGTGGTTGCGGTCAACAAGATGGACAAGCCGGAAGCCAACCCGGACAACATCAAGAACGGCCTTGCCGCGCTGGATGTGATTCCGGAGGAGTGGGGCGGCGACACCCAGTTCGTGCCTGTTTCGGCCAAGGCCGGTACCGGCGTCGACGAACTGCTCGAAGCCGTGCTGCTGCAGGCAGAGGTTCTGGAGCTCACTGCCACTCCGTCGGCCCCTGGTCGTGGTGTCGTGGTCGAGTCCCGCCTGGACAAGGGCCGTGGCCCGGTCGCTACCGTGCTGGTACAGGACGGTACCCTGCGCCAGGGCGACATGGTTCTCTGCGGCGTCAACTATGGCCGCGTTCGCGCCATGCTCGACGAGAACGGCAAGCCGGTGAAAGAAGCCGGTCCGTCCATCCCGGTCGAGATTCTTGGCCTGGATGGCACTCCGGACGCCGGTGACGACCTGACTGTGGTCGCCGACGAGAAGAAAGCGCGCGAAGTTGCCCTGTTCCGTCAAGGCAAGTTCCGCGAGGTCAAGCTGGCTCGCCAGCAGTCCTCCAAGCTGGAAAACATCTTCGAAAGCATGGGGCAGGACGAGAAAAAGACCCTCAACATCGTGCTCAAGTCCGATGTGCGTGGTTCTCTCGAGGCCCTGCAGGGCGCCCTGGCCGATATCGGCAACGAGGAAGTCCAGGTACGTGTTGTGGGTGGCGGTGTAGGTGGTATCACCGAGAGCGACGCCAACCTGGCGCTGGCGTCCAACGCCGTGCTGTTCGGCTTCAACGTGCGTGCCGATGCCGGTGCGCGCAAGATCGTCGAGCAGGAAGGTCTGGACCTGCGCTACTACAACATCATCTACGACATCATCGAAGACGTTAAGAAAGCACTGTCCGGCATGCTGGGCAGCGAAGTCCGGGAGAACATCCTGGGTATCGCCGAGGTGCGCGACGTGTTCCGCTCGCCGAAGTTCGGCGCGGTCGCCGGCTGCATGGTTACCGAAGGTCTGGTACACCGCAACCGCCCGATCCGCGTACTGCGCGACGATGTGGTGATCTTCGAAGGCGAACTGGAATCCCTGCGCCGCTTCAAGGACGACGTGTCCGAGGTGCGTGCCGGCATGGAGTGCGGTATCGGCGTGAAGAGCTACAACGACGTCAAAGTCGGTGACAAGATCGAAGTCTTCGAGAAGGTCCAGGTGGCGCGCACGCTGTAAGTGTCGCGCTTGCCACAAGCCGGGAGCCAGGAGCTGGAAGCCATCGCCTTCCACTCCTGGCTTTCGGCTTTTAAGCGATCAAGAGTGAAACGAAATGGCTAAAGACTACAGCCGTACCCAACGCATCGGCGACCAGATGCAGCGCGAAATGGCGCTGCTGATCCAGCGTGAGATCAAAGACCCGCGCCTGGGGCTTGTGACCATCACTGCTGTCGACGTGAGCCGTGACCTCTCCCATGCCAAGGTGTTCATCACCGTGATGGGCCAGGATGACAACGCCGAGAAGGTCAAGCTCAACCTCGACATTCTGCAGGACGCCGCGGGCTTCCTGCGTATGCAGCTCGGCAAGGCCATGAAACTGCGCAGCGTGCCGCAATTGCACTTCCACTACGACGCCAGCATCCGGCGTGGCGCCGAACTGTCGGCGCTGATCGAGCGTGCCGTCGCGGAAGACCGCAAGCACCAGGGCAGCGACGAGGAGTGATGGCGTGGCCCAGGTAAAACGTATTCGCCGTAATGTCAGCGGTGTGCTGATACTCGACAAGCCGCGCGGCATGAGTTCCAACGCTGCGCTGCAGAAGGTGCGTTGGCTGCTCAATGCCGAGAAAGCCGGCCATACCGGCAGCCTCGACCCGTTGGCTACCGGTGTGTTGCCGCTGTGCTTCGGCGAGGCGACCAAGTTCTCCCAGTACCTCCTGGATGCCGACAAGGGTTACGAAACCCTGGCCCAGCTCGGCATTACCACCTCCACCGGCGATGCCGAAGGTGAAGTGACCGAGCGTCGCGAAGTGACCGTTGGTCGCGAGGACATAGAAGCTCTGCTGCCGCGTTTTCGTGGCGAAATCAAGCAGATACCACCGATGTACTCCGCTCTCAAGAAGGACGGCCAGCCCCTCTACAAGCTGGCGCGTGCTGGCGAAGTAGTGGAGCGCGAGGCGCGTTCTGTTACTATTGCGCGCCTGGATTTACTGGCCTGTGAAAACAGTCAGGCAAGAATGGCGGTAGCCTGCAGCAAGGGCACCTATATCCGTACACTGGTCGAGGATCTTGGCCAGGCCCTGGGATGTGGAGCCCATGTGGCGGAGCTGCGCCGGACCCAGGCGGGCCCCTTCGTGCTGGCCCAGGCAATCAGCCTGGAGACCCTGGAGAAGGTCCACGCCGAAGGCGGTAGCGAGGCACTCGATCAGTTCCTCCTGCCGGTCGACAGCGGACTGGAACACTGGCCGCTGATCCAGCTTACCGAGCACAGCGCGTACTACTGGCTGCATGGCCAACCGGTACGAGCCCCGGAAGCGCCGAAGTTCGGCATGATGCGAGTTCAGGATCATACCGGTCGCTTCATCGGTATCGGTGAAGTGAGCGATGACGGGCGCGTTGCGCCGCGTCGACTGATTCGGTCGGAATGACCGATCCGAGGATGGCTGTTAATAGGCACGGTCAATCCTCTTTTTAGAACACGGGGCGAAGGTCCCGGCCTATTACTCTCAGAGGAAGCCCATCATGGCACTGAGCGTTACTGAAAAAGCCCAGATCGTTAACGAGTACAAGCAAGCTGAAGGCGATACCGGTTCTCCGGAAGTGCAGGTTGCCCTGCTGACCGCCAACATCAACAAGCTGCAGGATCACTTCAAGGCCAACGGCAAAGACCACCACTCCCGTCGTGGTCTGATCCGCATGGTTAACCAGCGCCGTAAGCTGCTGGACTACCTGAAGGGTAAGGACACCTCTCGTTACAGCGCCCTGATCGGTCGTCTGGGTCTGCGTCGCTAAGCGACACAGACGAGCTGGAAGCTGGAAACCGGAAGCTGGACATCGTTCCAGCTTTCGGCTTTCCAGCTTCTGGTTTTTTAAGGGATTGAAACGGGTCCGACTCCCGCCACTCCCCCGATTTCCCCCAAGGCAACACAGAGAAGGAAAACACCGTGAACCCGGTAATCAAGAAGTTCCAGTTCGGTCAATCGACCGTAACCCTCGAGACTGGCCGTATCGCCCGTCAAGCCTCCGGTGCCGTACTGGTCACCATGGACGACGACGTCACCGTGCTGGTGACCGTGGTCGGCGCCAAGCAAGCTGATCCGGGCAAGGGTTTCTTCCCGCTGTCCGTGCACTACCAGGAAAAAACCTACGCTGCCGGCCGTATCCCCGGTGGTTTCTTCAAGCGTGAAGGTCGTCCGTCCGAGAAAGAAACCCTGACCTCGCGTCTGATCGACCGTCCGATCCGTCCGCTCTTCCCGGAAGGTTTCCTGAACGAAGTGCAGGTCATCTGCACCGTGGTCTCCACCAACAAGAAGACCGATCCGGACATCGCTTCCATGATCGGTACTTCCGCAGCCCTGGCCATCTCTGGCATTCCGTTCGCCGGCCCGATCGGCGCCGCTCGCGTGGCTTACCACGAAGAGACTGGCTACTTGCTGAACCCCAACTACGAACAGCTCAAGGCTTCCAGCCTGGACATGGTGGTTGCCGGTACTCAAGACGCCGTACTGATGGTTGAGTCGGAAGCCCAAGAGCTGACCGAAGACCAGATGCTGGGCGCCGTACTCTTTGCCCACCAGGAATTCCAGGCCGTGATCCAGGCCGTCAAGGAGTTCGCTGCCGAAGCTGGCAAGCCGACCTGGAACTGGACTGCCCCGGCCGAAAACACCGCCCTGCTCAGCGCCATCAAGGCCGAGTTCGGCGAGGCCATCTCCCAGGCCTACACCATCACCATCAAGCAGGACCGCTACAACCGCCTGGACGAGCTGCGTGACCAGGTCGTCGCCCGCTTCGTTGGCGAAGAAGAAGGTCAGTTCCCGGCTGGTGAAGTGAAAGACGCCTTCGGCCTGCTGGAATACCGCACCGTTCGCGAGAACATCGTCAACGGCAAGCCGCGTATCGACGGCCGCGACACCCGCACCGTACGTCCGCTGAAGATCGAAGTCGGCGTGCTGGGCAAGACCCACGGTTCCGCCCTGTTCACCCGTGGCGAAACCCAGGCCCTGGTCGTTGCCACCCTCGGTACCGCCCGTGACGCCCAACTGCTGGACACCCTGGAAGGCGAGCGCAAGGACGCCTTCATGCTGCACTACAACTTCCCGCCCTTCTCGGTAGGTGAGTGTGGTCGTATGGGCAGTGCTGGTCGCCGCGAAATCGGTCACGGCCGTCTGGCCCGTCGTGGCGTTTCCGCCATGCTGCCGAAGGGCGACGAGTTCCCCTACACCATTCGTGTGGTTTCCGAGATCACCGAATCCAACGGTTCCAGCTCCATGGCTTCCGTTTGCGGCGCGTCCCTCGCGCTGATGGATGCCGGCGTGCCGATGAAGGCGCCGGTTGCCGGTATCGCCATGGGCCTGGTGAAGGAAGGCGACAAGTTCGCCGTCCTGACCGACATCCTGGGTGACGAAGACCACTTGGGCGACATGGACTTCAAGGTAGCCGGTACCGCCAAGGGCGTAACCGCGCTGCAGATGGACATCAAGATCAACGGCATCACCGAAGAAATCATGGAGATCGCTCTGGAGCAGGCTCTGGAAGCGCGCCTGAACATCCTCGGCCAGATGAACCAGGTGATCGCCGAGTCCCGCAGCGAGCTGTCCTCCAACGCCCCGACCATGATTGCCATGAAGATCGAGCCGGACAAGATCCGCGACGTCATCGGCAAGGGCGGCGCCACCATCCGTGGTATCTGCGAAGAGACCAAGGCTTCCATCGACATTGAAGACGATGGCAGCGTGAAGATCTTCGGCGAGACCAAGGAAGCGGCCGAGGCTGCGCGCCAGCGCGTTCTGGGCATCACTGCTGAAGCCGAGATCGGCAAGGTGTACGTGGGCAAGGTCGAGCGCATCGTCGACTTCGGCGCCTTCGTCAATATCCTGCCGGGCAAGGACGGTCTGGTGCACATCTCGCAGATCAGCGACAAGCGCATCGACAAGGTCACCGACGTTCTGCAGGAAGGTCAGGAAGTCAAAGTCCTGGTCCTTGATGTCGACAACCGTGGTCGCATCAAGCTGTCGATGAAGGATGTAGAAGCCGCCGAGGCTTCGGGCGTCTGATAATTGCCGCACGATGAAAGAGAGGGCCCCTTGCGGGCCCTCTTTTTTTGCCCGGACAATGGCGAACCGCCATCGTGCCTGGAACAGTCATGGACAAGACGCTCTGCCAGTACCATCCCGCCCAACCCGCAACCTGGCACTGTGTGCCATGTCAGCGCCATTTCGGTGATTGCTGCATTCCCCTGAATGCTGACGTTCCCGACGACAGCCCGGCCTGTCCGTTATGCCGCAGCCAGCTGACCTTCCTCGGTGCGGCCAACACCGCCCAACCCTTCTGGGAACGTCTGCCTCAATTCTTCGCTTACGGCCTGCAGACCGGGCCACTCGCTTTCAGCGCCCTGTTGGCCCTGGCAGGCCTGTTCATGCCGCGCTCGCTGATCCTCTGGATCATCTTGCTGAGCATCGCCACCAAGTACTTCCACAGCGTGATCGAGGCCAGCAGTGAGGGCGTGCGAGAGTCGCCGTCACTGGTCAGTGCCTTCGCTGGCGAAGGCTTTTCATTGTTCTTCAAGCAGATGGCGGTCTTTGCCATCGCGCTTGGGGCACTCTGGCTGGCAGCCGATTTCAACAGCGAGACGATCTTCTGGGTGGTGAACATCGCCATTGTGCTCCTGCTGCCGGCAAGCATTATCCGTCTGGCGCTGAGCAAAGAACTCGGTGCTGCGTTGAGCCCCGACCAGGTGGGTGAAGTGATCAAGGCGATGGGCTGGCGTTACCTGATCCTATGCGCTTTTCTCTTCATCCTCTGGCAATCCCCCAGCTACGTGGCCTGGATGCTTTCCGGTGGTTTGCCCAAGGTGGTGCTGATGCCAATCGCCACTTTCCTGTTCGGGTACTTCGGCGTGGTGATGTGCAGCATGATGGGCTATGCCGTGTTCCAGTATCAGGGGGCATTGGGCTTTGCGATTGCCGAGGAAGGCACCCAGCAGGGGTTGCCGGAAAACGAATGGCGCCGACGCAAGGCTCTCGCCGAAGCAGAGATTCGTCTCAAGGAAGGCCAAAGCGATGGTGCCCTGGAGATTCTCTCCAACGCTCTGCAGCGCGACCCCGAGGACTTGCGCCTCAACGAACGTTTCCACCAGTTGCTGTTCGGGTTGGGCGCGCGGGAGCGCTGCCTTCGCCACCTGGATCATTACCTGCCCCTGGTCGCCCGCCAGAACCCTGCGCAGGCCGCGACTGCGCTGCTGAATGCCCGCCAGTTCCAGGCTGACTTCCTGCCCGGCGATGCGCTGGTGTGCGAGCAGGTCGCGGGTGCCCTGCTCGATCGCCACAAGGTGCGCGAAGCGTTGAGTCTGCTACGCAACCTGCACCAACGCTTCCCCGACTATCCACATATTCCGCGTGCCTACCTGCTGGCGGCTCGTGGTTTCGCCGAAGGCCTCGGTCAGGTGGAGCCGGCGCAGAAGCTGCTGGCATACATCCGCGCACGCTATCCGGCTTCGCCTCTGTTGGACCAGGTCACTGCCCTGGAAGGCACCATCGCCAGGTTGGGTAACGCTGGACGCTGAGACGGGTTTGATCGTGCAGTCTGCAAGGCCTCCTAGGGGAGAACTTGCAGACTGCATGTGGCAGGTTCTTCGGTGATGTATTTATCTGATTGATTTTGTTGGTTTTTATCTTAATTCGGAAGCTGGCACAGGCCTTGCGACATTTCTCGTGACCCTGCAGCCGGGAACTTGCTGCAGATGTTCCGAAGTAAAGAGGAGAACCCCTCATGAAACAGTCTTTCACCAAGTGGACCTTTGCCGCTGTTACTGCTGCCGCCATCAGCCTGCCGTTCGCTACCGGCGCTTACGCAGAAACCAGCGGACAAACCATGCTGGCAGCCAGCGACACCGTTCAGAAGGCCGAAGAGGCTGTCTCGGACACCTGGATCACCAGCAAGGTCAAATCGACATTCCTGGCTGACAAAAACCTCAGCGGCATGGACATCAAGGTCGAAACCAACAAGGGCGTGGTTGCACTGTCCGGCATGGTGAAAACCGATGCCGAACGTGACCTGGCCATCGAAACCGCCAAGAACATCAAGGGTGTCACTGCGGTTTCTGCCGACGGCCTGAAGTCCGCCGATTGACCCTCGGCTGGTTCCGCCCTTTCCGGGCGGCCCAGCTACAGTAAAGGAGCGTCCTATGAACGCTGACATCATCAAAGGCAAATGGAAGCAGCTAAGCGGCCGAATCAAGGAGAAGTGGGGCCACCTGACCGATGACGATCTCGACGTGGCCGAAGGTCATAGTGAGTATCTGGTCGGCAAGCTGCAGGAGCGCTACGGCTGGAGCAAGGATCGGGCGGAGCAGGAAGTCCGCGATTTCAGCAGTCGGCTCTGATGCCTGCCGGAGAGGAAAAGCCCCGCAATTGCGGGGCTTTTTCTGTCAGCGCGCCAGGTGCTGCTGATACAGCACCAGTTGGCGGGTCTGTTCCGCCTCGGGGAAGGCGCGGCGCAGGTACTGTCCCAGCTCACCAACTCCGCGTAGATCCTGGCGCTGGCCCAGTTGCTTGGCCAGTTGCAGTGTCAGGCCGGGAAGCTGCGGCGGCACTGGGCTCGCCTCGCACAGTCGACGCCACGGCGCCAGGGCGCGGGTGCAGTCCCCGGCCTTGATCAGGCGCTGCAGCAGGTGCAGCAAGACAGCGGGGTGCTGCAGCATGCGTTGCTGCGGGTCGGCGACGTCATCGGCCAGCTTCTGCAGCAGTGGCAGGGCAGCCGTCTGTTCGGGCAGGCTGAAAAGCTGCTTCAGCACAGCGGTCAGTAACGGCTTGTCCTGGCGCCCCTTGGCCACGGGGTAGAGGCGCTCCAGGAGCGCCAGTCGGCCGGGGTAGCGCTGCAGCAGCTCGAGGCCGCGCGGCGCTGCCTGGTCAAGGGCGAAACGACCGATCAACTGGTCAAGGGCAGTCAGTTCTCGCTTGAAGGGTGCGTCCGGGTCTTCCTTGTTCAGGTAGGCCTCATCAACCTTGAGGAAGCCCACCTTGTGCAACAGCCAGGTCGAGAGGAAGCCGAAGGCCAGTCCGCCGAGGTGCGCGTAGTAATTGACGTGGTCATCGGCCAACAGCACGCCGTACAGCTCCTTGCCGAGCCATGCGGGAAATATCCACAGGGCTGGCGCCTTGAAGTAGCCGATGAGGGGACCCAGCCAGTAGAAGAAACGGATCTTGCGCAGGCCGTAGACACCAATGGTCATGCCCATCAACCCCGAGACCGCCCCCGAGGCACCGATACCCGCTACCCAGACCGGGTCCATGGCCCACCAGAGCAGATGCGACGCGAGGCCGCTCGCCAGGTAGAGGCCAAGGTAGACCCAGCGCCCCAGCGCCGCTTCCAGGGCGAATCCGCAGATGAAGAGGAAGATCATGTTGCCCAGCAGGTGATCGAAGCTGCCATGCAGGAACATGGCGCCGAACAGCCCCTGGACACTGAACTTGTTGGGGATGAAGCCGAATCGCTGTGCGCTGATGCGGTCCCGTGCCGCTTCGGCTTTCTGTCGTAACTGCTGCCAGGCGGGATCGGCCTGGTAGGCCGGGAGTCGGTGCAGCCAGTCCTCGAACTCCAGATCGCGGAGGATGATTGTCGCCAGGTCCTGCCGACGCATGGCATCGATGCCACGGCGCTGGTCAGCGTCGAACTTCTCGCGCTCCACCAGATGGTCGATGAACAGGGCGCGCTCGCGGTTGAGCAGGCCACCGTCCAGGTAGAGCTGCTGCGCTTCTTCGACGCGTGCCTGGTCGCCGCCCTGGTAGACGATGTAGATCAGGGTATTGAGCAGGATCAGCAGCAAGGTGATGACGGGCGGTCGCCGCCAGTCCAGGGGTTGATCAGCAGGAAGGATGATCATCGCGCGCGCCTCAGTTGCGCTTGCTGTCGATTTCGTCGAGGCGCCCGCCGAGGAATTTCAGGTAGTGATACATACCGTTGCTGGGGCCGTAGACCCATTCTTCCACTTGCATCTCCTGGCGCCCGCCGGTGGTTACCGAATACCCGATGAAACTGCGCGAGGCCGGTTCGCCGCACTTGCGCTGAACCTCGACACTGCGATCGCCAACGCTGACGAGTTTGCTTTCGCAGCGGAAGGTGTTGGCCGTGGCGTCGAAGACAAGCAGAGGGAGGGCTGCGACGGCGCAGGTGAGGGCTTTCATGGGGGCGGGCATCCTGTCCTGGGGGTAAGAATGCGCAGAGCCTAGCATTCCGTCCGAGCGGCTGTCAGTTGCCCCGCTTGCTGTCGATATTGCGCAGCCGATTGCCTTCGAAACGAAGGAACTGGTACATGCCATTGCGTGGTCCGTACACCCATTCCTCGACCCGGACTTCGTTGCGCCGGTAATACTCGTCGATCACTTCCTTGAAGCCCAGGTCGGCACGGCTGATCGGCTCGCCGCACTTATCGAGGACCTCGCTGGTAGTGTCGTCGAGGCTGATGAGGTTGCTGTTGCAGCGCAAAGTGGAGGAGGCCTGGGCGTTGCCCAGAGCCAATAGCAGCGAAGCAAGGAAAAGGACACGGAGCTTCACGGGGATGTCCGAATGGCGAGAGGTGGCTACAGCCTACACCCGGCGCTGAGGACCGTCAGCGGCTGCGCCGGGTTTCGATACGTACCAGGCGGTTGCCTTCGAAAGTGAGGATGCTGAGCATGCCGTTGTTGGGGCCGTAGACCCATTCCTCGACGTTGAACTCGCGCCGGTCGTAGGAGCCGAGGGTGTAGCCGACAAGGTCACGGTGTACCGGCTCGCCGCATTTCTGCAGGACCTCGAAGGTGCGGTCGCCGAGGCTGATCAGCTTGCTGCCGCAGCGCATGGTCTCGGCCCCGGCCGGGGCGGCCAGGACGAGTGTCAGCACGGCGAGCGGCAGCGTACGCATGGAAGACTCCTACTCGCTGTCCAGATGCAGCGGGGTGATCACTTCACCGGCCTGGTTTGGGTCCACCAGGCTGATGTCGAGCAGGAAGATGCGATCATCGGCGAGACCGCCACGGTCCACCAGATAGTCCTTGATGGTGGCGGCGCGGGCCTGACCCAGCTGGCGCAGCAGCAGGTCGCTCTGCGCCCAGGACGCCAGCACCGCGTCGCGCAGCTTGACCGTGCGCTGCTCGCTGTCCAGCTCCGTCCACTCGGCAGGTGGCTGCTGTTTCAGGCGGGTGCGGTAGATGCCTTCCAGCATAGGCGCTTTCTCGTCGTCCGGAACCTCGATCTGGCTGGCCTCGGCTGGCACTTTGTCGCCTCGGCGCTGGGCGATCTTGTAGTAGGTGCTCTGATATTCCCGTTCCAGGCGTTGTTGGGCCAGGAGCGGACCGTCGGCGGCCTTGGCGCTAGCGCCTTCCACCTCCAAGCGCAGTGCCGGGCGCTTCTTGAGTGCCTCGGCCAGGGTGTCCAGGGCCTTCTGCGCATCAGTGTCGAGCTCGCTGCTACCGGCCGGGAAGGGAACCTGGCCGAGATCTTCGCTGCTGCCACCTACCAGGCCGGCGACGAAGTTGAAGGGCGCCTGCACGGCTCGCAGCACTAGATTGCGCAGGGTCTGCCAGACGATGGGGGCAACGCTGAATTGCGGGTCGTTGAGATTTCCGGCCACGGGCAGCTTGATGTCGATCTTGCCTTCGGTGTCCTTCAGCAGTGCGACTGCCAGTCGCACCGGCAAGTCCACGGCGTCGGGACTTGAGACCTGTTCACCGAGCTGCAACTGCTCCAGGACGAGATGGTTGTCGGCTTTCAACTGACCCTTCTCGATCTGGTAGTGCAGGTCCAGGTTCAGTCGACCCTTGCGGATGCGATAGCCAGCGAATTTGCCAGAGTAGGGCGTCAGGGTGGTCAGCTCGACGCGCTTGAAACTGGTGGCGATATCCAGGCTGTCTAGCGGATCGAAGGGGTTCAGACTGCCCTTGATGGTGACTGGTGCGTAACGATCCACCTTGCCGTTGATCGCGACCTTGGCCGCCTTGGGGTTGCGGTTGTCGAGAGTGCCGATTTCGCCGTTCAGCTGTTGGATGGCGGTGGCGAAGTTCGGCGTCAGGCTGAAGTCGGCGAAGTTGGCCGAGCCGTCCTTTATCTCGATGCCGCCAATGCGGATGCCCAGGGGCTTGGCAGCGGGTTTCTGTTTGGCAGGGGCGGTGGTTGGGGCGCCGGCTTCTGCGGACTGCTTGATCACCAGCTCACTGGCGTTGGTGGTGAGGTCTTCGTTGATGATGAAGCGCGCGTAGGGCTGGCTCAGGCTCACCTTGTCGATATTCAGGCTGTCGCCGTGTTGGTAATTCAGACCTTCCACCAGCAATTGCTGCCATTTGACGAAGTCGCGCTCCTTGATCGTGTCCAGGGTGTGCATCTGGTTCACCAGGGCGCGGCCGGTTATGCCAAGGGCCAGTGGCTCAGTGCCCTTGAGGTCGACATTGAGGTCGCTATCGAGCATGCCGCTGCGCACTTCCAGGCGCACGAATGGACTGAGGTAGGCCTGGGCCACACGCAGGTCGATGTCCCGAGTCTGCACCTGCAGTTTGGCGGTGGTTGGCTTGAGCTGGACCTGGCCCACCGCCTGCAACTTGCCCTGTTTGCCGAGGCCGGTGTCGAGGCTCAGGTTGAAAGGCGATTCGCCCCGGCTGTCGAAGTCCTTGAGATCCAGGTTCAGGGGGCCCAGCTCCAGTTGCACAGGCTCCTTGGGCACTCGGTCGGCCAGGTGCACCTTGTAGCCGCGCAGCTGGGTTTCGCGTAGCAGAACCAGCCAGGGCTTGCTCGGTTCAGCTTTGGTGTCGGCAGACTCGCTGGCGGCTTTCTCGTCAGCCTTGGCTGCCGGTTTGGCCTCGCTGGCAAACAGTTTCTGCCAGTCGAGTTGGCCATCGGACTCACGTGCTGCCCAGGTCTCCAGGTTCTGGCTCTGGATCTTGCCAATCACCACTTCCTGCTTGACCAGGTCGAGGGAGCTGTCGCTGACCTCCAGCGTCTCCAGGTTGACCAGGGGGCGGTTATCGGGCGCTTTGATGGCGAAGGGCGCCACTTTGATCCAGATCTTGTCCAGGTTGAGCTGGGTGCCTTTGGCCAGATTCAGCTTGTACTCGGTGGACAGGCTGATCACGCCTTTTTCCAGCACCAGCGGTACCGCGTCGCGGACATAGGGCCAGACGCCCTTGAGTTTGCCTTCTGTGAGCTTGAGCGTGCCGCTGGAACTGAAAGGCACCAGGCTGATCTGGCCTTCCCAGTCGATCCGCCCACCGTATGGACCGGTGGCGACCAGGGACATCTCCGAACTGTCATCGGGCAGGGTGCTGAGATTGCGCAGTTCCAGATTCAGCGAGTCATAGACGAACTCGATGGGTTCGCTCGGGCGGAGGTCCTCGAAATGCAGGCCGCCCTCGGTCAGCTTGATGCGGTCGATGCGCAGCGGGAAAGGATCGCCGGCGGGCTCTTCCGGCTTGGGCTCACTGGGCGGCAGCTTGAACAGCTGGGCCAGGTTGAGCTTCCCGTCCTTGGCGAACAGCACCTCGGTGGTCGACTTGTCGAGCTCCACGTCCGCCAGGTGCAGGGCACCAGACCACAGGCTGTCCAGTTCCAGGTTGGCATAGAGCCGTTCGAAGCCTATTTGCTCGGCCTTGTCTTCGCCGATGTGCAGCCCCCATAGCGTCAGTTCAAGGCTGAAGGGGTTGAGCTGGATGCGCTCCAGCCGTGCGGGAACCGTGGCGTACTGGGCCAGTTGCTGGTTGGCCACCCGCAGGGCGATCCCCGGGATGATCAGAAAGCCAAGCAGGCTGTAGAGGGCTACGACGATCAGCAGGGCGCAAACGGCCCGTTTCAATCCTTTGTACATGAGGCGTCAACTATCCCGGCGAAGAATGCCTTGGATTATGGCACGGCCTCAGGGTTCCGCCTGACGGCTGGCTCTCGTTACCGAACGGCTTTCAGAGCTGCAGGATCAAGGTCTTGAGCGGTGGGCGCGCATCTCGGGAGGGGAAGTCGGCGGCGGGTGCCAATTGCTGGCAGTCGCGGACTGGGCGGCCCAGTTTGCTCGCGCAACGCAGCACCAGTTCGCGCCAGTCCTCCATATCCACTTTGGCCAGGTTGTTGTTGCACACCAGCACGCCGCCATCCTCGGTGGCCAGCAGGGCCGGCTTGAGCAGGCTCTGATAGTCGCGCAGCAAGTCCACGGTTCCGAAGGCGCTCTTGGCCCAGGCGGGCGGGTCGAGGAATACCAGGTCGAACTGGCGCTGCTCCAGGCGCGGGTAACTGGGCAGTTTCTGGCCGTGGCGGCGGGCGATGGGCTGCCCGGCCAGTTGGCGGATCGCCGGGAAGTAGTCCGATTGCACAAAGCGCATGGGGGCCAGGCTCGGGTTCAGGGCTCCGTTTTCACGGCCGACCGCGAGATTGCCCTCGGCGAAGTCCAGGTTCCACACCTCGCTTGCGCCGCCGCCGGCAGCGCAGACGCCAACTCCGCAGGTGTAGGCGAAAAGGTTGAGCACGGACTTGCCGGCACTGTTGTCCTTGACCCAGCCACGGGCGTTGCGCAGGTCGAGGAAGAGTAGCGGGTCCTGCCCCGCATGGCGGCCGCGTACCCGGTAGTTCAGGCCCCACTCGCGACCCACGAGGTCTTCCAGGGCAGCCGGTTCAGCCTGATAAACCGGGTCGTGGCGATCAACGCGTGAATTGCCCTGGGAGCGGTCGTTGTAGACCAGCAGCAGCTTCTCGCCGAGAACCTCGTTTACCGCGGCAGCCAGATCCAGCAAGGGGCCGCGCTCCAGTGGCTGGTGAAAGCTCTGCACCATCAGCTGGGGGCCGTAGCGGTCGACGGTCAGGCCCGGTGCGCCTTCCTGGCTGCCATGGAACAGCCGGTAGCAATCGGTGTCCTGGGCATGGAGCTCGGCCAGCAGCGGCTGGCGGGCATCGAGGGCGGCGCGCAGCGCCTGGATGAGAGCGGAGGACATGCGCGGCGTCTCGCAAAAAGGGGCGCGCAGTTTAACAAACGAGAGCGGGTTGGGCTTTCGTAGGTTGGCGCCCCGATAGGGGGCGATATGTTGGGCTTCGCCCTGCGCGCCAACCTACGAGTTGGATCAGCGCTCGATGGCCAGGGCCACGCCTTGGCCGCCGCCGATGCAGAGGGTCGCCAGGCCTTTCTTCGCATCGCGCTTGAGCATTTCGTGCAGCAGGGTCACGAGTACGCGGCAGCCGGAGGCACCGATGGGATGGCCGAGGGCGATGGCGCCGCCATTGACGTTGACCTTTGTGGTGTCCCAGCCCAGCTCCTTGCCAACCGAAAGGGACTGTGCGGCGAAGGCTTCATTGGCCTCGATCAGGTCCAGGTCGGTCAGGTTCCAGCCCGCCTTTTCCAGGCAACGGCGGGTGGCAGATACCGGGCCGATGCCCATGATCGCCGGGTCGACACCAGCATTGGCATAGGCCGCGATGCGGGCCAGCACCGGCAGGCCCAGGGCCTTGGCCTTTTCCTCACTCATCAGCAGTACGGCGGCGGCACCGTCGTTGAGGGTCGACGCGTTGCCGGCGGTGACGCTGCCGTCTTTCTTGAACGCAGGCTTGAGTTTGGCCAGGGCTTCGGCAGTGGTGCCGGCGCGTGGCTGCTCGTCGGTGGAGAAGGCAACCGGATCGCCTTTCTTCTGCGGGATCAGAATGGGGGTGATCTCATCTTTGAAGCGCCCGGACTCGATAGCGGCCGCGGCCTTCTGCTGGGAGGCGGCGGCAAAGCTGTCCTGCTGTTCGCGGTTCAGGCCGTACTTCTCCACCAGATTCTCGGCGGTAATGCCCATGTGGTAGTCGTTGAAGGCATCCCAAAGGCCATCCTGGATCATGGTGTCCACCAGCTTGGCGTGACCCATGCGCAGGCCGGTACGGGCACCTGGCATGACGTAGGGCGCCAGGCTCATGTTTTCCTGGCCGCCAGCGATGATCACCTCGGCGTCGCCACAGCGGATGGCCTGGGCTGCCAGGTGCAGCGCCTTTAGGCCGGAGCCGCAGACCTTGTTCAGGGTCATGGCTGGAACCGCATGGGGCAGGCCGGCGAGGATAGCAGCCTGGCGTGCCGGATTTTGGCCGGACCCGGCGGTGAGCACCTGGCCCAGGATCACTTCATCGACCTGCTCGCCCTTGAGGCCGCTTTGCGCCAGCAACTGGCGAATCACGGCGGCTCCCAGCTCGGGCGCAGGAATGTTCGCCAGGGAGCCCTGGAAGCTGCCGATGGCGGTGCGGGTGGCGGCAACGATTACGACGTCTTGCATGGATCTGTCCTCACAGCTGTGAATTGGGGCAGGCAATGACCGAGCAAGCCGCAATCGTCGCACAGGGAATTTGGTCGGACCACACTCTCAACGGGGGGGCAGCCCCATACGGCGGCGCGCACGATGGACAGCGCCATTGCGCATGGCCCAGCGCAGCAGCGGTGCTACCCGCCAGACCAGATCACGCACCACGCGGCGCTGCCAGGGGCGCTGGTAGAGGCCGAGCATGGCACTGGCCCAGTCCGGCATCAGGTCGATGCCGGCCTGCATCATCAGCACACCAAAGGGTTTGGCCACCGCGCTGGGTGACGGGGCGCCGAGGAGAACTCGCACTACTTCCCGGCTGCGGTCATCGCAGGCAAGCTGCGGGCGCATCGCCTCCAGATAGTCCGCCACTTGCTGGCGGGACTTCGGTACGTCCTGCGCACCGAGTCGTTCAGCCACCAGGGCGATCTCAGCGTAGTAGCGGTCCTGTTCTTCACCGGAAAGCTGAGGGTTCAGGTAGCGCAGGTGAGCCTTGAGGAAGCAGCTCACTTCGGCCACGTGCACCCAGGTCAGCAAAGCCGGGTCGCTGGCGGCATAGGAGCGGCCGTCCGGAGCGGTGCCGACCACCTGCATATGGATGGTGCGGACCTTGTCGATCAGCCAGTCGGCGTCCTTGCGGGTGCCATAGGTGGTACCGGAGATGAACTGGCCGGTGCGGCGCAGGCGGCCGAGCATGTCCGCGCGGAAATTGGAGTGGTCCCATACGCCGGAAAGCGCCAGGGGATGCAGCATCTGCAAGAGCAAGGCGCTGATGCCGCCGATCATCATCGAGGTGAAATCGCCGTGAACCTTCCAGGTCACAGAGTCTGGGCCGAAGAGGCCTGGATCACCCTTGGGGTTTTCGAAATCGAGCTGGCCGAGGGCTAGACCGGTGAGGCCGATGATCTGGCTTTCGATGCGGCGGCGAATGAATTCCATGCAGCGAGGGCTTCCAAGCGAAAGGCGCCAGCCCCCGAGGAGACTGGCGCCTTGACAGGGCTTACTGGTTGAGGCGTTTGTCGATCAGGTTCTGCACCACCGACGGGTCGGCCAGGGTGGAGGTATCGCCGAGGTTATCCAGCTCGTTGCAGGCAATCTTGCGCAAAATGCGGCGCATGATCTTGCCCGAGCGGGTCTTGGGCAGGCCCGGCGCCCACTGGATCAGTTCGGGCTTGGCGAAGCTGCCGATTTCCTTGCTGACCAGGGCCAGTAGTTCTTTCTTCAGTTCCTCGGTCGGTTCCAGGCCCTTCATTGGCGTAACGAAGGCGTAGATGCCCTGTCCTTTGAGGTCGTGCGGGTAACCCACTACGGCGGCCTCTGCCACGGCGTCATGCAGCACCAGGGCGCTTTCCACTTCGGCGGTGCCGATGCGGTGGCCGGAAACGTTGATGACGTCGTCGACGCGGCCAGTGATCCAGTAGTAGCCGTCCTCATCGCGCCGGGCGCCGTCACCGGTGAAGTAGTAGCCGGGATAGGCTGCAAAGTAGGTGTCGATCATTCGCTTGTGGTCGCCGTAGACACTACGGATCTGGCTCGGCCAGCTGGCCTTGATCGCCAGTACGCCCGAGCCGGCGCCGTCGATTTCCTTGCCTTTATCATCCAGCAGCACCGGCTGCACGCCGAAGAAGGGGCGAGTGGCCGAGCCGGGCTTCAGGGCAGTGGCGCCGGGCAGCGGGGTAATGAGGATGCTGCCGGTTTCGGTCTGCCACCAGGTGTCGACGATGGGGCAGCGGCAGTCGCCCACTACGTTGTAATACCACTCCCAGGCTTCCGGGTTGATCGGTTCGCCGACGCTGCCAAGCAGGCGCAGGCTGGACCGGGAGGTCTTCTTCACCGGTTCCTCGCCTTCGCGCATCAGGGCGCGGATGGCGGTGGGAGCGGTGTAGAAGATATTCACCTGGTGCTTGTCGATCACTTGCCAGAAGCGCGAGGCGTCGGGGTAGTTGGGCACTCCCTCGAACATCAGGGTGGTAGCGGCGTTGGCCAGCGGGCCATAGACGATGTAGCTGTGGCCGGTGACCCAGCCCACGTCCGCGGTGCACCAGTAGATCTCGCCTTCGTGATAGTCGAACACGTACTTGTGGGTCATCGCTGCGCCCAGCAGGTAGCCGCCGGTGGTATGCAGCACGCCCTTGGGTTTTCCGGTGGAACCGGACGTGTAGAGGATGAACAGCGGGTCTTCGGCATCCATCCATTCCGGCGGGCAATCCTCGCTGGCGCCGCGCAGGGCCTCGTGGTACCAGAGGTCGCGCCCGTCCTGCCAGTCGATCTTGCCTTCGGTGCGCTGGACCACCAGCACCGAGGATACGTTCGGGCAGTCTTTCAGGGCCTTGTCGACGTTCTGTTTCAGCGGGACGTATTTGCCGCCGCGAACACCTTCGTCGGCGGTGATCACTGTGCGGCAGTCGGCATCAAGGATGCGGTCACGCAGGGCATCCGGGGAAAAGCCGCCGAACACCACCGAGTGCACGGCGCCAATGCGCGCACAGGCGAGCATGGCGTAGGCCGCCTCGGGAATCATCGGCATGTAGATGCAGACCCGGTCGCCTTTCTTCACGCCACGACTCTTCAGCACATTGGCCAGGCGGGCCACATGGCTGTGCAGCTTGCGGTAGGTGATCTGCGCGGATTCGCTGGGATTGTCACCTTCCCAGATGATGGCAACCTGCTCGCCTCGCTGCTCCAGGTGGCGATCGATGCAGTTGTAGGCGACGTTCAGCTTGCCGCCCTTGAACCACTCGGCCTCGCCTTTCGCAAGGTCGCTATGATGCAACTGGTCCCAGGGCTTGAACCAGGTGAGGAAGCTGGTGGCCTGCTCGCTCCAGAACAGCTCGGGCTGCTCCACGGACTGCTGGTACAGGCGCAGGTAGGCATCGTTGTCGACGAGGGCGTGCTTGCGCACGGCGTCCGGCACGGGGTGAAGGCTGATCTCGTACATGGCGGGTCCTTGTTGTTGTAGAGCCGAGATGGCGACAAGGGTGCATCCAAGCCGTCGCCGGGTTCAAGGGTTGTCCATGGAGTTTTGAACCCGGTGCCCGCCAGATCGTTCAGCGACGCGGATATTCCAGCTGGGCGGCGACGAAGGTGGCAGTGGCGCCGCCGTAGCGCGCGACGATGTCGTCCAGAGTTTCGTCCAGCACCTGACCGGGCGGCGCGTTGCTGTCGGGGAGGGCCGATTTTCCTCCCATGGACGCATCGGGTAGCAGCACCAGGCCGTGACGAGTGCGAACCGGCCCATCGCCGACGGCCAGCACGTCGGTGCGGAAACTGCGGGCCCATGCATCGGCGCGCAATGCGAGGGAGGCTTCATCGAGTCCTGGCCGCAGCGCCAAGGTCAGGGTTTCGTGGCGCCAGAAGGCCAGGTAGTTTGCCACCGCCGTCAGGTAACCGCCGGGG
Source organism: Pseudomonas sp. BN606 (assembly GCF_029873115.1). Lineage (NCBI taxonomy): Bacteria > Pseudomonadati > Pseudomonadota > Gammaproteobacteria > Pseudomonadales > Pseudomonadaceae > Pseudomonas > Pseudomonas sp. BN606. The sequence continues at coordinate 39,889 of NZ_SSOF01000039.1, read as the reverse complement.
CCAAAGGCAAATGTCTGGCTCTGGTGCTCGGCGGACCAGCCGGCCAGGCCGATCTCGCGTGCGAAGGCGATCGTCTTCGCCTCACCGGCAATCGCTTGTACCAGGGCCAGGGACACAGGCAGTGCGGCGCTGACGCCTGAGCTGGTCACCAGCTTGCCATCCACCACGTAGCGGCGGTTGACCTGCCAACGGGTGTCGGGGAAGTCCTCTTCGCGCTGCGCCTTCGAATACCAGTGACCGGTGGCCCGACGGCCATGGAGCAGGCCGGCGTGGCCCAATACCAGTACACCGTCGCAAATGCCGACGATGGTGGCCCCCCTGGCGGCCTGATCGGCGACGAAAGCAGTGAGTATGGGATCGTCGCTATGGTGCACGGCAGGGACGATCAGGTAGTCCGCCCCCTCCGGGTAGTCCTGTTCAAACTCGGCAGTGGTCGCCTGGGCTTCGACCTTCAGCGCCGGCATCAACTGCAGCGGCCCTTTGCGGGTGGACAGGGCGACCACCTTGGCTACTCCGGCGCGGCTGAGCAGTCCGAAGGGCACCATGAAGTCCACCAGCTCGGTCATGCGGTTCTCGCCGACCACAGCCACCAGCGGCTGCTCGCGTCCGGCATGCGGGTGGTAGGACTGGAGCGTTTCCGCCAGCCCAAGCAGGGGGATGTGCAGCAGCAAGATCAGCAGTAGCGCTCGCATGGGCCTTCTCCGAGACGGGGATTCCAGTCTGGCGCGCGGGCAGGTGTCCTGAATGACAGCTATGAGTGAATATCTGCCAATCCTGCCGTCGAGCGCCCCCGCATGCAGCCTCCTCATAACGTACTGCTGTTGGTTTTTCCCGAATTCCAGTTGCTGGATGCCACCGGTCCGGCGGACGTATTCGCTGCGGTGGCCGAGCACCTTCCGAAGCAGTTGGGCGTGCCCTACGTGCTGCGGGGCATTTCCGCCAATGGTGGACTGGTGCGTTCCAGCACTGGGCTCGAGTTGATGACCGAAGCCTTGCCCGAACCAACCAGCCTGGCCGGGTGCACGTTGGTGGTGGCGGGCGGCTTCGGCATACAGCGGGTGATGGGACAGGGCGTGCTGGCGCGTTGGCTGAGGGAGGCCGGACCTGTTGCGGCGCGTTGCTGTTCGGTCTGTACAGGGGCTTTCCTGCTGGCGCAGGCCGGGCTACTGGATGACCGCTCCGTGGTGACTCACTGGAAGTACGCCTCGCTACTGCAGCGGCTATTCCCGAAATTGCGGGTGCAGCAGGACGCACTGTTCGTCCGTGACGGGGACTTCTACAGCTCAGCGGGCGTGACCGCTGGAATGGACCTCTGCCTGAGCCTGGTGGAGGAAGATCATGGCCGCGCACTGTCGTTGCAGGTGGCCAAGGGGCTGGTCATGTACCTGCGCCGGCCGGGAGGACAGCGGCAGTTCAGCGCCGAACTGTTGGCGCAGCAGGCGCCTGAAGGTGGTTTGCTGGAGCAATTGGTCCATTGGCTTCGTGGTCGACTGCACCAGGAGCTGGATATCGAAGCTATGGCGGCGAGGGCCGCGGTCTCTCCACGCACCTTGCACCGGCATTGCCAGGCGGAACTGGGCATGACGCCGGCGAAGCTACTGTTCCAGCTACGTCTTGAAGAGGCCTGTCGACTGCTGGAGGCGGGGGCGCCATCGCTCAAGCGTACGGCGGAGAAGACCGGGTTCGGCAGCGAGTACAACCTGCGCAGGGCCTTCGTTCAGGCCTTGGGAGTAACGCCGAGCGAGTATCGGCAGCGGTTTTGCCGGTAAGGGTGGATTTGCGAATGATTTCGCTCCCACAAGGCACGATACGGCTTGTGGGAGCGATATGGGTTAACCGCGATGGCGTGCGCGGAAGAAGTCGATCAGGCCCTGAGTCGAGCCATCCTCGGCCTGGGCTTCGTCCTGGCCAGTGAGGCGCGAGTAGACCGTCTTGCCCAGTTCCTTGCCGAGCTCCACGCCCCATTGGTCAAAGGCATTGATGCCCCAGAGTACGCTCTGTACGTAGACCTTGTGCTCGTACATGGCGATCAGTGCGCCCAGACGGCGAGGGCTGATGCGTTCCACCACCAGGGTATTGCTCGGCCGGTTGCCGGGCACGACCTTGTGCGGCGCCAGGCGCTGCACTTCGTCTTCCGGCAATCCTTTGGCGCGCAATTCGGCCTCAGCCTCCTCGCGGGATTTGCCGAGCATCAGCGCCTGACTCTGGGACAGGCAGTTGGCGAAAAGCCACTGGTGGTGGTCGGCCACCGGGTTGTAGCTGGACACCGGGACAATGAAGTCCGCCGGAATCAGCTGGGTGCCCTGGTGCAGCAACTGGTGATAAGCGTGCTGGCCGTTGCAGCCGACGCCGCCCCAGATCACCGGGCCAGTGCCAGCGGTGACCGGGGTGCCATCTTGACGCACGCTCTTGCCGTTGGATTCCATGTCCAGCTGCTGCAGGTGGTCGGTGAAGTTCCGCAGGTAGTAGTCGTAGGGCAGGATCGCGTGGCTGCGGGCGCCCCAGAAATCGCCATACCAGACACCAAGCAGGCCGAGGATCACCGGGATGTTGCGATCAAACGGTGTGCTCTGGAAGTGCTGGTCCATGCTGTAGGCGCCGGAGAGCAGTTCCTTGAAGTTGGAGATGCCGATGGACATGGCGATCGGCAGGCCAATGGCGGACCAAAGCGAATAGCGACCGCCGACCCAGTCCCACATGGGGAAGATATTTTCTTCGCGGATGCCGAATGCCACCGCAGCTTCCTTGTTGCTGGAAACCGCGATGAAGTGCCGGTACAGCTCCTCTTCGCTGCCGCCCTGGGCCAGGTACCAGGCTCGGGCGGCTTGGGCGTTCTTCAGGGTTTCCAGGGTGCCGAAGGACTTGCTGGAGACGATGAACAGCGTGGTCTCGGCGTTCAGTCGGCAGGCCAGTTCGCGGAACTCGCTGCCGTCGATGTTCGCCAGGTAGTGGCAGCGCACACCTTTCTGGGCGAAGGGCAGCAGTGCTTCGGAGACCAGTTGCGGGCCGAGGAACGAACCGCCGATACCGATATTCACCACGTCGGTGATGGGTCTCTCGGTGTAGCCACGCCACAGACCGTTGTGCACGTAGCCCACCAGTTCGGTCATCTGGTGCAGGACGCGATGCACCTCCGGCATCACGTCGACGCCTTCTACCCGCACCTTGTCGCCAATGGGACGACGCAACGCCGTGTGTAATACCGGACGCTGCTCGGACGCGTTGATCACATCACCACGGAACATGGCCTTGATGGCGTCGCCGAGCTGGGCTTCTTCCGCCAGCTTGACCAGCAGGTTCAGGGTGTCGGTACGGATCAGGTTCTTCGAGAAGTCCAGCAGCAGGCCGCAGGCGCTGTGGCTGAACTGCTTGAAGCGCTCAGGGTTTTCGGCGAAGGCCTGGCGCAGGCTGAAACCGGCAAGTTCCTGGCGATGCTGGCGGAGCACGGTCCAGGTGGGCAGTTGAGTGACATCGAGCGGCGTCAGGTGGTGATCCATGGCGTACCTGTGTGCGACTTATGAAAAAGCCCGGAAAAGTCCGGGCTTCGGGTCATTCTGTATCCCGGTCTCAGGCGACCTGTACCGGAATCGCGTTGCTGGTGTGGCTGAGTTCATTGCCCGGAGCCATGTACAGCATACGCGGTTTGAAATTGGCCAGTTCGGCTTCGCTGTAGTGAGCGTAGGCGCAGATGATCACACGATCACCCACCTTGGCCTTGTGCGCCGCAGCGCCGTTGACCGAAATCATCCGAGAGCCATTCTCGGCGCGGATGGCGTAGGTGGTGAAGCGCTCGCCGTTGTCGACGTTGTAAATCTGAATCTGTTCGTACTCGCGGATGCCAGAGAGATCGAGCCATTCACCATCGATGGCGCAGGAGCCTTCGTAGTCGAGCACGGCGTGAGTAACTTCGGCGCGGTGCAGTTTGGCCTTGAGCATGATGGCGTGCATGGCTTTTCCTCGTCAGGATGCGGGCGGCGGCAGAGTTTGCCCGAACCCCCGAGGGGGTTCAAGGCTATGACGGGCGTTGGTCAGGCTTGCGCTTCGAGGTTGAAGGCAAGGTTGTCGATCAGGCGGGTGTTGCCCATGAAGGCGGCGCCCAGGATGACCAACTGCTGGTCCTTGTCACCTGCGGGGCGCAGGTTCAGCGCTTCGCGGACTTCGAGGTAGTCCGGGCGAAAACCTGCCTTGGTCAGTTCGGCCTGGCCTTCCTGCTCCAGTGCGGCGAAATCGCGGCGTCCTGCGCGGATGGCAGATGCCAGTTGCTGCAGGGTGCGGTAGAGCGCCGGAGCAGCCGCCCGCTGAGCGTCGTCCAGATAGCCATTGCGCGACGACAAGGCCAGACCATCTTCGGCGCGCACCGTGGGCTCGCCCATGATCTGGATCGGCATGTTCAGATCACGCACCAGCTTGCGGATGACCGCCAACTGCTGGAAATCCTTCTCGCCGAATACCGCGAGATCGGGCTGGACCATGTTGAACAGCTTGCTCACCACGGTGGCGACGCCTTCGAAATGGCCAGGGCGGCTACCGCCACAGAGTCCTTCGGACACCAGCGGGACATTTACACGGGTCTGGCCGTCCATCCCGTCCGGGTACATCTCTTCCACGTCCGGATGGAACAGCAGATGGCAGCCAGCGGCCACCAGCTTTTCCTGGTCGGACACCAGCGTGCGTGGATACTTGGCCAGGTCTTCGCTGGGGCCGAACTGCAGCGGGTTGACGAAGATGCTTGCTACCACGAAGTCGACTCGCTGGCTGGCTTTTTCCACCAGGGCGACGTGTCCGGCGTGGAGGTTGCCCATCGTCGGCACGAAGCCGATGCGCTTGCCTTCACTGCGCGCGCGGGCGACGGCTGCGCGCAATTCTCGGACGGTCTTTACGGTGTTCATGCGGAGAATCCGTGTTCGGCGGCGGGGAAGGAGACGTCCTTGACGGCCTGGACGTAGGCAGCGATCGCTGCCTGGATGCTGGTCTGGCCTTCCATGAAGTTCTTCACGAACTTGGGTGCACGGCCGGTGAGGGACAGGCCAAGCATGTCGTGCAGGACCAGAACCTGGCCATCGGTGGCGCTACCGGCACCGATGCCAATTACCGGGATCTTCACCGACTGGGTGATTTCTGCGGCCAGTTCGCTGGGCACACATTCCAGCAGCAGCATCGCTGCGCCAGCTTGTTCCAGGGCCATGGCGTCGGCGCGCAGTTGGCGCGCCTGAGCCTCCTGGCGTCCCTGGACCTTGTAGCCGCCGAGGATGTTCACGGCTTGCGGGGTCAGGCCCAGATGGGCGCATACCGGTACGCCGCGCTCGGCCAGCAGACGGATGGGTTCGGCCAGCCAGGCGGCACCTTCCAGTTTCACCATGTGGGCACCGGCCTGCATCAGTGCGGCGGAGTTGGCGAAGGTCTGGTCGAGGTTGGCATAGGCCATGAACGGCAGGTCGCTGATGATCAGCGCGCCCTGGTTACCGCGTTTCACAGCCGCGGTGTGATAGGCCATTTCGCTCACGCTGACCGGCAGGGTGCTGTCATGGCCTTGCAGGACCATGCCAAGAGAATCACCCACCAGGAGCACATCTACGCCGGCCTGGCAGGCGGCCCGGGCAAAAGTGGCGTCGTAGGCTGTCAGCATGGCGATCTTCTCGCCTTTCAGCTTGAGCTCTTGCAGGGTGGTCAGGGTCACATCAGGCATGAAAACGTCCTCAGCGGCGCCAGTTTGCACCGGCGCGGGGCAACGGGACGCTTATAGTCCCGATGGGGGGGCATGAAGTCAATTGCAGGTGTTACCGACCTGTTACGGCGTTACCGCCAAGTCGGGCAGGCGTTCGAGGCCTTCGAAGGGGCAGGCGCTCAGCAGGCTTTGCAACGGGCGCCCATCGGGCAGCTGCAGGTCGCCGGCAATCTCCGCCAGGGGGTAGAGCACAAAGGCACGGGCATGCATGTGGTAGTGCGGAACCTGCAGCCGGGGCTCGTCGATCCGGTGTTGGCCGAACAGGAGGATGTCCAGGTCCAGGGTGCGTGGCCCCCAGCGCTCGTCCTTGCGTACGCGCCCTTGCGCAAGCTCGATGACTTGCAGGGCGTCCAGAAGGTCCAGCGGGGCGAGCTCTGTTTCCAGAGCAGCGACGGCGTTGACGTAGCGGGGCTGGTCCGCCGGGCCGAGCGGGTCGCTGGCGTAGAGCGAGGACACGGCAGCAAGCCGGGTGCGGGGCAGGTCGCCCATCGCCGCGAGGGCTCCACGCAGCTGGCTGACGGGGTCGGCGAGATTGCTGCCGAGGCCGATGTACACGCGTTCCATGATTACTCGCCCGGAGTACCGGGGGTGTTGTCGCTGCGTGGGCCGCGACGGCGGCGGCTGCCACCGCGACGGCGACGCTGGCCGGACGGCTGCTGATCATCCTTGGCGCTCAGTTCGCGGATCATATTGCGGCGCTGGCTGTCGCTGGCGTCCTGGTAATCGGTCCACCAGTCGCCCAGACCATCGGTTTTTTCGCCGGCGCTTTCGCGCAGCAGCAGGAAGTCGTAGCCGGCGCGGAAACGCGGATTTTCCAGCAGCAGGTCGGCGCGCTTCCCGCTTCGGCGCGGCAGGCGCTCCTGCATGTCCCAGATCTCACGGATCGGGATGCTGAAACGCTTGGGAATGGCGGTGCGCTGGACCTGCTCCGTGATCAGACCGTGGGCAGCTTCCTGCATCGCGGGGATCGGCGGCATGCCGCGCTCCTGCAGCTGCGCCGCGCGGGCGGGCAAGGCCGGCCACAGCAGTGCAGCGAAGAGGAACGCCGGGGTAACGGGTTTGTGCTGGCGGATGCGTTCGTCGGTGTTGATCAGCGCCTGGCGGATCAGTCTACCGGTGTACTCGGGGTCTCGTTCAAGCGCAGCGGCGCTGGCCGGGAACAGCGGAGCGAAGAGGTCGAACTCCACCAGTAATTCGAAGGTGCGTTCGGCCTTGCCGCTGAGGAACAGCTTGAGCACTTCGTCGAACAGGCGCGCTGATGGAATTTCGCGCAGCATCGGTGCCAGACGGCGAATGGGAGCGGCGCTGTGTTTCTCGATCTCGAAGTCCAGCTTGGCGGCGAACCGCGCGGCGCGCAGCATGCGCACCGGGTCTTCCTGGTAACGCTGCTCTGGAATGCCGATCAGGCGCACCAGGCGATTGCGGATGTCGTGCACGCCGTGGGCGTAGTCGAGGATGCGCTCGGTGGTCGGATCGTAGTACAGCGCATTGATGGTGAAGTCGCGGCGCTGTGCGTCGTCTTCCAGGCTGCCATAGACGTTGTCGCGCAGGATGCGGCCGCTTTCGTTACGCGAGGCCTGGTTGCTGTCTTCCTCGTCTTCACCTTGCGGGTGGTTGGCGCGGAAGGTGGCGACTTCGATGATCTCCCGGCCGAACTGCACATGGGCCAGTTTGAAGCGGCGGCCAATCACCCGGGCATTGCGGAATTCGGCGCGCACTTGTTCCGGGGTGGCGCTTGTGGCCACGTCGAAATCCTTGGGGCGCAGGTTTAGCAGCAGATCGCGGACGCAGCCACCAACGAGGTAGGCCTGATAACCCGCCTTCTGCAGGCGCTCGACCACCACCACGGCGTTGCGGCTGATACCCGAGCGGTGCAGCGAGTGCTGATTATTGCCCAGTACTTCGGGAGTGCTGCGCGGATGCTGAGCGCGGCGAAGGGGGGATCGGAAAGACTGGAACAGCTTCTTCAGCATGGGATGCACTGTTTTGCGGGATGGACGGCCAGAAAAGGATATGGGCGCACGATGGCCGCGGATTCTAGCACTGGGAGGGGGGATGGAGAAGAAAAGGTCTGAAAGGAGGCAAAGCTACTGGGGGAGCCGAAGCTCCCCCCCAAATTGGTGCGTGCTTTGTTTTTATTGTTTCGGGCTTGGTGTTTTTGTTGTTCGACCCGGTCCAGCAGGCATTTCGCCTCTGGATATGCCCTCCAATCGAGGGTTAATAGCAAACGGATTGCTTTGGACGCTGATGGTGCCTTGATCATTCCATGACCCAACCAGTACGGGCGCTGTCTCAGGACAGTTTTATTGTTCTCGGTCTGGCTGTGGGGCGAGCCCCAAGGGCAACTCCTCTCCAAAAGAATCAGTTAGCTGCGCCTCCGCTGTCTTGTTTTTGTTGTGCTGGAGTCGATACGTCTTGTTTTTATTGTGGGGTTCAGCATTTCTTATTGTTGTTGTGCCAGAGATAAAGCAGATGTCGTGCCAACTTTTGTGATTCCTTGTAAATCAAGGCTTTGCGAGCGACGGTGGCGGATCGGAGGGCAAAAAAAAGCCGGGTTTTCGTTACCTTTAAACCCGGCTTTGTTACGCGATGTTTGGCGGGGTAACAGCGCACGGAACCAGTTGTGTTTCCGTACTGTCACCCTCGTCGGGGGCTCAAGGCCCGGCTGCGGCGCCGGATTTGCGGCGAGGGATACCCAGACGCTGGCGGCGCTCCCATAGGCATTTGCGACTGATCCCCAGTTTGCGGGCCAGTTCGGTTTCAGTCATGTGGTCCTGGTGCTCCAGCACGAAGTGCTGGAAGTAGTCCTCGAGCGAAAGGTCTTCGGTGGGCTCGTGGGCTGTGTTGTTGGCCTGGGCTGGCGCCGCGGCTTCGTTGAAGTCGAGGTCGTCCAGATCGTCCAGCTCGATGTCGATACCCAGCAGCTCCGCCGAAATGTCCGGGCTCTCGCACAGGATCACTGCACGCTCGATGGCGTTTTCCAGCTCGCGTACGTTACCCGGCCAGTTGTAGTGGCGGATCGCTTGTTCGGCATCCGCTGCGAAGCGCAGGCTTTCGCGCCCCATCTGGGAGCACTGACGAGCCAGGAAAGAGCGAGCGATCTCCAGTACGTCGTTGCCGCGCTCACGCAGGGCGGGCAGTTTCAGGGAAATGACGTGCAGGCGGTAATAGAGGTCCTCGCGGAACTGGCCAGTTTTGGCCAGGGTCTTGAGGTCGCGGTGGGTGGCGGCGATGAGGCGCACGTCGACCTTCTGCGACTGCACCGAGCCAACGCGGCGGATTTCGCCTTCCTGCAGAACCCGTAGCAGACGCGCCTGGGCTTCCAGCGGCAACTCGCCGATCTCGTCGAGGAACAGGGTGCCGCCGTCGGCGGCTTCCACCAGACCGGCACGGCCGGCGGTGGCGCCAGTGAAGGCGCCTTTCTCATGGCCGAAGAGTTCCGACTCGATCAACGTTTCCGGGATGGCCGCGCAGTTCACCGAAATCAGCGGCGCCTTGGCGCGACGGGAAAGGTTGTGCAGGGCGCGGGCCACCAGCTCCTTGCCGGTGCCGGACTCGCCCTGGATCAGCACGGTGGAGTCGGTCGGGGAGACCTTGCGGATTTTGCTGTAGAGCTCGAGCATCGCCGAGCAGGAGCCGATGATGCCAATCTCGCCATCGGCGTTGGCAGCTGCGGCCTTCTCGCCGCCGCGGCCGGCACTGGGGCGCTCGCTCGGAGTCGATCTGGCTTCCTGGCGCTCCTTGAGGATGCGCGCGACAGCCTGGAGCATTTCGTCATGGTCAAAGGGCTTGGCGATGTAGTCCACCGCGCCCATCTTCATCGAATCCACTGCCGAGCGCAGGCTGGCGTAACTGGTCATGATCAGCACGGGGGTGCCTTGGGCCAGCTTGATCAGTTCGGTACCGGGAGCGCCAGGCAGGCGAAGGTCGCTGATGATCAGGTCGAAACCGGGAATGCTGTAGCGCTCCTGGGCTTCCTGTACGGAGCCAGCCTCACTGACCTGATACTGGTTGCGTTCCAGTAGGCGTCGCAGGGCGGAGCGAATGATGGTTTCGTCTTCGACGATCAGAATATGTGGCATTAATTCGGCTCTCTAGACGGTCTCAGCTCACGGCGGATGTCGCTTCGACAAAACGAGGCAGCGTCACCCTGATTCGGGTGCCGCGCTGGCTCTCGGAGTCGGCCGGGCTTTCGATGGTTATCTGTCCATAATGCTCTTCCACGATCGAATAGACCAGTGCAAGGCCAAGGCCGGTCCCTTTCCCTGGGTCCTTGGTGGTGAAGAAGGGTTCGAACAGGCGGTCCATGATTGCCCTTGGAATGCCGCTGCCCTCGTCTTCCACGACGAGATCGACAGTGTGCTCCGAGGCTTCGCTGCGCACGCGGATGGCGCTACCCACTGGGGAAGCGTCACGGGCGTTGGACAGCAGATTGATCAGGACCTGGGCAAGGCGCTGCGGGTCGCCTTCGACGACGTGCTGCGGATCGCAGAGGTTGAAGAAACTCACCTCGATGCTGCGCTTGTTCAGCGAAAGCAGTCCGATGGCATCCTGCGCAACCTCCGCCAGACACACTGGCTCGCTGGCCTGCTGGCGGCCGCCGGCATGGGCGAAACTCATCAGTGACTGGACAATGCGGGTGACGCGCTTGGTCTGTTCGAGGATCTGGCTGCTCAGTTCCTTGATCTCGGAATCACCCTCGCGCTCTTCGCGCAGGTTCTGCGCCAGGCAGGCGATGCCGGTGATGGGATTGCCGATTTCGTGAGCAACCCCTGCCGCGAGGCGGCCGATGGACGCCAGGCGCTCGGAGTGCACCAACTTGTCCTCCAGCAACTGGGTGTCGGTCACATCCTCCACCAGCAGTACCAGGCCGCTGCTACCGGGGGCCAGAGGTTCTTCAATCGCCGCCTTGTGCAGATTGAGGGCGCGCACCTGCCCCTCCAGGGTCAGGCGCTGCTTGTGCAGGTGCTCGTCGGGCAGGTTGATGAAGCCTTCCAGTAGTCCTTTCCAAGGCTCGGCGATGGTGGACAGGCGTGATCCGACGACGCGTTGCGCGGGGATTTCGGTCAGTTCCTCCATGGCTCGGTTCCACATCAGGATCTCCTGGTCCTTGGCCAGTGAGCAGACGCCCATGGGCAGTTCTTGCAAGGTCTGACGGTGGTAGCGGCGCAGGGCGTCCAGCTCGGCGGCCAGGCCCGTGAGGCGCGAGTGATAGTCCTCCAGCCGGCTTTCGATGAAATGGATGTCTTCAGTGACGTAGCCTTCGCTGCCCGATTTGTAGGGCAGGAAAGTTTCCACCATGTCCTGGGCAACGCTCGGCCCCATCAGGCCGGAGAGGTTGGCTTCGATGCGGTCGCGCAGGCGACGCAGGGCGTAGGGGCGACGTTCGTCGAAGGGCAGGTGCAGGTCGCGCAGCGCCTGTTCCACTTCCTTCTGTGCTGTCTTGGCGCCCAGCGGCTTGGCCAGTTGGCTGGCGAACTCCTGCGGCGAGCTGGCCACCAGTTCGCGGCGTTGTGGGCGACGCACGTTGTCCACGGTGCAGGCTTCAGCGGCGCTGATCTCTTCCGGACTGGCTTCGGTGAAGAGCGAGACCAGGGTGAAGATCAGCACGTTGGCCGCCAGGGAGGCGATCGCTGCGATGTGCCAACTGGTGTCGTCCAGGACGTAGATGGCATTGAACAGCGGCAGGTACACGCCTTGCAGGTTGCCCACCAGTGGCAACAGCATGGCGAACAGCCAGACGATGAAGCCCGCCAGCAGGCCAGCGATGAAGCCACGGCGGTTGGCGGTCGGCCAGTAGAGCACCGAAAGCGCACCAGGCAGGAACTGCAGGGTGGCGACGAAGGCGACGATGCCAAGGTTTGACAGGTCCTGCTCGGCGCCCAGCAGCAGGTAGAAGCCGTAGCCGGCCATGATGATGAAGGCGATCAGCGCGCGGCGGGTCCACTTCAGCCAGCGGTAGATGTTGCCTTCTGCCGGTGGCTGGTAGAGCGGTAGCACCAGGTGGTTCAGGGCCATCCCGGAGAGCGCCAGGGTAAGCACTATGATCAGGCCACTGGCCGCCGACAGTCCGCCGACATAGGCGAGCAGGGCCAGCGCCGGGTTATCGACTGCGATACCGAGACCGAGGGTGAAGTATTCAGGGTTGGTGGTGGCTCCAAGCTTGAGGCCGGCCCAGAGAATCAACGGAATGGCCAGGCTCATCAGCAGCAGGAAGAGGGGAAGGCCCCAACTCGCGCTGACCATGGCGCGTGGGTTGATATTCTCGGTGAAAGTCATGTGGTACATGTGCGGCATGACGATCGCCGAAGCGAAGAACACCAGCAGCAGCGTGCGCCACGGACCTTCCTGCAAAGGCGTGTGCAGGGTGGAGAGGGCTGCCTGATTCTGCAGCAACCACAACTCCAGTTCGCGCGGGCCGCCGAAGACGCCATAGAGCGCGTAGAAGCCGATACCACCCAGGGCCACCAGCTTGACCACCGATTCGAAGGCGATGGCAAACACCAGGCCAGCGTGCTTCTCGCGGGTGGCGATGTGGCGTGCTCCGAAGAGAATGGTGAACAGCGTGATCAGGGCGCAGAAGCTGAAGGCGACGCGATTGTGCACCGGTTCGCGGGTGAGGATGCCGATGGAGTCGGCTACCGCCTGGATTTGCAGAGCCAGAAGTGGCAGTACGCCGATGATCATGATCACCGTAGTGAGCGCGCCGGCCCAGGTGCTGCGGAAGCGGAAGGCGAAGAGGTCGGCCAGGGACGAAAGCTGGTAGGTGCGCGTGATTCGCAGAATCGGATAGAGCAATACAGGGGCCAGCAAAAAGGCACCCGAAACGCCGAGGTAGCTGGCGAGGAAACCGTAGCCGTACTGGTAGGCCAACCCAACGGTGCCGTAGAAGGCCCAGGCGCTGGCGTACACACCCAGGGACAGGGTGTAGGTCAGCGGGTGGCGGATGATCCAGCGCGGGACGAAGCCCCGGTCACTGAGCCAGGCCACGCCGAACAGGGCCAGTAGGTAGGCAGCGCTGATCAGGATCAGCTGGGTGAGGCTAAAGCTCATCAGCATCGCGTTGACTCTGCAGAATGAAGGTCACCACGATCAGGATCAGCCACAGCAGGTAGGGGCGGTACCAGGCGCCGTTGGGGTCGATCCACCAATCCATGATGGCGGGGGAGAACAGGTAGATTCCCACCACCAGGAGCAGGACCAGTCGATAGATGTACATGCCGCAATTCTCGTCGTGTCTGTCGCGATGGTAGCGAATGCCCGGTACGGCGGCGAGTGGCTAGCGCAGCTGTGTTTCGGCCAGTGTTCGGCAACGCGGTATGCGCGTGGCATCCCAGTGGGCGATCCCCCAGTCCAGTGCTTCGCGGGGGCTGCCATCGGCCAGTTCAGCCGGCGGCTCCTGGCCGAGGGTGCGCAGCGCGCGTGCCAGTAGCGGTCCGGCACTGTCGGCTGGCAGTGGCGGAGAACGATAGGACTTGCCCAGCTTGTGCCCATCCGGCTGGATGATCAGGGGCACATGCAGATAGCGTGGCTGGCTGAGCCCGAGCAGCTCCTGCAGATAGAGCTGGCGCGGCGTGGAATCCAGCAGGTCGGCGCCGCGGACAATGTCCGTAATGCCTTGCCAGGCATCGTCCAGCACTACGGCCAATTGATAGGCGTAGAGACCGTCGCGGCGGCGGATGACGAAGTCGCCCACTTCCCGGCCCAGGTGTTGCCGGTATTCGCCCTGGACGCGGTCTACGAAGTGGTATTCCAACTCCGGTACACGGATGCGTATGGCGGCATCGTGCGGGGGATGCTGGGCGTTGCGACACGAGCCCGGATAAATGCCCAGGTGGCCCTCCAGCTGCTTGCGTGAACAGGTGCAGGCATAGGCAAGCCCCATCTCATAGAGACGGTCGATGACCTTGGCGTAAGCCTCTTGGCGATCGCTTTGGCGCACCATTTCGCCGTCCCATTCAAAGCCGTAGGTTTCCAGGGTTCGGAGGATTGCCGCCTGGGCACCTTCCACCTCGCGCGGAGGGTCAAGGTCTTCCATGCGCAGCAACCAGCGACCGCCGACTGAGCGGGCATCGAGGTAGGAGGCGAGGGCGGCGACCAGCGAACCAAAATGCAGATAGCCGCTGGGCGTTGGGGCGAAACGCCCGATATAGGCAGGGGACATCATGTTGCGGACAAAGCAACGGGGCGCCATTGGCGCCCCGTATCGGCATCAGGAGCCGAGCTGCTTTTCCTTGATCTCCGCCAGGGTCTTGCAGTCGATGCAGAGAGTGGCGGTGGGGCGGGCTTCCAGACGGCGAATGCCGATCTCGACGCCGCAAGAGTCGCACCAGCCGTAATCGTTGTCTTCGATCAGCTGGAGAGTCTCGTCGATCTTCTTGATCAACTTGCGCTCACGGTCACGGGCGCGCAGTTCCAGGCTGAATTCTTCTTCCTGGCTGGCGCGGTCGGCCGGGTCGGGGAAGTTGGCAGCTTCGTCCTGCATGTGGTGCACGGTACGATCCACCTCTTCCATCAACTCCAGCTTCCACTTGTTGAGGATGTTGGTGAAGTGAGCACGCATGCGGTCGCTCATGTACTCCTCGCCCTTGGTCTCTTGGTAGGGCACGAAGCCACGAATCAACTGGCTGTTCTGTTGTTTTGCATTGGTGGGCATGGATGGCCGCCTCTCACTTTCTTAATCCATTGCGCAGGATTATGGTCCATCGCCGGCGGTGCCGGCCCTGCGGCTGCAAGCGGGCGAACTTACCAGATCAAATCCGGGTACGCCACTCCCCGGCGTCGTACATGCTGCAGCGTCCAGGGACCATTGGTTAGAATCCTCTCTTTGCCTTAATAAAGGAAGGCCAATGGCCCAGTCCTACAGTGCACGCAGCCGCGCCATCGAACCCTTCCATGTCATGGCCCTGTTGGCTCGCGCCAACGAACTCCAGGCGGCGGGTCATGATGTGATCCACCTGGAAATCGGCGAGCCGGACTTCACCACCGCCGAACCCATCATCCAGGCCGGACAGGCCGCCTTGGCCGCCGGGCATACCCGTTACACCGCCGCTCGCGGATTGCCGCAACTGCGCGAAGCTATCGCCGGCTTCTACGCATCGCGCTATCGGTTGAACATAGACCCAGATCGCATTCTCATCACCCCCGGTGGCTCGGGCGCCTTGCTGCTGGCCAGCAGCCTGCTGGTGGACCCGGGCAAGCACTGGCTGCTGGCCGACCCCGGCTATCCTTGCAACCGCCACTTCCTCCGTCTTGTGGAGGGGGGCGCACAACTGGTGCCGGTCGGGCCGGAAACCCGCTATCAGCTGACCCCGCAACTGGTCGAGCGGCACTGGGACGCCGACAGCGTGGGGGCGTTGGTCGCCTCGCCGGCCAATCCCACGGGCACCGTGCTGCACCTCGATGACCTGGCCGCGCTGTCGCAGACCCTCAGGGCCCGCGGTGGCCACCTGGTGGTGGACGAGATCTACCACGGCCTGACCTACGGGATGGACGCCAGCAGCGTGCTGGAAGTGGATGATGACGCCTTCGTGCTGAACAGCTTTTCCAAGTACTTCGGCATGACCGGCTGGCGTCTTGGCTGGCTGGTGGCGCCTGCCGATGCCGTGCCCGAACTGGAGAAGCTGGCGCAGAACCTCTACATCAGTGCGCCTTCTATGGCGCAGTATGCGGCTCTGGCTTGCTTCGAGCCGCGCACATTGGAAATCTTCGAACAGCGCCGCGAAGAGTTCGCTCGCCGTCGCGACTTCCTGCTGCCAGCCCTGCGTGAACTGGGTTTCCGCATCGCAGTCGAGCCAGAAGGCGCCTTCTATCTGTACGCGGATATTTCCGCCTTTGGCGGCGATGCCTATGCCTTCTGTAGGCACTTCATCGAAACCGAGCACCTGGCCTTCACCCCAGGTCTGGATTTCGGCCGCTATCAGGCCGGTCACCATGTGCGCTTTGCCTATACGCAGAGCCTGCCGCGCCTGGACGAGGCGGTGCAGCGCCTGGCGCGCGGCTTGAAGACCTGGGCGGGCCAATGAAGTTCGCCCCGACCCTGGAAGTGGGCAGGCTGCTCAAGCGTTACAAGCGCTTCCTCGCGGACATCGAGACCGCTTCGGGGGAGCAATTGACTATCCACTGCCCCAATACCGGCTCGATGCTGAACTGCATGAGCGAGGGCTGCCGGGTATGGTTCAGTCGCTCCAACGATCCCAAGCGCAAGCTGCCCGGTACCTGGGAAATCGCCGAGACGCCACAGGGGCGTCTGGCCTGCGTCAACACTGCCCGCGCCAATGCATTGGTGGAAGAGGCATTGCAGACGGGCGTGATCAAGGAACTTGCGGGTTTCTCCAGCCTCAGGCGCGAAGTAGCCTACGGGCAGGAAAACAGCCGTGCCGACTTCCGCTTGGACTTCGCTGCGGGGCCGGCCTTCATCGAAGTGAAGAGTGTCACGCTGGGGTTCGACGGCACGTCGGTCGCCGCTTTTCCCGATGCAGTGACCACGAGGGGCAGCAAGCACCTGCGCGAACTGGCTGCGCTCGCCCGTGATGGCGTGCGGGCCGTGCAGTTGTATTGCGTGAACCTCTCGGGTATCGATGCAGTGCGCCCGGCCGAAGAAATCGATCCGGCTTATTCGGCGGCCCTGCGTGAGGCCGTTTCTGCCGGCGTCGAAGTGCTGGCCTACGGTGTCGAACTGACGCCGGAAGAGGTGCGCGTCTGCCGCCGTCTTGATGTGAGGATCTGAGCCTCAGGCTGCGTCCAGCAGCCAGATGCCGTCGGCATCTTCGAAAATGCCCACCGGCTCCAGTACCTCGCCGACACAGGGGCCCGTGACGCATTCGCCGGACTCGATCAGGAACAGTGCGCCATGGGTAGCGCATTGGATGAGGCTGCCGCTGTGGTCGAGAAACTGGTCCGGCGTCCATTCCAGAGGAATTCCCCGGTGCGGGCAGCGGTTCTCGTAGGCATGGGTCTGCCCATTCCGGCGCACCAGCAGGATATTCAGGCCATCAACGACAAAGCCCCGGCTCTGGCCTTCAGGCAGTTCGTCGGGGCGACAAAGAAGGATCATCGGCTTCTCCACAGCAGGCACGCATTATCGCGCGCCGCTGTGGATTGCCAAGAGGGGCACGTCCTTGTGCTGAAGCGGGATAGAGCCCATTCACGATCTGCAGCGCGTCGCAGTGACTGTGTTGAAAATGGCTTCTGAATGCTCATTTACAGGCCGTAAACTCCGCCTCCTCAGCCTTTTTCGCCTTGTTCCTCGCTAGCTCGCAAAATCGTAAACCGGTTCTTAGATTTCCCAGACCAGGTTGACCGATGCGTTGCGCCCCGGCTGGGTGTAGCGACCGAGGCTGCGGCTGCTGGCGTCCAGGCCCTGGACGTCGCCCCACTGCCAGTATTCCTTGTCGGTCAGGTTGAACAGGCCGGCGTTGACCGAGAAGGCGTCGGTAACCTGCCACCAGGTGTTCAGGTCCAGGGTGCCGTAGCCAGGCGTGGCGAACTGCTCGGTGATGCGCAGACTGGCGTTGTTCGTCTGGTCGATGCGGTCCTTGCCCTTGACCAGGGTCCAGGCCAGTTCGCCACCGAACTTTCCGGTCGGCTCGGCATAACCCAGGCCAATGACCGCCTTGAGCGGGTCGATGCTGTTGATCGGCTCGCCGGTTTCCTCGTTCTTGCCCCGTGCATAGGCGATGGAACCGATAAGGCGGGTGCCGGTGGGTAGGCCGAATTGGTTGAGGAACAGCTCGCCTTTCGCTTCGGCGCCACGAATGGTCACCTTGTTTAGATTCTGCGACTGGAAGGTAAGCAGGTTGTTGCCGGTCGGGTCGGGGATGGTCACCTGGTCGATGAAGTCCTCGTAGCGGTTGTAGAACACCGCCACGCCGAAACCGCCGACGTCGTATTTGCCACGCAGGCCGATCTCGTAGCTGTCGCTGGTTTCCGGCTTCAGGCTGGTGTTGGCGATGGTCTGGTAGCCCATCCCGGCGTTGACGAACTCGCCGAAGATATCCACAGGTTCCGGCGCCTTGAAGCCTGCAGCGTACTGACCGTAAATGCTGTGGGCGTCGTCCAGGCGGTAGGTGACACCGAGCTTGGGCGAGAGTTGGTTGTCGCTGAAGTCGGAGGGGTTGCGGTTCACCGGATTGCTGTTCAGGTATTCCGCGGTCACGTCGGGCTTGAGTTCGTAGTAGTCGTAGCGCAGGCCCGGCAGCAGAGTCCAGCGGCCGATCTCGATGCTGTCCTGGACGAGCAGGGCGTATTCGTGCGTGACCGGATCGGGGAAGTCGCTCAGCGGGAAGGTTTCCGCGCCGAAGGCCGGTGGCAGGGGCTGGCCAGTGCTGACGCGAATCTCATTGCCCTTGCGCAGGTCGCTGCTTTCCAGGCGCTTGAGATCGACGCCGTAGATCAGATGGTGCTGGGTATCGCCGATGGCGAAGTTCTTGTCGAGCTGGCCGTTGAATGACCAGAGCTTCTCTTCGTAGGTCGAGTCACGGGTGCGCAGGCGTTCGAAGGCCGAGGCCGGCGGCGTCGGGTTGCGGTTGAAGGCTACCCAGCTGTAGCGGCTCTGATCGGTCTGCTGACGAATCTTGCTGTCCTGGTGATTGAGCTGCCACTTCAGTTGATCGGCAAAGACGGTATCCAGCTCCAGTTGGTGTTCCAGGCTGATGCGCTCGCGGTCGGTGCTGTCAGTGGCATTGCTCGCCGCGATCAGGGCGTTGCTGAACATGCCGCCGCCGAGGGACGTGGAAGTCAGGGTCGAGGCTTCGCTGAGTACACGGGTGTCCACGTCGTCCTGGAAGCGCTCGTAACTCAGTTGCAGGCGATCGTTGCCTGCATAGTTCCAGCCGATCTTGGCCAGCAGGTTGTCGGTGGTGAAGTCCTGCGGGTTCGCTTCCTCGCGGCCGGCGCCAGTACCGCCACGACCACCGAAGGTCTCGACTTCGTCGCCACTGCGACGGCCCAGATGAAGCAAGCCATCAACCACGCCCTGGCGGCCGGCGAAGGTCGCGCTGCGCAGCCAGCTGTTGTCGGCGCTGCTGTAGCCGGTCTTCAGGCGGGCGTAGGCGTCATCGCCTTCATCCAGATAGTCGGCGGCATCCTTGGTCAGGAAGCTCACCGCACCACCGATGGCATCGCTGCCGTACAGCGAGGACGCCGGGCCACGGATGATTTCCACCTGCTTGACGATATCCGGGTCGATGTAATTGCGCTGGGCATTCAGGAAGGGGCCGAAGTTGAAAGCGTCCGGTACGGACACGCCATCCACTTGGGTCAGCACGCGGTTGCCGCCGATGCCGCGAATGGTGAAACCGGACAGGCCGAAGCGGCTACCGGTACCGCTCACCGAAACCCCCGGCTCGTAGCGCACCAGGTCGCGAATGTTGTTCACATTCTTATGGTCGATGTCGCGCTCGGTCTGAACCGAAACCGTGCTGGGGACCTCATCGAGGCGCTGCTCGCTGCGGGTGGCCGTCACCGTCATGGTGTCGAACTGAGTTGCGGCCTTTTCGGCTGCCAGTACGAGGGAGGGGCAGAGCAGCATCAGGGCTAGCCCGGTACGGCGGGCAAAGGGAGGACGCAACGGCATGGCAAGGCTCCTGTTAGCAAGGCGTACTAGTCCCCTGACTGGGAAACGCCGTGGCTTTCCGGCGTGGTGGCATCCGTTTCCAGCGATTTTTTCCGCCTTTCTCGGGGCTCGTTCGTCAGGTCTTACTGGTGATCGCAGGTTGATATCGGTGCAGAACCATAATGGCGTTGACAGATAAATTCAAATAATAATCAAATGCATTCGTATTTAGAAATTGACCGTTGCGATGCCGCGCTTCCTGTTCTGCTTTTCGATTGTCCTGGCCCTGCACTTTGTCGCGGGTTGGCTCCTGCATGACCTGCAGGAAGAGCCGGGCATGGCATTGCAGTCGTCTGCGCCGATGATGGTCCGGCTGGTCAGCCCCGAGCCTGCCCCCGCGCCTGTTCAACCTCTTGCCTCGGTAATGCGCCGGCCGGTGCTCCCTTCCAAGCCAGCGCAGTCGGTGAAGGTCCAGCGGCCAGTATCCAAGCCTGTGTTGGCGAGCAAGCCGCGCCCGACACCTGCCAAGCCTGTAGCGCCAGTCGAATCCGCAAAAGCCAAAGCCGTTGCACCAGCGCAACCGCAGGCCGTGGCGGCGAGCCCGGCACTCAGTCATTCCGAGTCGTCAGCCGCTGCCAGTGCCCCCGCGGCAACGGCCAAGCCGGTCGTCACCGAGGTTTTCAGTCGTGAACCTTCGTTCCTCACGTCGCCCAAACCTCCGATTTATCCGGCTCAGGCCCGGCGTCGTAACCAGCAGGGCCTTGTCCTGGTCGAGGTGCGGTTGGACGAGAAAGGCCTGCTTCGCGAGATACGGCTCCTTCGCTCCTCTGGAGTGGAGAGCCTTGATAGATCGGCCATGGATGCGGTAGCTGCGTGGCGCTTCCGCGCCGAAACCCAGAATGGCCAGCCAGTGCCTAGCCGCGTGCACATTCCCATTGAGTTCGCCCTTTCGGCGAGTCGCTGAATCACAAGGAGCTTCAGATGAGCCTGCAAACTTCGACCACCAGCCCGGCTTCTCCTCTCTACCAGGCATGGCAGACGCTGCGATCCGAGCAGCCGCGACTGCGCGCCCGCGATGCCGCCCAGCTCCTGTCCGTGAGCGAGGCCGAACTGACTGCCAGTCGCCTCGGCGTCGATACCGTGCGCCTGCGTCCGGACTGGGCAGGCCTGCTGCCGGCCCTGGGCGAGCTTGGCTACATCATGGCGCTGACCCGCAACGAGCATTGCGTGCATGAGCGCAAGGGCTACTACCGCGAAGTCTCGGTCATGGCTAACGGCCAGATGGGCTTGGTGGTATCCGCCGATATCGACCTGCGCCTCTTCATGAGCGGCTGGGCCAGCGTTTTCGCCGTGGCTGAGGAATCCCCGCGTGGTACCCGGCGCAGCGTGCAGATCTTCGATCAGCAAGGCACTGCCGTGCATAAGGTCTTCCTCACTGACGACAGTGAGCTGGCCGCCTGGGAGCCGCTGGTGGAGCGCTTCCGTGCTGAGGAGCAAAGCGACGAGATCGATCTGCACCCGCAGCCAGAACAGGTGCAGGCCAAGCCCGATGCCGAGATCGATGTCGACGCCCTGCGCGACGGCTGGGCAGCGCTGAAGGACACTCACCACTTCTTCGCTCTGCTGAAAAAGCATGGAGCCGAGCGTACCCAGGCGCTGCGTCTGGCCGGTACTGAGTGGGCCGAGCAGTTGGACACCGTCGAGTTGCCGCGCCTGCTGGAAGAAGCCGGTACGCGTGAAGTGCCGATCATGGTGTTCGTTGGAAACCGCCACTGCATCCAGATTCACAGCGGCCCGGTTAGCAACCTGAAGTGGCTGGACACCTGGTTCAATGTTCTCGATCCGGAGTTCAACCTGCACCTGCAAACCGCCGGCGTGACCGAACTGTGGCGTGTGCGCAAACCCAGCACCGATGGCGTGATCACCAGCTGGGAGGCCTTCGATGCCGAAGGACAATTGGTTGTGCAATTGTTCGGCGCGCGCAAACCCGGTATTCCTGAGCGTGACGACTGGCGAGCGCTGGCGGAAGCCGCGCCGGCACTCTGAGGTCGAGCATCCAGGGGAGCACGGCGCCCAGATCCAGGCCAACGCCCTGTTTTAACAGGGCGTTGGCGTTTCCCGCATTCAGCGATGGAGTTGTTTTCGATGCGTCTAGTTGTCGGTCTGGCCAGCCTTTGCGCAGGCATCCTGCTTTCTCACCAGGCCGCTGCGGCCGGGGCCTTGCCCCAGCGCTGGGTCAGCGCCGGTGGTTCCGTCAGCGAGTGGGTGGTGGTACTGGGTGGGCAGGAAAAGCTCGTGGGCGTGGACACCACCAGTCAGCATCCAGAGGCACTGAAAAGCCTTCCCAGCATCGGCTATCAGCGACAGTTGGCGGCGGAGGGCATACTCTCGCTCCGTCCAGACATCCTGGTAGGTACCGAGGAGATGGGGCCTCCGCCGGTGCTGGCGCAAATCAGCACGGCCGGGGTGCGTATCGAGCGCCTGCAGTCCACTCCCGACCTCTCCACCCTTGAAAAGAATCTCAAGCTGATCGGTAGCCTGCTGGGCAATGAGGCTCGTGCCGCCAGGGCCCTTGCAGATTACCGCCAGCGACTGCAGCGCCAGGCTGACTGGGTCGCCAAGGCACAGCAGACACAGAGGTCGCCACGGGTACTTTTCCTGCTGGGGCATTCCGGTAGCAGCCCGATGGCGGGCGGCAAGGACACGGCCGCAGCGTGGCTGATTGAGCGTGCCGGTGGGCAGAACCTTGCCGATCATCAGGGTTACAAGGCGATTTCCAATGAAGCGCTTGCTGCGCTGGACCCGGACGTAGTGGTGATCGCTGATCGCCGCCTGGAAGGTGATGCCGCCCGCGAGGCGCTGCTCAAGCAGAATCCGGCCCTGGCTGCGACCCGTGCCGCTCGTGAGGGCCGCCTGCTCAGCCTCGATCCGACCTTGCTGGTGGGCGGGCTGGGTCCACGCCTGCCTGATGGCATGGCTGCGCTTTCCGCAGGCTTCTATCCTTCGGCTCCGGCCCTTACCGAGAAAAGCCTGAGCCAACCATGATCGCGTCTGTCCCTTCCCGCCCATTGTTCATTGCCCTGGGCGTTCTGCTGTTCCTGGCACTCTGGTTGTCGCTGGCGCTAGGTCCAGTCAGCCTGCCGCTGGGCGACACCCTGCGCGCGGCCCTGCGCATGGCTGGCCTGCCGTTTTCCGCTCAGGGTCTCGAGCAGGCTGAGCTGATCGTTGGCCAGATCCGTCTGCCGCGCGCCTTGCTCGGCCTGGCGGTGGGTGCGGTGCTGGCTTTGTCTGGTGTCGCGATGCAAGGCCTGTTCCGCAATCCGCTGGCGGACCCTGGGTTGGTTGGGGTTTCCAGTGGCGCCGCTTTGGGGGGCGCCGCCGCCATCGTCGGAGGTTCTGCGCTGGGTGGATTGCCGGATGCATTCGCGCCCTATCTGCTATCCATGTGCGCCTTTGCCGGCGGCTTGGGAGTGACGGTGCTGGTCTATCGCCTGGGACGTCGCGATGGTCAGACCAGTGTGGCCACCATGCTGCTCGCAGGCATCGCCCTGACGGCGTTGGCCGGCGCGGTGATAGGCCTGTTTACCTACCTGGCCGACGACGCCACCCTGCGCAGCCTGACCTTCTGGAACATGGGCAGCCTCAATGGCGCCAGCTACTCGCGGCTGTGGCCGCTGCTCATCGTCACTGTGTTTGTCATCGTCTGGCTTCCGCGCAGGGCCAAGGCGCTGAATGCCATGTTGCTGGGCGAGTCTGAGGCCCGTCACCTGGGGTTCGATGTGGAGCGCCTGAAGCGCGAGCTGGTGTTCTGCACCGCCCTTGGCGTAGGTGCCGCGGTGGCGGCGGCCGGCCTGATCGGCTTCATCGGCCTGGTCGTGCCGCACCTGGTGCGCCTGGTTTCGGGGCCCGATCACCGCGTCCTGCTGCCAGCCTCGGCATTGGCCGGGGCCAGCCTGATGCTGCTGGCGGACCTGGCTGCGCGCCTGGTGCTGGCGCCGGCAGAGTTGCCCATCGGTATCGTCACGGCGCTGATCGGCGCGCCGTTCTTCCTTTATCTGCTGGTGCGAGGTCGTAGCTGATGCTGCGCGTTGAACGGCTGGACGTGCTGCGCGGCGGCAAACAAGTGCTGACGGGCATTGACCTGGAGCTGCAGCCTGGCGAGGTGCTGGGTGTGCTCGGACCCAACGGAGCGGGCAAGAGCACGCTGCTCGCTGCCCTTTGCGGCGAGGTGTCGGCCGCGGGAGGGCGAGTAAGTCTCGATGATCGTGCGCTCGCGGACTGGAGCGGCCCGCAGCGTGCTCGGCGTCTTGCGGTGTTGCCGCAAAGCTCGACGCTGAGCTTCGCGTTTCGTGTCGAAGAAGTCGTGGCCATGGGACGCATGCCTCACGACACCGGGCGGGAACGAGATGCCGAGGTAGTCGCGCAGGCCTTGGAGGCAGCGGATGCCAGCCACCTTGCAGGTCGCAGCTATGTGGCGCTGTCCGGAGGCGAGCGCCAGCGGGTGCACCTGGCTCGGGTTCTGGCGCAGCTCTGGCCAGGAAGTGCCGGGCAGATACTGTTACTGGACGAACCCACTTCGGCACTCGATCCCTTGCACCAGCACACGACCCTGCAGGCTGTGCGGACCTTTGCCGAGCGCGGCGTGGCGGTGCTGGTGATCCTTCATGATCTGAATCTGGCCGCGCGCTACTGCGATCGCCTGCTACTGCTCGCCGACGGTCGTCCCCATGTGCTGGGCTCGCCGGAGCAGGTGCTCCAGGCCGAACCGCTCAAGGCAGTATTCGGCCTTGAAGTGCTGGTGCAGCGCCATCCTGAGCGGGGCCATCCCCTGATTGTTGCTCGCTGAATCAAACAAGGATCTTCCATGCGTGTTTTCCTGCTTGTTCTCTGCAGCTTGCTGGCTGCCTGCCAGACCCTGCCACCGCCGCCAGCCTGGCAGAGCCCCGAGGGGCGAAATCGACCGGAACTGGGTGTTATCCGTGACCTGAACACCGGGGAGCAATTGACGCCGGAGCAACTGGTCGAGCGACTCGCTGCACAGCCGCGCGTGCTGGTTGGCGAGCAGCATGACAATCCGGATCACCATGCCCTGCAGCTTTGGTTGCTGCGGGCTCTTGAAACTCGTCGTGAACAGGGCGGCCTGCTGCTGGAGATGCTCGAACCCGAACAGCAGGCCAAGATCGATGCCGTGCGCCGGGGGCCGTTGCCCAGCGATTTGCCTCAGGCGCTGGCCTGGCAGAAGAACTGGAGTTGGGAGCTGTACGGTCCGATTGTCCAGCATGCCCTGATGCAGCCCTATCCGCTGCTGGCGGCAAACCTCGATCGCAGCGAAATCAAGCGCATCTATAAGGATCGCCCGGTCCTGAAAGGCAAGTTATCCACTGCTGATTCCGTACGTGGACCGCTACTGGAGCAGATTCGCGAATCGCACTGCGGCATGCTGCCTGAATCGCAGACGCCGGCGATGCTGGCGGTGCAGCAGCAACGTGACCGCCGCATGGCCGAGAGGCTGCTGGCGGCGCCTGCTCCGGCCATGTTGTTCGCTGGGGCGTTCCATGTGCGCCGCGATCTGGGCGTGCCCCTGCATCTGGCTGACCTGGGCAAGGCTGATGGCAATGCGGTACTGGTCCTCTCCGAGGTGGGTAAGCCAGTGGGGCAGGGCGCTGCCGACTACGTCTGGTACACCGCGGCGCTCCCACCTATCGATCATTGCGCCAACCTGAAGAAGCAGATGGCACCGGCACGCTGAGGCGCGTCGGATAAAAGTCGCGGGCAAAAAAAGACCCGGCAATTTGCCGGGTCGAAAACCGTGATTAGCCTGATGAGGAGATAATCTGAAGAGTCCGACTGCTTGGAATCCCAGCTTACCGGCTGATCTCGCGACCAGTTGCTGTAATAATAACGATTATCATTTTCGTGTCAAGCGTGGATTCCGGGTTTTCTTCGCAAGCTGATTCCTCCCGCTCCAAAAGCAGAAACCCCGGCCTTCGCCGGGGTTTCTGCTATCTGCATCAGTTCCGCTCGGATGACAGCCGAAGCTGGGTGACTTCCTTGTTCAGCAGGTCGATGCGGCGCGCCATGCTCTCGATAAGGCTATGGGCTATACGCGGATTGCTCTGCATCAGGCTGAGGAACTGCTCCTTGGGAATCACCATCACGGTGCATGCCTCGCTCGCCACTACGGTGGCGCTGCGGCGTTCGCGGGTGAAAACGGCCATGGCGCCGAAGATTTCATCTTTCTGCACGTCGCCTACTTTTTGCCCGTCGACGAAGGCTTCCGCATGGCCTTCGATGATGATGAAGACGTGGTCGGCTTCGTCGCCTTGGTGAATCAGTTCCTCGCCAGCGGAGAAGTGTTGGAAACCGGTCGACGGGCGCACGTCCGGTTGTTTCAGGCGCGCCACGGCATCCGAAAGCAGGGCGGTGTGGCCTACCAGGTACTGGATGAACAGTTCCTGGCGCTTCTCGTTGCCGTAGATGTGCTTGAACACTTCGCTGCGGCTGAACGGCAGCAGGCTGATGGGTTCGTCGCTGTTATAGCGGCAGGATGGCAGATCGATGCCCTGGCGCAGGCCGATAAGGTCGCCCTCCTGGAGATAGAAAAGCGGGCGCTCGTCGACGATGGCGTGGATCAGACCGTTCTCGATCAGGAACAGTTGGTTGCCTGGCATCAGCGGTGAAAGGTCTTCGACCTGGTCCAGTCGCAGTGCGGGGCCGCTGGGTTCAAGCCCGTCGAGCAACTGCCCGGGGATGCTTTGCAGTCTGTTGATCAGCAGGTCGGCGTAGGCCGGTTGCTCCCCGAGTAGGTACATGGCAGTAATTCCTTGAACTGTCTGGAATGGCGTCGCACACGAAGGTCCCTGAAACAATAGGGACCTGTGACCGGCTCGTAAATCTCTCTTGGTGGAGGTTGTGAGCTAGCTCTTGTTGTGGGCGGCCGAAGTATCCAGTTGGTGGTTCAGCTCTGCCTTGTGGCCGGGTGGTAGGTCGTTCCAGTGGATGTCCAGCAGGGCACCCTCGATAGCATAGAGCAGGACCTTGGAGGCCCGGAAACCCCGTGCCCGGACAGCTTTATAGGCACTCACGGCGCCTAGTCTGCGCAAGTCGGAGGCGCTGTGGATGCCGACGGCATGCAGCCACTGTGCTGAAGTCTTGCCCAGATTCTTCATGTGTTGCAGTTCGTCGTTCATCGAGCCTCCTTGCGATGGAATGGCACGAGAGGGGCTATGGATAAGTGTAGCGGCCAATCGCGGGGCGTAGCCTTGTGCTATCGCTCAATCCTCGTGCACTCCCTGCACGGAAAACGATCACTGCTGACGATAGAGTGGGACGCTTTTCCCGGCGCAGGTTTCAAGCGGCTGCTGGGGTACCAGCAGGGGGAAATTGCAGCTGCCGGCTGAGTGCGACCCAGCCGGCAGTATAGAAGCCGCGGCAGATGTTGCCCGGCGTGGAGAGGGTGCGGTCAGACGCCCGGCAGGTGCTGGCGGATGAGCTCCACCAGACCGTCGAGGCTGGCGGCCTGATCGGTATCGATCCGCTTGCTCTGCGCCTGCTCGACGGTATCCAGCGGTTCGCGGCTCAGCAGTTGCGCGCGCACCACGTCCATGGTGGCGTCGGACGGGTCATTGCCCTCGGTCTGGCGCTGTTCCAGCCAAGCTTCGATCACCGCCTCCGGCGCGTGGCAGTCGAGGATCAGGAACGGTGTTCCGGTCTCCTCAGCAACCTGGCGGGCGGCCTTGCGCTGGTCCCGTTTCAGGAAGGTGGCATCCATTACTACCGGGAAGCCGGCATGCAGGATCACGCGCGCCAGTTCGTTGAGGCGCTCGTAGGTCGCCTGGCTCGCGTCTGCGTTGTAGATGCCATCCTGCAGCCCTTGCGCCCCCGATTGCTGTTCGCCGAACAGGCGCTTGCGTTCGACGTCCGAACGCAGGCGGATAGCGCCCAGGGATTCCACCAGACGCAACGCGACGTGGCTCTTGCCGGAGGCGGACACGCCACTGGTGATGGCCAGGAAGGGCGAGGGGATGGCGCTGTAGCTTTCCGCGAGGCCCGCATAGTTGCGGTACTGGCGAATGGTGGCGGCCTTCTGCACCGCATCGGCCTGGTGCGCCAGGCTGAACAGGGCGATCTTGGCGCGAACCAGTGCGCGGTAGGCCTTGTAGAAGTTGAGCAACTCCAGGCCCTCGTAGTCGCCGCTGTGTTCCAGATACTGGCTGACCAGTCGGCGGGAAAGGGACTTGAGGCCTCGGTCTTCAAGGTCCATGGCGATGAAGCCGATGTCGGCGTAGACGTCGGTGAAGCGGAAGGGTTCGTTGAACTCGATGCAGTCGAAAAGCACGACTTCACCGTTGATCAGCGTGGCGTTGCCCAGGTGGATGTCACCGTGGCACTCGCGAATGAAACCTTCCTGCTTGCGTCGTGCCAGCAGCGGCTTGAGTCGCTCATGGCTGCTCTCGGCCCAGGCTTCGAGCGCATCCAGTTGTTGCAGGTCGGCCTTGTCGCTGAGCAACGGGCGAATCTGCTCGAAGTTCTGCCGGACGGGCATCATCACCGCATCGGCGGTGCCCAGCGGGTGGTCAATGGCCACTTGCGGAGCGCCCTGATGGAAACTGGCGATCTGCCCGGCCAGGGCATCGACGTGGGCAGGGGTCAGTTCGCCGCGGGCCTGCAACGCGCTCAGCAGGTTTTCCTGGGGAAACTGGCGCATCTTCAGCACGTACTCGATGGCCGCGCCGTCTCCATTGATCTGGGGAGCCTCGACGCTGCCGGTGATCGGCAGGACTTCCAGGTAGAGGTCGCGTGTCAGGCGCTGGTTGAGGCGTAGTTCTTCCTCGCAGAAGTGGCGGCGGCGTTCGAGGTCGGTGAAGTCGAGGAAGCCGAAGTTCACAGGCTTCTTCACCTTGTAGACGTAACTACCGGTCAGCAGCACCCAGGAGATGTGCGTCTCGATGACCTGGAACCCGTCCACCGAGTGGGGGTAGAGGGCGGGGTTCTGCAGGGCGGCTATCAGGGACTGGCTCACGGGCGTTCCTTGTTCTGTCGCTGTGGAAGGCCGGCATTATCGCCTCTGTGGGCGGCCCTGCAAACCGTCAGGGCGTGCCTGTTGGCTGTGGACAAAGTGCGTATAATGCGCCGCCATGACTCGTCCCCGATCTCCCAAATCCCGCTCTAAACGCCGTTCCAGCGGCCTTCGCCCCTGGTTGGGCTGGGCCGTCAAACTGGGCCTGGTAGGCCTGGTAGTGCTGGCCGGTTTCGCCATCTATCTCGACGCCGTGGTGCAGGAGAAATTCTCCGGCAAGCGCTGGACAGTGCCGGCGAAGGTCTATGCCCGTCCGCTGGAACTGTTCGTCGGGCTGAAGTTGTCCAAGGACGATTTCCTGAAGGAACTCGACGCCCTGGGCTACCGACGCGAGAGCGTGTCCAACGGCCCGGGTGCCGCTTCGGTGTCCGGCAATGCCGTGGACCTCAACACCCGTGGCTTCCAGTTCTATGAAGGTGCCGAGCCGGCGCAGCGGGTACGCGTGCGTTTTTCCGGCGACTATGTGGCTGGCCTGACTCAGGCAAGTGGCGCCGACCTTGCGGTGACTCGCCTGGAGCCGCTGCTGATCGGCGGGCTGTATCCCGCCCATCATGAAGACCGTGTACTGATCAAGCTGGATCAGGTGCCGGCCTATATGGTGGAAACCCTGGTAGCGACGGAGGATCGTGAGTTCTTCAATCACCACGGTGTTTCCCTCAAGTCCATCGCCCGAGCCTTCTGGATCAATGCCACCGCCGGTGAGTTGCGTCAGGGCGGCAGTACGCTGACCCAGCAGTTGGTGAAGAACTTCTACCTGACCAGCGAGCGCAGCATTTCGCGCAAGGCCACCGAGGCCATGATGGCGGTGCTGCTGGAGCTGCACTACGACAAGCGCGAAATCCTGGAGGC
Organism: Pseudomonas sp. BN606; assembly: GCF_029873115.1. Lineage (NCBI taxonomy): Bacteria > Pseudomonadati > Pseudomonadota > Gammaproteobacteria > Pseudomonadales > Pseudomonadaceae > Pseudomonas > Pseudomonas sp. BN606. The sequence goes on along the minus strand of NZ_SSOF01000039.1, from coordinate 10,681 downwards.
CTACCTCAACGAGGTGTTCCTTGGCCAGGATGGTCAGCGCGCCATTCACGGTTTTGGCCTCGCCAGCCAGTATTTCTTCAGTCAGCCCCTGGCTGAATTGAAAGTGCATCAGATCGCTCTGCTTGTGGGGATGGTCAAGGGTCCTTCCTATTACAACCCCCGTCGCTTCCCGGAACGTGCACTGGAGCGTCGTAATCTGGTGATCGACTTGCTTGCCGAACAGGGCGTGATCACGCCAGCGGAAGCCGTCGCAGCCAAGGAGAAGCCGCTGGGTGTATCCAAGCGCGGCAGTCTGGCCGACAGCTCCTACCCGGCTTTCCTCGACTTGGTGAAGCGCCAGCTGCGCGAGGATTACCGAGAAGAGGACCTGACAGAGGAAGGTCTGCGCATTTTCACCAGCTTCGACCCTATTCTGCAGTCCAAGGCAGAAACCTCGCTGGACGAGACCCTCAAGCGTCTGGCTGGGCGCAAGGGCGTAGATCAGGTTGAGTCGGCCATGGTCGTGAGCAATCCCGAAACTGGTGAAATCCAGGCGCTGATCGGTAGCCGTCAACCTCGCTTCGCCGGATTCAATCGCGCCGTGGATGCAGTACGCCCCATCGGCTCGTTGATCAAGCCAGCTGTCTACCTCACAGCACTTGAGCGTCCGAGTCAGTACACCCTGACCAGTTGGGTCGCTGACGAGCCCTTCTCGGTGAAGGGACAAGATGGCCAGGTGTGGCGTCCACAGAACTATGATCGCCGCGCCCACGGGACCATTTACCTGTACCAGGGGCTGGCCAACTCCTACAACTTGTCGACCGCCAAGCTGGGCTTGGAACTGGGCGTTCCCAATGTGCTCAAAACCCTTGAGAGGCTTGGCGTTTCGCGCGAGTGGCCGGCTTATCCCTCGATGTTGCTCGGCGCAGGTGCGTTGAGCCCGATGGAAGTGGCGACCATGTACCAGACGCTGGCCAATGGTGGTTTCAATACGCCGTTGCGGGCGATTCGTAGCGTGCTGACCTCCGAAGGTGAGCCGCTCAAGCGTTACCCCTTCCAGATCCAGCAACGCTTCGATCCGGGCGCCATCTACCTGGTGCAGAATGCGATGCAGCGGGTTATGCGCGAAGGTACGGCCCGCTCAGTTTATAGCCAGTTGCCGTCGTCCTTGACACTGGCTGGCAAAACGGGCACGACGAACGACTCGCGTGACAGCTGGTTTGCAGGCTTCAGTCAGGACCTCCTGGCGGTGGTCTGGCTGGGACGCGATGATAACGGCAAGACGCCGTTGACCGGCGCCACAGGTGCGTTGCAGGTATGGACCAGCTTCATGCGCAAGGCAGACCCGCTGCCCCTGGACATGCCGATGCCGGATAACGTGACACAGGCGTGGATTGATCCGCACAGCGGCCAGGGTTCTGACCCGAGCTGCCCCGGTGCAGTCCAGATGCCGTACATTCGTGGCAGCGAACCCGCCCCAGGCGCGCCTTGCGGCCTTGGAGCACCCGTGGACTCGGTAATGGACTGGGTTCGCGGTTGGATGCAATGAACCGAGAGGATGAAACGTGAGTAAAGCCTGGATTCCCGCCCTTGCGGCAGCCGCCTTGCTGGCTGGTTGTTCTACCCCGCAGCGAGGCGCCATTCCCGTGGTCGACTCCGGTGCGCCCCTGTCCGAGCTGGAACAGGGGACCTCCAATCGCGGCGGCTACAATCAGGCATCCGCAGCGCCGCGCAGCATCCCCGAAGACTCCGGTGTGGTTGTGATGGTACCGGGTGCCAGCTCCGGTGCGCCCATCGCCGCTCCGGCATCCAGCGCGCCCATCAGCGGCAGTATCACCAGCGGTGGGATCACCCCTGGTCCCATGGTCGGCGGACCAGTTGCCACTGCACCTGGCGCGTCCGGCGCACCGGGCTATGGCTCAACCAATTACAGCTCGCCCAGCTACAGCACCCAGGCACCCGCCGCTCCGACCGGTATCCCGAGCAGCGCAGGCGGTCTGTCGGCCGACGAGCAGCTCGACGGCCCAGTGCTGGCGCTGCTGACCACTGCCCAGCAGCAACAGGGCGGCGGCGACCTCAATGGCGCCGCTGCTAGCCTGGAGCGTGCGCAGCGTATCGCTCCCCGCGAGCCGCAGGTGCTTTACCGATTGGCCGAAGTGCGCCTTGCGCAGGGCGATGCCGCCCAGGCCGAGCAGTTCGCTCGTCGTGCACTGACCTACGCCAATGGTCGTCCGGCCTTGCAGGCCAGCTTGTGGGATTTGATCGCACGTTCCCGTGATCGCCAAGGCGACCCGTCCGGTGCCGCGCTTGCGCGTGACAAGGCAAAGGTCAATCTCTGATGGATCCGCGTTGCGTTGACCTGGCTGATCAGCTCCTGCTCATCGAGCGGGAGCTGCGTGCGCTGGGCTGGTGGGTCGAGACGCCGCCCAGTGCGGAAGCACTTGCCAGCCAGACACCGTTCTGTGTCGATACCCTGGCGTTTGAGCAGTGGCTTCAGTGGATCTTCCTGCCGCGCATGAAGGTCATTCTCGAGAATGGCCTGGAGTTGCCGCACGCATCCGGGATCCGCGTCATGGCGGAAGAGGTTTACCGGGAGCGGCTCGTCGAAGTCGGCAGGCTGCTCGACGCCCTGGGGGCGTTCGACCGGTTGATTGGTGGGACGAACTGAGGCGTTGCCTCAGTTGCAGTTCTCGCCGATTGCCTTCTCGGCTTCCTTGATGCGGGACTGACGCTCTTCTTCGGTCAGCCGCTGAACTTCCCCATTGACCTCTGCGCGAAGGCGCGGGTTGTTTTGTAGTTGTGCCAGGTTGGTACGTATGGTGTCGCAGTACTTGCGACGTTCCGCTTCCTGGGTTGCGACTTCTGCCTTCACTTTCTCATCAATGGCCTTCTGATCGCCTACCGGCGCGCTCTCGGGAAGTGGCGCCTGCGGCTGGGCGTTTTCGCTATCGAAGCGCGGCAGGGCGGGGCGCGGCTTCGGCACCGAGGTGTTGACGCTGGTGGCCTGCTGGCCTTCGGGCGGCTGCGCGCCGAAGTGGGTGATGCCCTGAGCGTCGACCCATTTATAGACCTGGCCGGCCGTGGCGGACGTGCTCACTGCCAGCAGCAGGCTGCCGGCGAGAATCATGCGGTGCATGCGGTTTCCTTCTGGTGGCGGAGAATCCTCCGCTAACTATAACCAAAGCCGTGGGTCTTGATCCTGCGTCGCGTCACAGCAATCCATGCAAGATTCCGTAACGGATTACTTGACTTGTACGGTGGTAATCCGAAGAATCCAAGGTTCGCTGTTCCAGTGGGCCGGCCGCAAGTCGGAAGCTGTAGCAGTCGATGAGGTGCATACCCGCGCCGACCTGTTTCACCCGCAACGCGTTACCTCGCGCTGGGTGGGAAAGCCCCGCAACAACTCTCAGGGGCCGACCCGATGCTTGTTCAGTCAGTAGCTGACGTAGTCGGCGACCACCAGTCGCTCACGCGCTGATTGCAGGCAAACCTAATCAGGCCGTCCGGTCGCGGGCGGTTATCTGGCGTTCTAGAGGTGATAAACGTGGAGCTTTTATCTGGCGCTGAAATGGTCGTCCGCTCGCTGCGTGACGAAGGCGTTAAGTACATTTACGGGTACCCGGGCGGTGCCCTCCTGCACATCTACGATGCCCTGTTCAAAGAAAATGAAGTGACCCATATCCTGGTCCGTCATGAACAGGCTGCTACCCATATGGCTGACGGCTATGCCCGCGCCACCGGCAAACCCGGTGTGGTGCTGGTGACCTCCGGCCCAGGTGCGACCAACGCCGTCACCGGTATCGCCACCGCTTACATGGACTCCATTCCGATGGTGATCCTGTCTGGCCAGGTGCCGAGCAACATGGTCGGCACCGATGCCTTCCAGGAAACCGACATGGTCGGTATTTCCCGCCCGATTGTGAAGCACAGCTTCATCATCAAGCATCCCTCGGAAATCCCTGAGGTGATCAAGAAGGCCTTCTACATCGCGCAATCCGGCCGTCCTGGGCCTGTGGTCGTCGACATTCCGAAGGACATGGGCGATCCGACCCAGAAGTTCGAATACAGCTACCCGAAGAAGGTCAAGCTGCGCTCCTACAGCCCTGCTGTTCGTGGTCACTCCGGCCAGATCCGTAAGGCTGCGGAGATGCTGCTGGCGGCGAAGCGCCCGATCCTCTACGCAGGCGGTGGCGTGATCATGGGCAACGCATCCGAGCAGCTCACCGAACTGGCCAAGATGCTCAACCTGCCGGTTACCAACACCCTGATGGGGCTGGGTGCCTTCCCGGGAACCGATCGCCAGTTCGTTGGCATGCTTGGCATGCACGGCAGCTACACCGCCAACCTGGCGATGCATCACTCTGATGTGATCCTGGCCGTCGGCGCGCGCTTCGATGACCGCGTAATCAACGGCGCAGCCAAGTTCTGCCCGAACGCCAAGATCATCCATATCGACATCGACCCGGCTTCGATCTCCAAGACCATCAAGGCCGACATCCCGATCGTGGGGCCGGTAGACAGCGTGCTGTCCGAGATGGTTGCCATCCTCAAGGAGATCGGCGAAACCCCGAACAAGGAAACGGTCGCTGCATGGTGGAAGCAGGTTGATGAGTGGCGTGCTGGTGGTGACCTGTTCCCCTACGACAAGGGCGACGGCAGCATCATCAAGCCGCAGAGTGTGATCGAGACCCTCTGGGAAGTGACCAAGGGCGACGCCTATGTCACCTCCGACGTGGGTCAGCACCAGATGTTCGCGGCACAGTACTACCGCTTCAACAAGCCCAATCGCTGGATCAACTCTGGCGGCCTGGGCACCATGGGCTTCGGTTTCCCGGCGGCCATGGGTATCAAGCTGAGCTTCCCGGAAACCGACGTCGCTTGCGTAACGGGCGAGGGCAGTATCCAGATGAACATCCAGGAGCTGTCCACCTGCCTGCAGTACGACCTGCCGGTGAAGATCATCAACCTCAACAACGGTGCGCTGGGTATGGTCCGCCAATGGCAGGACATGCAGTACAACAGCCGTTACTCGCACTCCTACATGGAATCGCTGCCTGACTTCGTCAAGCTGGCCGAGGCTTATGGCCATGTCGGCATTCGCGTGACTGATCCGAAGGATCTGAAGGCGAAGATGGAAGAAGCGTTCTCGCTGAAGAACCGTCTGGTGTTCCTTGATATCCAGGTCGATTCCAGCGAGCACGTCTACCCGATGCAGATTCGGGATGGCGCCATGCGCGACATGTGGCTGAGCAAGACGGAGCGGACCTGAACATGCGACATATCATTTCCCTGCTGCTTGAGAACGAGCCGGGCGCTCTGTCCCGCGTGGTCGGCCTCTTCTCCCAGCGCAACTACAACATCGAAAGCCTGACGGTTGCTCCGACCGAGGACCCGACCCTGTCGCGTCTGACCCTGACCACCATCGGCCACGATGAGGTGATCGAGCAGATCACGAAGAACCTCAACAAGCTGATTGAAGTGGTCAAGCTGGTAAACCTGTCGGAAAGTGCTCACATCGAGCGCGAGCTGATGCTGGTCAAGGTCAAGGCCACCGGTGCCCAGCGCGCCGAGGTCAAGCGCACTACCGATATCTTCCGCGGTCAGATCGTCGACGTGACTTCCAGCGTCTACACGATTCAGCTGGCGGGCACCAGCGACAAGCTGGACAGCTTCATCCAGGCCATCGGTACCAGTTCGATCCTGGAAACCGTGCGCAGTGGCGTCACCGGGATTTCCCGTGGCGACAAAGTGCTGACTATCTGATCGCAGTCATGAAAAGCCCCGCCTTGTGCGGGGTTTTTTATTGCCCGGATTTTACTGGCGGCGATTCCAGAAGGCTGCGATCAGCGGGTCCTTGAGGCGTTTTTCCAGGGCGAACAGGCCGATGTCGTAGGCGGCCAATGGCGGCTGGATATCGTAGATGCGGATGCGTGCGGTCAGTGGGCTGTTGTCGAGCACAATCTGCGGAACCACGCCGATGCCGAATCCCAGGCTCACCATGCTGACGATGGCCTCATTGCCGCTCACCTGGGCATAGATGCGCGGCTTGATGCCGTGGTTTTTCAGCCAACGGTCGGTCCGGGTCCTGGCCAGGCCTTCTTCCGAGAGAATCATCGGCACGTCCTTCCAGCTTTGCGCCGTGGGCTGCCTCAGTTGTTCTTCTGTCAGCAGTTGAGGTGACTGTGGCCCGATGAAGCGCAGCTCCGAACGGGTAATCGACTGGAAGTCGACGCCGGCTGGCAGGTTGTCGGGTCGGGCACCGATGGCGAGATCCTCCAGCCCTTGTTGCACCCGCTCGACAGCCTTTGCGGGGTCGCCGGTGTGCAGTTTCATTTCGATGCGGGGGTAGTCCTGGCGGAAGCTGCTCAGGATGTCATAGAGAAAGCTGTAGCTCGCCGTCACCGAGCAATACAGGGAGAGTTCGCCGTGAAGGTCCAATTGGTCCTGCATGAGTCGTTGGCGGATGGCATGCCAACCGCTCATGACCTCGCTCGCGTATTCGCGGAACTGCCGCCCCTCGCGGGTCAGCTGGACTGAGCGGCTGTCGCGCACGAACAATGGTGCGCCGAGTTCGTCCTCGAGTTGCTTGATGCTGCGACTGAGTGCGGAGGGGCTGACATGCTGCTCGCGGCTGGTTTTGCCGAAGTGCAGGTTGTCTGCCAGCGAAAGAAAGAGCCTGAGGGATTGGCTGTCCATGAGCATTTCATCTGTCGGCACATTGCGTTGCGAATATATCATTTTACGCAATGGATCAGATCGCTTAATGTGCCCTTGTCGCGGTGCGCGCACCCCATCCCTTTCGTTATAAAAGAGTCAGGAACATGAAAGTTTATTACGACAAAGACTGTGACCTCTCGATCATCCAAGGCAAGAAAGTTGCCATCATCGGTTACGGTTCCCAGGGTCACGCCCACGCGTGCAACCTGAAAGACTCCGGTGTGGACGTGACTGTTGGTCTGCGTTCTGGCTCCGCCACCGTTGCCAAGGCCCAGGCCCACGGCCTGACCGTCAAGAGCGTGCCGGAAGCCGTTGCCGCGGCTGACCTGGTAATGATCCTGACCCCGGACGAATTCCAATCCAAACTGTACAAGGAAGAGGTTGAGCCGAACCTGAAGAAGGGTGCGACCCTGGCCTTCGCTCACGGCTTCGCCATCCACTACAACCAAGTCGTACCGCGCGCTGACCTCGACGTGATCATGATTGCGCCGAAGGCTCCGGGCCACACCGTTCGCTCTGAGTTCGTCAAGGGCGGTGGCATCCCTGATCTGGTCGCGATCTACCAGGACGCTTCCGGCAACGCCAAGAACGTCGCCCTGTCCTACGCTTGCGGCGTGGGCGGTGGTCGTACCGGCATCATCGAAACCACCTTCAAGGACGAGACCGAAACCGACCTGTTCGGTGAGCAGGCTGTTCTTTGCGGTGGCTGCGTAGAGCTGGTGAAAGCCGGTTTCGAAACTCTGGTCGAAGCTGGCTACGCGCCCGAAATGGCCTACTTCGAGTGCCTGCACGAGCTGAAGCTGATCGTCGACCTGATGTACGAAGGCGGCATCGCCAACATGAACTACTCGATCTCCAACAACGCCGAGTACGGTGAGTACGTAACCGGTCCGGAGGTCATCAACGCCGAATCCCGTCAGGCCATGCGCAACGCTCTGAAGCGAATCCAGGACGGCGAGTACGCCAAGATGTTCATCCAGGAAGGTGCGTCGAACTACGCTTCGATGACCGCCTACCGCCGCAACAACGCTGCTCACCCGATCGAGCAGGTTGGCGAGCGTCTGCGCGCGATGATGCCGTGGATCTCTGCTAACAAGATCGTCGACAAGACCAAGAACTAAGGTCTGATGCGATCATGAAGAACGCGGCCTTGGCCGCGTTCTTTCGTTATGGCGGCACGGTTCTGGTATAAAGCCTGTCTGCCGGGCGACGCATCATATGGGTCGCCCACCACATATCGTATTCGTTGCAAGGATGTTGTTCATGAGTGAACGTCCCGAAGAGCCGAATCAGCCCCTCGAAGACGACAGCCTGCTGCCCATCGATGAACATGTCGAGGAAGGCCAGGACGCTGAGGGTCGTAAAGTTAGGCATCGCGGCATTTACCTGTTGCCCAACTTGTTTACCACCGCGAACCTGTTCGCCGGCTTCTATTCCATCATCAATGCCATGAGCGGCAATTTCTCGGTGGCCGCCGCCACTATCTTCGTTGCCATGGTGCTGGACAGTCTCGATGGACGGGTTGCTCGTCTGACCAATACTCAGAGCGCCTTCGGGGCCGAGTACGACTCGCTGTCGGACATGGTCGCATTCGGTGTCGCTCCCGCGCTGCTGGCATTTGAGTGGGCACTGAGCGGTTTGGGTAGTGTGGGCCTGACCGTGGCCTTCATCTATGTTGCCGGTGCGGCTTTGCGCTTGGCTCGCTTCAATACCCAGATCGGCAAGGTGGACAAGCGATTCTTCATCGGCCTCGCCAGCCCTGCTGCAGCTGGGGTGGTGGCTGGTACCGTCTGGGCTTTCAGCGATTTCGGCATCAAGGGTTCGAACATGTCGTTCATCGTTGCCCTGCTGGTTGCCCTCGCAGGCATGCTGATGGTGAGCAATATCAAGTTCTACAGTTTCAAGGACCTGGACCTGAAAGGTCGCGTACCCTTCGTGGCCATCCTGATTGTTGTACTGGCCTTTGCAGTCGTCTTCAGCGACCCGCCGCGCATTCTCCTGCTAATCTTCTTGGCTTACGCCGCATCTGGTCCGGTGCAATACTTGCTCCAGCTGCGTCGTCGCAAGCAGGTCGAGTGATGTAATTTCTTCGCGGCTCCGCAGTCCATTGGGCATCCCAGCCCGAATTGCGGAGCCGCCATGCTGATCCAGATCCCCCCTTCCTCCGCGTGCCCCGAGCACGAAGTCACTCCTGAGTCCATCTACCTCTCCCGACGTAAGTTGATTGCCGCTGCCGGTGGCTTGGCCGCAATGGCTGCATTGCCAGGTCATGCATTGGCGGCGTCGACCTATCCTGATGTTGAAGCTGCCCAAGGGCCTGCCTGGTTTAGCGAAAAGTTAGCGGGCACGTATTGGCAGGCGGTGATGCCGGGGAATGAGTCGATTACTCCCTTTCAAGATGCGACCCACTACAACAACTTCTACGAGTTCGGGACCAACAAGGGCGATCCGGCGCGCTACGCCGGTAAGATGCTGGTTGAACCGTGGACGGTGCGTATAGATGGCGAAGTGGCTAAACCGGGTACTTACTCGATAGAGGATCTGGTGAAGCCCCACGGACTGGAAGAGCGCATCTATCGGCTGCGATGCGTGGAGGCTTGGTCCATGGTGATTCCATGGCTGGGTTTCCCCTTGGCGGATTTGCTGAAGCGAGTCGAACCTACCGGGAATGCCAAATACGTCAGTTTCGAAACCCGGCTGGCACCGGATGAGATGGCTGGGGTGCGCTCGGGGTTCTCCCTGATCGACTGGCCGTACGTGGAGGGATTGCGGCTGGACGAGGCAATGCATCCGCTGACCATCCTTGCGGTGGGCATGTACGGTCGGGTCCTGCCTAATCAGAACGGAGCACCGCTTCGGTTGGTGGTGCCCTGGAAGTACGGCTTCAAGGGTATCAAGTCGATCGTGCGGATCAGTCTCGTCAGCGAGCAACCGCCAACTACATGGCAATCTATCGCCCCCGAGGAATATGGCTTCTATTCGAACGTCAATCCTGAGGTGGACCATCCTCGCTGGAGTCAGGCCCATGAGCGACGACTTCCTAGTGGGCTGTTCAGTCCAAACATAGTGCCGACGCGAATGTTCAACGGCTATGACGAGGTGGCCAGCCTCTACGCCGGGCTGGATCTGAGGAAGTACTACTGATGCGATTCAGACTTTGGCGATCGTTCGTCTTCCTGATAGCGCCGATCCCGGTCGGTTTGTGGCTCTATCAGGCCTGGATATTTGCCCTGGGCCCGGACCCGGGGAAAGTACTGGTCGATCGCCTAGGGTTGGCGGCGCTTTGGTTGCTGCTCTTGACCCTGTCCATGACGCCCCTGCAAAAACTGAGCGGCTGGGGCGGGTGGATCGCAGTTCGCCGCCAGCTGGGGCTCTGGTGCTTTACCTATGTGGTGCTGCACATCACTGGTTATGCCGTATTCCTGCTTGGTCTGGACATGCAGCAACTCCTGATCGATCTGGGTAAGCGTCCTTATATATTCGTGGGCGCCTTGGGGTTCAGTGGTCTGCTCGTCCTGGCGGTAACCTCCAACCGTTTCAGTATTCGGCGCCTTGGCAAGCGCTGGAAGCAATTGCACCGGCTGGCTTACGCCATCCTGGCTATAGCGCTGCTGCACATGCTCTGGGTTGTTCGTGCCGACATGGCCGAATGGGCTGGCTACGCAATTGCTGGTACTTCGTTGATGCTGTTGAGGCTCCCGCTGGTAGTGCGTTTTCTGCCTAGGGTGTTCGCGTCTTTCAGGCGGAATGACAAAAAGGTTTCAGAAAGGTGTTGACGGCAGATTCTGCATCCCTATAATGCGCACCTCTCCCAGCGACGAAGCAGCGGAAATGCTTGAAAATCAAGCACTTAGCTGTAGTTAGGTGCGGGGAGGGGTGATCGGCAGGCGGTGGTAGTGCTTGTCGCTTCGGTCTTCCGAGAAGGTCGGCCAGAAGATGATCGCCGAGGTGTTGACAGCGACTTTCAACGCTGTAGAATGCGCCT
>NZ_SSOF01000038.1:0-44943 GCF_029873115.1 Pseudomonas sp. BN606 | reverse complement strand
GGAAGAAGTAGTTGGAGTCCCGGAAGCCATAGGCCATCCGCTTGATCACCTTGATGCGGTTGTTCACGCCTTCGAGGACGCTGGTGTGCAGGGGGAAGCGGGCGCTGGCCAGGATGCCCCGGGCGTATTTGCGCAGATTCCGGGCAAAGCGTTGGAGCGGCGCCAGACCGCTGTCCCGAGCATGCCGTAGCCAACTTCGCCAGCGCCGCCAGCCCTCCCGCACAGTGGGGGCGTACCAGACTTCCTTTAACGCATCCTTGAGCAGGTAGACCGTGGCCAGCGGCTGGTTGGCGTCGAGCAACTCCTGCAACTGCACGGCCTGCCCGTCCTTCAGGTTTTCGCGATTGCGCAGCAACAGCCAGCGGCTCTGCTTGACCACCTTGCGCGCCGGCTTGTCCTCGCGCAGGCGGTTGGCCTGGTCGACGCGGATCCGGTCGATCACCTCGCGGCCGTAGCGCGCCACCACATGAAACAGGTCGTACACCACTTCGGCCTGCGGGCAATGCCGCTGCACCTCCAGGTCGAAGGCGGTGTTCATGTCCATCGCCACCGCTTCGATCCGTTGGCAGTGCTCGCCCAGTAACTCAAAGAATGGGCGGATCGCCTCGCGGCTGTTGCCATGACCGACCCACAGCACCCGCGTGCGCTCGGCATCCATGATCACCGTGGCGTAGCGATGGCCTTTGTGCAGGGCGAACTCGTCCATCACCAGGTGACGCACATCACCCGGCTCGAAGGTGCCGACGGCGGCATCCAGGCGACGTTTGTCGAGCTGCTTGAGCGTGTGCCAATGCAGGCCGGTGAGGCGGCTGACGTGGCTGATCGGCAGCAGTTGCAGCAAAGCCTCGAGCCAGGCCTGCAAGCGCCGCGTCAGGCGTGACGCCGGCGCCAGCCAGGCGATCCGCTCGGTCACCCGCCCACATCGCAGACAATCGACGCGGCGCACTGGCACCTGGAGCAGAACGCGCTGATCCAACAAATCCCGATCGCGCACCCGACGCAGTCGGCGCTCATGGATCAGCGGACAAGCTTGGCCACAGCCCCCACATTCGGGGATGGCGTCGGCTTGAGGCTTGAGTTCGATCAGCAGGGTGTTGTCGGCAGAGGGGCGACAGGCGACGACTTCGTAGCCTGGCCAGAACTGGGCAAGATCAATAGGATGCACGGCGGCAGCAGGGAATGGGGGTTGGTTCGTTTGGCGACTGCCAATTTACCCACTTCCCTGACTGTCAACGCGCTCTTCCCCCAGACTCCGCGAAGAACCTTTTTTTTTTGGACTCGCGGTACCGCTACTCGACCTCATTCTCCGTCTGGATACCAAACTGCAGCTCAGCCAGCCGTGCATAGAGCGGGCTACCGGCCACAAGTTGCGCGTGACGACCAATTGCCACCACCTTGCCCCGCTCCATCACCGCGATGCGATCGGCATTCTGTACCGTAGCCAGGCGGTGTGCGATCACCAGGGTGGTCCGCCCGCTCATCAGCGCCGGCAACGCTTGCTGGATCAGGTGTTCGCTCTCCGCATCCAGGGCGCTGGTGGCCTCGTCCAACAGCAGGATGGGGGCATCCACCAGTAGCGCACGGGCAATTGCCAGGCGCTGGCGCTGTCCACCTGAGAGACCGATACCGCCCTCCCCCAGATGGGTCTGGTAACCCTGCGGCAGGCGGGCGATGAATTCGTGCGCGTGGGCGGCACGGGCAGCGGCCTCGACCTCGGCATCGCTGGCCTCGGGGCGACCATAGCGGATGTTGTCTTCGACACTGCCGTAGAACAGGGCCGGACTCTGGGACACTAGGGCGAAGCAGCGACGCAAATCGGCAGGGTCAAGCTCACGCAACTCGACGCCCTCCACACGGATGCTGCCGGCCTGGGGATCGAAGAAGCGCAACAGCAGCTCGAACACGGTCGACTTGCCTGCACCGGACGGTCCCACCAAAGCCAGGGTTTCTCCAGGGCGAACCGCCAGGCTGACGCCGTCCAGGGCGTTCACATCAGGTCGCCCCGGATAGGCAAAGCGCACCTCCTCCAGCTCGATTTGCCCACTGACCCGCTCTGGCAGCGTCATCGGCCCCTCAAGCGGTGCATGAATGGCATTGCGCGCCTGCAGCAGTTCGGCGATACGTTCTGCTGCACCCGCGGCACTCTGCAGCTCACCGATCACCTCGCTGATGGCACCGAAAGCGGCTCCCACAATCAGGCTGTAGAACACGAAAGCCGCCAAGTCACCGGGAGAGATGCGCCCGGCGATAACATCCGTGCCTCCCACCCAGAGCATCACACCCACGGCCCCCAGCACCAGCAGGATCACCAGGGTGATCAGCCAGGCGCGCTGGGTAATCCGGCGGCGCGCGGTATCGAAGGCGCCTTCCACGGTGCCGGCGAATCGCTGGCGGTCCTGAGCCTGGTGGTTGTACGCCTGCACCGTCTTGATCTGTCCAAGGGTCTCGCCCACGTAGCTGCCGACGTCGGCGATTCGGTCCTGGCTCTGACGCGACAATTTCCGCACGCGCCGACCGAAGATGAGGATCGGCGCCAGCACCAGCGGCAGCGCCAGCAGCACGATGCCGGTGAGCTTGGGGTTGGTGACGAACAACAGGCCGATGCCCCCGACCAGCATGATCCCGTTGCGTAATGCCATGGACAGGGAGGAGCCGATCACCGATTGCAACAAGGTGGTGTCCGCCGTCAGCCGTGACTGGATTTCCGACGCGCGATTGCTCTCGTAGAAACCGGGGTGCAGCTGGATCAGATGGTCGAACACGCGCTTGCGGATGTCTGCGACGAAACGCTCACCGATCCAGGAAACCAGGTAGAAGCGAGTGAAGGTACCCAGTGCCAGAGCCAGCACAAGGCCGAAGAACAGCATGATCGAATGTCGCAACGACGCCTCGGACTGCGTGGCCAGTCCCTGGTCGACCAGGAGGCGAATGCCTTGCCCCATGGACAGGGTGATCCCGGCGGTGAACAGCAGCGCCAGCAAGGCGCCGATCACCCGCCAGCGATAGGGCGCAACGAAGCGCCCAGCCATGCGCAACGCATTACGCTGCCTAGCGGAAAGGAGGGATGTCATCGGGGGCTCAGTCGGGTTGTTCAAGGGAATGTTCGCTGCGTGCGGGCGCTTCCGCCCACCAACCCACCAGGCAGAGGCACAACGCGACCAGATTGGTAGAAAGCGGGTTGAAGGCCTGGATCAGCAGGCCTGGAGTGAACAACGCTACGTCCAGCAACAGCCCTGCCAGCAGGAACGCCGCGAGTACGAGGGGCCAACGCGACTGGCGCACACCCAGCAGGAGCAGCGCAAGGATGATTTCGGCCAGCCCAGCCAGGGTCGCCACACGCTCGACGTGGGTCAGGCCATGAGCGGCGATCATCAATCTCTCGTCAGTGCTAAGCCAGAGCAGCTTCGGCACCAGGCCGTGGTAGAGAAACAGGAACGCCAGCCCACAACGGGCCAGCATTGCAAAGCGCCGCAGATCAACGATCGGCATTCAGGAAGCGCCCCTCGTGGTCGGGCGACGGTAGCAGGCAGACGTCGTGTCGGCCGAAAAGACGGTAGCGATTCAGGGCAATACGGTCATAACACCAGTCCCGCAAGCCCAGGGGCAGGATGCGGAATACCCCCAGCAGCGGCCAGGGCGCCGGCAACTGGCGGATGATCCGTGCGATGGCCTCGGAGCGGACGAACAGCTCGCGGCCTTCGACATAGAGCATGGTTGCATAGCTGTCAGTAGGCAGGCCGAACCAGCGGAGAATCGCCTGCCCTTCCGCAGATTGCACCGAGGCGAGCTTGAACACGCGCGCGCGGTCATAGCGAATCAGGAACTTCGCCCAGCCATTGCAGAGCTTGCAGACCCCGTCGAAAAGCACGACGCGCTCACCGGATCGAACGTAGGGCGGGTACTGCTCGGCATCCATCGCGATGCTCCTGCATCTACGGGAAAGTGTCGTCGATAGTATCCGATCCCCCGGGAAACCGGTGAGCGGCGTCAGCCCTCGTCGCCCCAACCGAGTGGGTAGAGCAGTTCTTCCTTGTAACCGGCCCAGACACGAACCACATCTGGGAAAGCGTCGTCCAGTGCTGGATCGCCGCTGTCCACAAGCAATGGGCGGCCTTCCAAGGTGCCGAGCTTGCGCTTGGTGGCTACTACCCGGAGGTGCTCAAGGCCAATGGCACGCAGAACCCTCGGGCTGATCTGCTGGTTGCCGCGGCCGATGATATGGCCCTGGCCGCCGATGGCGGTGACCAGCAGCCGCGTGGGATGCCCGTCCACCAATTCGAACAGTTGCGCTTCGGTCACGTCACGGGCGATTACCACGCCGCTCTCGATCACATCGACGCCCAGCAGAGTCGTCTCCAGGCCCAGGTTGTCGGCCAGGCCATGGAGCGTCGAGCCCGGCCCGAACACGTAGCGCACGCCCTCTTCCCAGCTGTCATTCAGCCAGTCGGCGAGCTCCACCAGCACCAGCTCTTCCGACTCCATGCCGCCTTGCTTGACGTGCTGCATGTAGTGCCCTTCCACCGGCACCATCAATTCGCCGTACCAGCGCGCCGCCACCTTGCCGTCGCGCAGCGCTGTCTCGTCCAGGTCACGCACCTCGCCACTGGCCAGACGAACGAGGCCACCTTCCACCAATCGCCGCGCCAATTCCCCGGCGGCACGCGGGCTGATGGCATAGACGCCGGAGTGGATCTTCACCCCAGCGGGAATGCCCAGCACAGGTTGATCGTCACGAACCGTCGCGCTGACATCACGCGCGGTACCGTCACCGCCCGCGAAAAGAATCACGGCCACGCCGGCCGCCTGCAGGGCCTCGACGGCGTGGCGCGTGTCATCGGCGCAAGTCATCGGGCCATCTAGATGCCCAAGGACGCGGTGGGAAAAGCCCATCTCGGCCAGCAGGTCGGCGCCCATCGGGCCGGGGAACGTAATGAACTGAATGCGCCCGACAAGCGGCAACAGGCACTCCAGCGCGAGACGCGTACGCGCCGCGGCCCGGGGCTCGGCGCCTCTGGCCAGGGCTTCGACGGCGACCCCGTCGCTACCCTTGAGCGCCGCTGGGCCACCCAGGCCGGCCAGCGGGTTGATGATCAGACCCATGTGGAACAGGGACATGCTTACCTCGTACTGAACTCTCGCCCCACGCAGGGGTCCATCCACCAGGACCAGGACGCTCGCAGTTGGCATATTCGCTGCTAGTGTTTTCTGGTCTTTCGTTTTTCCGGCGCACCCTTCGCGCCGACTGTCACCGCGCGTTCATATGCTCTACCTAGACTGCGCGCAACACCTGAATGAGGAGACAGGCCATGAGCTTGCACGACAGCACTTCCGATAGCCGCGTGATCCCGCTGCAACCGCGTCGTCCCGTCGGCGGCGCGATAATCGACGCCGAAGGCCGTGAGATTCCGATTACCGAAATCATGATCCAGCGTGCCTGCCAGGAGCTTCACAAGCAGCTGGCATCCGAGCGGAGACAGGCCTGAAGCGCCTGGGCCCGGGGCAATCCCGGGCCCGTCATCTAAACCAGCTCGGCCCCCAGCGCCCGGACGATTTCCGCCAACCGCGGCGCTTCTCCCGTCAAACGTACCCGTAACCCGTCGATTTCCCGTCGCACCGGATAGTGCTTGCGCAGCGCATCGAAGGCGGCTCGGCGCTGGTGCTCGTCACCTACGAGGCTACGTCGGAAGTCCGCGTCGTCGCGGCGCGGGTCGTACACCGCCCGGCACAGGGTCGCCAGGGCCCAGTCGAGGTCGCTGCTGGCGTCCAGGGTCAGCTCCCCCAGCCAGGGCGTCGGCAGCAGCTCGTCCAGTCGCACACTTTCCGCCTGGCCGCTGAAGCGGCACCACGCCTGATAGATCTGCGCGGTACCACGCAGCTTGCCGTCGAGGCTGTAGCCGGCAATGTGGGGCGTGGCGATACGACACAGGTGTGCCAGTTCCATATCAGCCAGAGGCTCGCCTTCCCAGACGTCCAGGACCGCCCGCAGATCCTGGCGACGCCCCAGCAGGCCACGCAATGCGCGGTTGTCGACCACCGCACCCCGGCTGGCATTGACCAGCCACGCGCCTGGCCGCAGACGCTCCAGCCGCTCAGCGTCCAGTAAATGATGGGTCGGGTGATCACCACCATTGTCCAGCGGTGTGTGCAGGCTGATCGCATCGCACTCGCGGAGGATGGTCTCCAGATCGACGAAGTCGCCGCTCTCAGCCGTCTGGCGAGGCGGATCGCAAACCAGCACCCGCCAACCGAGGCCGCGCAATACCTCCACCAGGCGCCCACCCACCTGGCCGGCCCCCACGACGCCAAAGGTACGCGAGGCGAGTCGAACGCCTTCGTCCTCGGCCAGTAGCAGCAAACTGCCCAGCACATAGTCGACCACGCCGCGGGCATTGCAGCCGGGCGCGCTGGACCAGGCGATGCCCGCTTCAGCGAAATACTCAAGGTCGAGATGGTCGGTACCGATGGTGCAGGTGCCGACGAATCGCACCGGACTGCCGGCCAGGAGCGCGCGATCGACGCGGGTCACCGAGCGCACCAGCAGAAGATCGGTATCGGCAAGGGCGGCCGCATCGATGGCGCGACCCGGCAGGCGGCGGATTTCACCCAGGGCGCCGAAGAAGGCGTCGACCAGGGGGATGTTTTCGTCGGCAACAATTCGCATGGCAGGCTCCTGCAGAGAGACCGCTATTCTACGCAATCACCCAGTCCTACGCCCAAGCGGCAATCCGCTGTCCCTCTTTTCTGACCGTTGCGTCAGGGCGTAGACTAAGGCCCCCTCAGCCTCCACGTCCCGTTCCGCCGGCAGCCTCTCCTGCAAAGGCTGGGATAGTGAACCGTCGCGAGCCCGTCGCGACCAGGCAATGTCCAGATCCCTTTCAGCCACTCTCAGCATGGACACCACCGGCACGCCCGGAGGACGCCTTATCGATATGGAACTCTCAGTGAACAACGCAGAAACCCGTTTCAGCCGCGCCAGCACGGAACTGCGCGCGCTGCTCAAGCTGGCGGCGCCAATCATGATCGCCCAGCTCTCTAACACCGCCATGGGCTTCGTCGATGCCGTCATGGCCGGTCGCGTCAGCCCTCGCGACCTCGCCGCCGTGGCACTCGGCAACTCCATCTGGATCCCGGTCTTCCTCCTGATGACCGGCATCCTCCTTGCCACCACCGCCAAGGTTGCCGAGCGTTTTGGCGCCGGCAAGCAGGAAGAGATCGGCCCACTGGTGCGCCAGGGCCTCTGGCTGGCCTTGGCAGTGGGTCTCAGCGGCGCCCTGTTGCTGGTCAATGCGCGCCCGGTGCTCGAGCTGATGGGCGTGGACCAGGAACTGATCGATCCTGCCATGGGCTACCTGCACGGTATCGCCTTCGGCTTCCCCGCCGTGGCGCTCTACTACGTACTGCGCTGCTTCAGCGATGGCCTTGGCCGCACTCGTCCAAGCATGGTGCTGGGCATCTGCGGACTGCTGCTGAACATTCCGCTGAACTACATCCTGATCTATGGCCATTTCGGCATGCCCGCACTGGGCGGGGTCGGCTGCGGCTGGGCCAGCGGCATGGTGATGTGGTTCATGCTGCTGGGCATGCTGACTTGGGTGACCCGCGCCCCGACGTACAAACCGAGCAAGCTGTTCGAGCGCTTCGACAAGCCGCAACTGTCGCTGATCAAACGCCTGCTATCGGTGGGCGTTCCCATCGGCATCGCCGTCTTCGCCGAGTCGAGCATCTTCGCCGTGATCGCCCTTCTGATCGGAGGACTGGGCGCCACCGTGGTCGCCGGTCACCAGATCGCTCTGAATTTCAGTGCGCTGATCTTCATGATCCCTTATGCGCTGGCGATGGCCGTCACCGTGCGCGTCGGCCAGGCCCTGGGCCGTGGCGATCCGCGGGCGGCACGCTTCGCGGCAGGTATTGGCATCGGTACTGCGCTGGCCTACGCCTGTATCTCGGCCAGCTTGATGCTGCTGTGCCGTGAGCTGATCGCGAAGATGTACTCCCCCGACCCGCAGGTGATCGCCGTGGCCGCAATGCTGATCGTCTACTCGGCGCTGTTCCAGTTCTCCGATGCCATCCAGGTTGCCGCGGCCGGCGCCCTGCGCGGCTATCAGGACACCCGCGCGACCATGATCATCACGCTGTTCGCCTACTGGGGAATCGGCCTACCCGTGGGCTATGCGCTCGGGCTATCCAACTGGCTGGGCCAGCCCAGCGGCCCCAAAGGGCTCTGGCAGGGCCTGGTCGTAGGTCTGACCTGCGCGGCTCTGCTGCTCAGCCTGCGACTGGCGCGCAGTGCGCGCGCGAGGATTCGCAGCAGATGATAAAGGGCCGCTTCAAGCGGCCCTTTTCCTTGCAGCGGAACTTTCACTCGTCTGGATGAGCCGGAACGGCGGCCAGGTCTTCCCAGTATGCAGGGGTCAGGAATTCGCGGCCGGCAAGCAGGTGCTCCAGGTAGCTGCGGGTCGGCCACAGACCGTCCTCGCGCATCGACGGATTGGCCACATAGACCCAGGCAGGCTGCACGCCGCCGGCGGTGACCACTGGCATGCGTTCGCGACTATAGAAGATCGGCGTGCCCTCGAAGGGGTCCATCTTCCAGATCTCATCCTCGTGCTCCAGACGGTAGAGCACACCCTCTACCACCCCGCCCCGCTGGTAGCGAATGTTGGCGTAGGAACGACCGGGACGGTCATGGGCGCGCTTGTTGAAGCACAGGGCATAGCCCTCCAGGCGCCCGGCGAGAGCTTCGCTGAATGCGAGGCCACGACTGCGCATGCGCGCCGGATTCATGTTCGAACCGTAGGCGAAGTAGAAAGACATCAGTCGGACTTCTTGCGAATCCAGTAGAAGTAGGTACCGGCTTCTTCCGACTGGTCCAGCAGCTCATGACCGAGGAAGACGCAGAACTTCGGGATGTCACGGCGCGTGGACGGGTCGGTGGCGATGACCTTGAGCAGGCCGCCAGCCGGCAGATCGCGCACTTTGTTGTGCAGCATCATCACTGGCTCTGGGCAGTTCAGGCCGGTGGCATCAAGAATGGCATCAGGCTGTTGGGACATGGGGCACTCCGAAAACTGGCGGCTATTGTGGCGCAAAGCCGGTTTCCCGCCCAGCCTTGAGGCCCTTGCTGCGACGTCCGGCCACAGCGTTGCACAACCTTGGATAGGCTCCTCCACACCGGCCACTCGGGCAAGCTGAGGCGATAATTCCTGCCAGCGGTCCTCCGATGCGCCTCGCCAACCTGCTACTCGCCCTCCTCCTACTCGGCGGCTGCGCCGCCCGCGAACAGCTCCCCGACTTCAGCGCCCTTGCCGACCGCGAGCTGCCCGCCACGCACTTCGAGACCGTCATCACCGCCCGCGACGGCACGCGGCTTTCCGCCACCGTATTTCAACCCGCCCTCAAACCGGGTGAACAGGCCCCGTTGGTGGTGCACACCCATGGCTGGGGTGGATGGAGGGTGACCGGGCCGGAGGGTTTTTATGGTCAGCAGATGATGTCCGGACGTGCCGCGCTCAAGGCCTGGCGCGCGGGTTTCTGGGTGATCAGCTACGACCAGCGCGGCTGGGGCGGCAGTGACGGCAACATCCAGATGATGGACCCGCGCTACGAGGTACAGGATGCACTTGCCGTCATCGACTGGGCCGTCAGCCATCTGCCGCGCCTGAGCATGGACGGCCCTGGTGACCCACGTGTCGGCATGCTGGGCGAAAGCTATGGCGGCGCCGTGCAATTGCTGGCCTCGGCGGAAGATCCGCGCATCAACGCCATCGTCCCCATCGCCACCTGGTACGACTTGTCCGAGGCCCTGGCACCAGGCGGACACATGAAAGTGGGTTGGACCGGCGTATTGCTAGGCCTCGGCCTTGCCACTGGCTACGACCTGGGCAAGTTCACCCAGGCCCCTTACTTGAGAAGCGCAAGCGGTGAGATGACGCCCCAGGTACAGGCCGAGCTCAAGGCACACAGCCTCGCGAGCTATTGCCAGCGCGGCCAGCGCCCCCATGCCGACGCGCTGCTGATTCAGGGAATGCGGGACACGCTTTTCCCGCTCGACCAGGGCCTGGCCATCCGCGAATGCCTGCACAAAGGTGAGGCCGATGTGCGCCTGCTGGGGATGCAGGGTGGGCACATCCTGCCCCCCCCGCTTCAGCGCTGGAGCGGCCTGCCGCCGTTCAACAACGAGCCGGTCCTGCATTGTGGCGATCGCGCCATCAACCTCTATCAGGCGGTGGTCGCCTGGTACGAGGACAAGCTGCGTGGGCGGCCAGGGGCCGCTGACAGCGTGCCGA
Source organism: Pseudomonas sp. BN606 (assembly GCF_029873115.1). Lineage (NCBI taxonomy): Bacteria > Pseudomonadati > Pseudomonadota > Gammaproteobacteria > Pseudomonadales > Pseudomonadaceae > Pseudomonas > Pseudomonas sp. BN606. The sequence continues at coordinate 34,657 of NZ_SSOF01000038.1, read as the reverse complement.
ATCTCTGTCTCAGTCTCGACCTTGACCATGGACTGGCGCTGAATCAACTTCCCCAGGCTGGAGCGCCGCAGCCCCTGCCGGAAACTCGAATCCGACCGCTGACCAGCGGCTGGCTCAGACCATCCAGCTTCATTCCCCTGCGCAAAGTCGACGCAGCCAGCGGATTGGTGGGCAGCGTGCACCTGGAGTTGGATCGCAACGCCGATGCGCCACTGCTGTTCGCTTCGCTGGCGGTAAGACGTGTCGGCGGAAAGGTAGAAGCACTCAGCGAACAGAGCACTCCGATCAATGCTCGCCAGGTGGACCTCGCTGCCTCCAGCGCCCTGCTCCAGCCCGGCGATGAACTGGGCCTGCAGGTCAGTGGTTTCAGCGGCCAGTACCTGTTCAACAGTTCCTGGAGTCTGCGCGTGACGACGTTAAAAGGCCTCGTCAGCCTGCCGCCGCTATTACCCCTGGATGCACCGCTCGCCAGCCAGTGAAAGGCGGTGCAGCATGGAGCTTTGCGGGAGCTCGCCATGCCTGAATCCCCTGAACGCAACTGGTGCGTCAAGCGGCTGGATGAAAACGGCAACGTATTCGTTTTGCGTGCCGGGCTGCGCCGCGATGAAGCCGAACAGCTGATGGCGGAGTATCAGGCGCGAGGGCACAAGCAGAGTTACTGGGTGGAGCGGATGGAACTGTAGGGGTGAATTCACTCCCCCCTACAAGAGGACGCCCGAATCTGGAACTGGCCCTACAGCCTGCGCAGATGGCACGTCACTTCCTCGCGGTCGTGATAGAGCTGCTTGCAGTCGATGGACACCTTCAGGCCCCTGCCCTTCATGCCCGCCTCGATACGCGCCAGCAACTTCTGCACTTCGGCATAGCGCTGCTTCATCGGCAGCTTGAGGTTGACCACGGCCTCCTGGCACCAGCCCTCGCCGAGCCAGGTCTCGATCATCGCGGCGGTGCGGGCGGGTTTTTCAACGATGTCACACACCATCCAGTTAACCGGCCGGCGCGGCTTGAAGGTGAAACCATCGGCGCGTTGATGCTCGACGAAGCCGGAGTACATAAGGCTTTCCGCCATAGGACCGTTGTCGACGGCGGTGACCTTGATTTCCCGCTGCACCAGTTGCCAGGTCCAGCCACCCGGCGCGGCGCCCAGGTCGACGGCCGTCATTCCCGGCGCCAGGCGTGCATCCCACTGGTTACGCGGGATGAACTGGTGCCAGGCTTCCTCCAGCTTGAGGGTGGAGCGGCTCGGGGCCTCTCTGGGAAATTTCAGGCGCGGGATACCCATCGGCCAGAGCGCCGAGTTGTTCGACTCGGCCAGGCCGACGAAGGCCTGACGGCCGCTGCGGAAAGTCAGCAGCAGTCGTGGCAGCTGCGGATCGTCCTTGAGTTTGCCGGCCTTGGTCAGTGCGGCACGCAAGGGTTTCTCGAACTTGCGGCAGAAAGTCGACAGCTCCTTGCCGTCGTTGGTGTCCAGCACCTCCAGCCAGAGACTGCCGCACACCGGGTAAGCGGCCAGCGCCTCCAGCAGCACGCCGATGCGGTCGGTTTCCGGTAGGTCGACGTACTCACCACGCGCCCACTGACGCGGGAAGATCAACTGACTGAAGCGCACTTTGCGCATCAGCCGTTCGGCGCCACCGGGCTCGCTGCAGACGAATTCGGCGCAGGCGCTCTGCGGCTTGGCCCGGGAGTAACCGGCCACATCGAGGCGGGCGGCGTGATCGGTCATTTCGGCGCAGACCTCGCCCTCGAAACCGGGGCGGCAGTGCAACAGCAAGGTGTTCATCGGGTTTCCTCCTGGGCGCGCACTATAGTTGCGCACCGTCCGTTTTCACACAGCCCAGGAAGTAATTTCCTACAGCCGGATACAGCCACAGAGGAACCCTATTTCCACCTGACGGTCGGCTGAAATGGCAAGACCCGCCAAGCAGAGCTAGGGTTTTAGCTTCCGTACGAGCAGCCGGCCCATGCCGTGTGGGCCTCAAGGAGTAATCCCGATGCCTTCCCTGGATAGCCTGAACTGCCGCCGCAGCCTGGAAATCGCCGGCAAGACCTACCACTACTTCAGCCTGCCCGAGGCAGCCAAGCGCCTAGGCGCGATCGACAGACTGCCCATGTCGATGAAGGTGCTGCTGGAAAACCTTTTGCGCTGGGAGGACGACGAAACGGTCAGTGCCGCCGATCTCAAGGCAATGGCGGACTGGCTGGGTCCGCGCAGCTCGGATCGCGAAATCCAGTACCGCCCCGCGCGCGTGCTGATGCAGGACTTCACCGGGGTTCCCGCAGTTGTCGACCTCGCCGCCATGCGCGCCGCCGTGGCCACAGCAGGTGGCGACCCACAACGGATCAACCCGCTTTCGCCGGTGGATCTGGTGATCGACCACTCGGTGATGGTGGACCGCTTCGCCTCCCAGATGGCCTTCGAGCAGAACGTCAAGATCGAGATGCAGCGCAACGGCGAACGCTATGCCTTCCTCCGCTGGGGTCAGCGAGCCTTCGACAACTTCAGCGTGGTGCCTCCGGGCACTGGCATTTGCCATCAGGTCAACCTCGAATACCTTGCCCGCACGGTCTGGACCCGTGAAGAAGACGGGCTCACCTATGCCTTCCCGGACACTCTGGTCGGCACCGACTCCCACACCACCATGATCAACGGCCTGGGCGTGCTCGGCTGGGGGGTTGGTGGCATCGAAGCGGAGGCAGCCATGCTCGGCCAGCCGGTGTCGATGCTGATTCCCGAGGTGATCGGATTCAAACTCACCGGCAAGCTGCGTGAAGGCATTACCGCAACCGACCTGGTGCTCACCGTCACGCAGATGCTCCGCAAGAAAGGCGTCGTGGGAAAATTCGTCGAATTCCATGGTGACGGCCTGGCCGACCTCCCCCTGGCCGATCGCGCCACCATCGCCAACATGGCCCCGGAGTACGGCGCCACCTGCGGCTTCTTCCCGGTGGACGACATCACCCTGGGTTACCTCCGCCTGTCCGGCCGGCCGGAGGAAACCGTGCAATTGGTGGAGGCCTACAGCAAGGTCCAGGGTCTGTGGCGGGAACCGGGCCATCAACCGGTATTCACCGATTCGCTGTCGCTGGATCTCGGCAGCGTCGAGGCCAGCCTGGCCGGTCCCCGACGCCCGCAGGACCGCGTGCCTCTACCCAATGTGCCCGCGGCGTTCAGCGAATTGCTGGACCTACAGCTCAAGCCGGCCGGCACCACAGTCGCTGGAAGCGTCAGCGTGACGCTGGATGACGGCGAGCGATTCGACCTGGAAGACGGCGCCGTGGTCATCGCCGCCATCACCTCCTGCACCAACACCTCCAACCCCAGCGTGATGATGGCCGCCGGTCTGGTTGCGAAAAAGGCGGTGGAAAAGGGCCTGAGCCGAAAGCCCTGGGTCAAATCCTCACTTGCACCCGGCTCCAAGGTGGTGACCGAGTATTTTCGTGCTGCCGGCCTCACGCCCTACCTGGACCAGCTCGGCTTCAACCTGGTGGGTTACGGCTGCACCACCTGCATCGGCAACTCCGGCCCCCTGCTGGAGCCCATCGAGCAAGCCATCCAGCAAGCGGACCTCACCGTCGCCTCGGTGCTGTCCGGCAACCGCAACTTCGAGGGCCGGGTGCACCCCTTGGTAAAAGCCAACTGGCTCGCCTCTCCGCCCCTCGTGGTTGCCTACGCTCTGGCCGGCAGCGTGCGCCTGGACCTCGCCAGCCAGCCCCTTGGCGTGGGCGGGGATGGTCAACCGGTCTACCTCAAGGACATCTGGCCGAGCCAGCAGGAAATCGCCGCAGCTATCCAGAAGGTGGATACCGCGATGTTCCGCAAGGAGTACGCCGCAGTCTTCACCGGCGACGAGAAGTGGCAATCGATAGCGGTACCGGAGTCCGACACCTATGCCTGGCAGGCCGACTCAACCTACATACAGCACCCACCCTTCTTCGCTGATATTACCGGCGCACCGCCGAAGGTGGAGGACGTTCGCCAGGCACGCATCCTCGCCCTGCTGGGCGACTCGGTGACCACCGACCACATCTCGCCCGCCGGCAATATCAAGGCCGACAGTCCGGCCGGGCGTTACCTGCGCGAGCATGGTGTGGCTCCGGCGGACTTCAACTCCTACGGTTCACGGCGCGGAAATCATGAAGTGATGATGCGCGGGACCTTCGCCAATATCCGCATCCGCAACGAGATGCTCGGCGGCGAGGAAGGCGGCAACACCCTGCACGTGCCCAGTGGCGAGAAGTTGGCCATCTACGACGCCGCCATGCGCTACCAGTCCGAAGGCACGCCGCTGGTGATAGTCGCCGGCAAGGAATACGGCACCGGCTCCTCCCGCGACTGGGCCGCCAAGGGCACCAACCTACTGGGGATCAAGGCAGTCATCGCCGAGAGTTTCGAGCGCATCCACCGCTCCAACCTCGTGGGCATGGGCGTGCTGCCGCTGCAATTCAAGAACGGCCAGGATCGCAAGACGCTCAACCTTACCGGCAAGGAAACCCTGGCCATCAGTGGCCTGGATAGCGCCAGCCTGCGCCCGCACATGGACCTCATCCTGGAAGTCACCCGCGAGGACGGTTCGAAGGACCGAACCGAACTGCTCTGCCGCATCGATACCCTGAATGAAGTGGAGTACTTCAAGGCCGGCGGCATCCTTCACTACGTGCTGCGACAGATGCTCGCCGGCTGACACGCCCAACGCGTCTGCACAAAGCCCCGGAAGCTGAGCACCTTGCTCTCCGGGGCCTTGGCCCCTGCCCCAGTGCCTGGGCGAGCGGGGTAATCGAACCGCTCCCGCAAGGCAATCGGGCAGTCGGATCCGCAATCCGGGTAGACTGGCGCCCAAAATAAAAGGCTCAACCTTAGGGCGCAGATGCCGATAGAAGCTGTAAGCCTTGCGGAAGGAAACCATGAGAAACAATCAGCCCATCACCCAGCGGGAACGCAGTTTCCCAGTCGAACAGCGCCTGATTTCCACTACGGACAGCAAGGGCGTCATCACCTATGTCAACGAGGCGTTCGTCGAGATCAGCGGATACAGCCGCGACGAACTGCTTCGCTCCCCACACAACCTGGTGCGTCACCCTGACGTACCGCCCGCCGTGTTCGCCCATATGTGGACCACCCTGAAGAAGGGTCGCCCATGGATGGGAGTCGTGAAGAATCGCTGCAAGAATGGCGACCACTACTGGGTTAATGCTTACGTCACACCCATATTCGAAGGCAACCAAGTCACTGGCTACGAGTCCGTACGGATCAGACCCACAGCTGAACAAGTGCGTCGCGCCGAAGCCCTCTACCAGCGCCTGAACACCGGCAAGGCGGCCATCCCCAGCCGTGACAAGTGGTTGCCAGTACTCCAGGACTGGCTGCCCTTCATCCTAATCAGCCAGGTCGGTTTCCTGATCGGCGCCTGGCTGAACTCCCACTGGGGCTTCCTCCTCGCCGCACTGCTTTCTGTACCGCTGGGCCTGACTGGACTCGCCTGGCAGAACCGCGGAATCAAGCGCCTGTTGCACCTGGCCGAGCAAACCACCTCGGACCCGCTGATCGCTCAGATGTATACCGACAGCCGAGGCGTCCAGGCGCGCCTGGAAATGGCCATGCTCAGCCAGGAAGCACGCCTTAAGACCTGCCTGACGCGTCTACAGGACACCGCGGAACACCTGACCCAGCAGGCTCGAGAGGCCGACACCCTGGCCCACAACAGCTCCGAAGGGCTGGAGCGCCAACGCGTGGAAACCGAACAGGTGGCCACCGCGGTGAACCAGATGGCCGCCACCACCCAGGAAGTGGCCAACAATGTGCAGCGCACCGCCGATGCCACCCAGGAGGCCAGCCGCCTGACCAGCCAGGGCCGCAACATCGCCGCTGAAACCCGCGAGGCCATCCAGCGCCTCTCACAATCTGTGGGCGAGACCGGCGAAACCGTCACGCGCCTGGCCCAGGACAGCAACGAGATCGGTGGTGTCGTGGATGTGATCAAAGGCATCGCCGACCAAACCAACCTGCTGGCACTGAACGCCGCAATCGAGGCCGCGCGGGCAGGTGAAATGGGCCGCGGCTTTGCAGTCGTCGCCGACGAGGTACGCCAACTGGCCCAGCGCACTGCGGAATCCACGGGGCAGATCCATCAATTGATCGCCCAACTGCAAAAGACCGCCGAGGAGGCCGTGCATACCATGGAAAACGGTCGTCGCCAGGCAGACGAAGGCGTTGAGCGCGTGCTCCAGGCCGACCAGGCGCTGGTGGGCATCAGCGAGGCGGTGGCCAACATCGCGGACATGGCTGACCAGATCGCTGCAGCAACGGAAGAACAGAGCGCAGTGGCCGAGCAGATCAACCAGAGCATCAGCAGCATTGCCCAACTGGCCGACCAAACCTCTGGAGAGGCTCAACGCACGGCGTTGCTCAGCGAGGAACTCACCCACACGGCACAGGGTCAGTACTCCCTGGTGGACAGGTTCAATCGTTGAAGCAACCAGGAAGGGCGCCAGATGGCGCCCCTCTTCATTTCAGGGCTTGCACACCCCGGACAGGAAGGCCGCGACCGCATCTGCAGCCGTGTCCAGGTGCTGCTCATGGGTCAGGCCCGACGCCTTGAGGGGCTTCAAGTCGTGGTCCGCTGCTGCCAGCCAGTGCATGCCAATGGCATCCGACAGGCCGTACCCCGCCACTGTCAGACGATCGCCCATGGGGTCACGCTCACCCTGGAGGATCAGCGTCGAAGTTTTCAGGTCAGCCAGATGGGCCACACGGGGTTTGTCCGCCTTGCCTACGGCATGGAATGGATATCCCAGGCAGACCAGCGCGGGAGCGCCCAGCTCATCGGCCAGCAGGCTGGCCATCCGCCCTCCCATGGACTTGCCGCCTATGGCCAGGGGCCCTGTGACTTGCTGTCGCACGAGGGCGTGAACCTCCCGCCAGCAGTTCAGTAGCTGGGGCTGGGGATTCGGTGGTCGGCGACGGCCATCTTCGCGTCGTGCGGCCATGTAGGGAAACTCGAAGCGGGCCACTGCAACACCGCGCGCGGCAAGCCTTTGCGCCATGTCATCCATGAACGGGCTATCCATGGGGGCCCCGGCGCCATGGGCCAGGATCAAGGTGTGCGAAGCCGGGCCTTCAGGCCTGTTCCACAAAAGCATTCAGACTTCTCCGTCGAATATGGGCGATTGATCCAGATCAATAGCCTCCAAATGGGCTTTCACCATGCTTGCCGCGCAATCCAAAAACCGTGGACGGAAGCCCATAAAATGAGCACAGCAAGCAGTACCGCCTATAACTACAAGGTGGTCCGCCAATTCGCCATCATGACGGTGGTTTGGGGAATAGTCGGGATGGGGCTCGGCGTTCTCATTGCCGCACAATTGGCCTGGCCGGAACTAAACTTCAACCTTCCCTGGACGAGCTTCGGCCGATTGCGCCCACTGCACACCAACGCAGTGATCTTCGCATTTGGCGGATGCGCGCTATTCGCCACCAGCTACTACGCCGTTCAGCGTACCAGCCAGACCCGCCTGATTTCCGACAAGCTTGCCGCCTTCACCTTCTGGGGCTGGCAACTGGTGATCGTGCTGGCCGCGATCAGCCTGCCGATGGGCTGGACCAGCTCGAAAGAATACGCCGAGCTGGAATGGCCGATCGACATTCTGATCACCATTGTCTGGGTCAGCTACGCCATCGTCTTCTTCGGGACCGTGGTGAAGCGCAAGACCAAACACATCTACGTGGGCAACTGGTTCTTCGGTGGCTTCATCCTCACCGTCGCCATCCTCCACCTGGTGAACAACCTCGAAATCCCGGTCACCCTGACCAAGTCCTACTCGCTTTATTCGGGAGCCACCGACGCCATGATCCAGTGGTGGTACGGCCACAACGCCGTGGGCTTCTTCCTCACCGCTGGCTTCCTGGGGATGATGTATTACTTCGTGCCCAAGCAAGCCGAGCGCCCGGTGTACTCCTACCGCCTGTCCATCGTGCACTTCTGGGCACTGATCGCGGTTTACATCTGGGCTGGTCCGCACCACCTGCACTACACCACCCTGCCGGACTGGGCCCAGTCCCTTGGCATGGTGATGTCCCTGGTGCTGCTGGCCCCGAGCTGGGGCGGCATGATCAACGGCATGATGACCCTCTCCGGGGCCTGGCATAAGCTGCGTTCCGACCCCATCCTGCGCTTCCTGGTGGTATCCCTGGCCTTCTACGGCATGTCCACCTTCGAAGGCCCGATGATGGCCATCAAGACCGTCAACGCGCTGTCCCACTACACAGACTGGACCATCGGCCACGTACACGCCGGCGCCCTCGGCTGGGTCGCAATGGTGTCCATCGGCTCGCTGTACCACCTGATTCCGAAGGTGTTCGGTCGCGAGCAGATGTACAGCACCGGCCTGATCAACGCCCATTTCTGGTTGGCCACCATCGGTACCGTTCTGTACATCGCCTCCATGTGGGTCAACGGCATCACCCAGGGCTTGATGTGGCGCGCGGTCAACGAAGACGGCACCCTCACCTACTCCTTCGTCGAAGCGCTGGAAGCCAGCCACCCCGGCTTCGTGGTACGAGTGATCGGCGGCGCCATCTTCTTTAGCGGCATGTTCCTCATGGCCTGGAACACCTGGCGCACCGTGAAGGCCTCCGAGCCCGCCGAATACGACGCTGCTGCGCAGATCCCGCAAGGAGCCCATTGATGAAACAGCACGAGAAACTCGAAAAGAACGTCGGTCTCCTGGCGCTGTTCATGATCCTGGCGGTCAGCATCGGCGGCCTGGTGCAGATCGTGCCGCTGTTCTTCCAGGACGTGACCAACACACCAGTGGAAGGCATGAAGCCCTACACCGCCCTGCAACTGGAAGGCCGTGACATCTACATCCGCGAAGGCTGCGTTGGCTGCCACTCGCAGATGATCCGTCCGTTCCGTGCCGAAACCGAGCGGTACGGCCACTACTCCGTTGCAGGCGAAAGTGTCTGGGATCACCCCTTCCTGTGGGGCTCCAAGCGTACCGGCCCGGACCTGGCCCGTGTTGGTGCCCGCTACTCGGACGACTGGCACCGTGCCCACCTGTACAACCCGCGCAACGTAGTGCCGGAATCGAAGATGCCCGCCTACCCTTGGCTCGTGGAGAACACCCTGGACGGCAAAGACACGGCCGCCAAGGTCCGCGCCATGCAGACCCTCGGCGTGCCCTACAGCGACGAAGACGTCGCGGGCGCCCAGGCTGCGGTCAAGGGCAAGACCGAAATGGACGCCCTGGTCGCCTACCTGCAGGTACTGGGGACCAGCCTGAAAAACAAGAGGTAAGTCCATGGACATCGGAACCCTGCGTGGCCTTGGCACCCTGCTGGTGCTGATCGCCACCCTCGGAGTGATCTGCTGGGCCTACAGCGGGAAACGCAAGTCCAGCTTCGACGAGGCTGCCAATCTGCCCTTCGCCGACGATGACCGGAACGATTCTAGGAGCAATCGCGCATGACCACTTTCTGGAGCTGGTACATCTCCCTGCTCACCATATTCACCTTGCTGGCACTGCTCTGGCTGATCTTCGCCACCCGCAGGGGCGAGTCCAAGGGCACCACCGATAAGACCATGGGACACGCCTTCGACGGCATCGAGGAATATGACAACCCTCTACCCAAGTGGTGGTTCCTGCTGTTCGTCGGCACCCTGATCTTCGCCGTCGGCTACCTGGTCATGTACCCGGGCCTGGGGAACTGGAAAGGCCTGTTCCCCGGTTACGCCGAAGGCTGGACCCAGGAGGGCCAATGGCAGCGCGAAGTGAACAAGGCCGAACAACAGTACGGACCGATCTTCGCCCGCTACTCGGCCATGTCCATCGAAGAAGTAGCCCAGGACCCGCAGGCGATGAAGATGGGCGGACGCCTGTTCGCCACCTACTGCTCGATCTGCCATGGCTCGGATGCCAAAGGCGCCATGGGTTTCCCAAACCTCGCCGACAACAACTGGCGCTGGGGAGGCGAAGCGGAAACCATCAAAACGACCATTCTCCATGGTCGCATCGCTGCCATGCCGGCCTGGGGCGAAGTGCTGGGTGACGAAGGCGTGAAGAACGTCGCTGCCTATGTGCGACAGGACCTGGCAGGCTTGAATCTGCCGGAAGGCACCAAGGCTGACCCGGAAGCCGGCAAGGCACTCTTCGCGAGTACCTGCGTTGCCTGTCATGGCGCCGAAGGCAAGGGCACTGAAGCCATGGGGGCGCCTGACCTGACTCACCCGGCCGGCTGGATCTACGGCTCGAGCCTCGCCCAACTGCAACAGACCATTCGCCACGGCCGCAATGGCCAGATGCCCGCACAGCAAGAGTACCTGGGCCAGGACAAGGTCCATGTACTCGCTGCTTACATCTACAGCCTGTCCCGAAAGGACCAGGAGTTAGCGATCAAGTAATAGGAAAGCTGGGGTGGTGCAAGGAAGCGCCGCTCCAACCTGGCAGCCAGGCCGCAAGGCCGAACTGCATGCCGCGCAAAAAGGCACCCTGAGCCGGGTACCTGGGACACAGGGAAGTGTCCACCCCTTCCTTTATATAGTGCGACCCAGTGTCGCACCTCTCCGACCAGTAGCACCCTCGCCCATTTGACATCGACTAAGCTGCTTTTCAGTCGCTACTTGTCACAACTCCAAGGCGATCCCTCCAGCCACGCAACACCCCTGGCGTCGACGGCAAGTCGAAAAGAGTCGCCAGCACAGCCGCAAATCCTTGTCCAGTGGGCCTCTCAGCCCGGATTGTGTCGGCTTGTGTCGTTGCAATGGCTACCCTCTTTCTCCATACTTGCCGCCGATTTTTTGTCCCCAAAAAACTCCATTAACCGTGGAACCCCTAGCATGAGCACAGCAATCAGTCAGACTGCTTATAACTATAAGGTGGTCCGCCAGTTCGCCATTATGACGGTGATCTGGGGGGTCATAGGGATGGGTCTAGGCGTGTTCATCGCCGCACAACTCGTGTGGCCGGAACTCAACCTGAACCTTCCCTGGACTTCGTTCGGCCGCCTGCGTCCCCTGCATACCAACGCGGTGATCTTCGCCTTCGGCGGATGCGCACTCTTCGCCACTTCCTACTATGTGGTGCAGCGCACCTGCCAGACCCGTCTGGTATCCGATAGTCTGGCCGCCTTCACCTTCTGGGGCTGGCAAGCCGTGATTGTGCTGGCAGTCATCACCCTGCCGCTGGGTTACACCTCCTCCAAGGAATACGCTGAACTGGAGTGGCCGATCGACATCCTCCTGGGTATCGTCTGGATCACCTACTGCGTCGTCTTCTTCGGAACCATCATCAAGCGCAAGACCAAGCACATCTACGTGGGCAACTGGTTCTTCGGCGCTTTCATCCTGGTTACCGCCATGCTGCACATCGTCAACAGCATGGAAATGCCGGTCTACGCCTTCAAGTCGTACTCCATGTACGCCGGCGCGACCGACGCCATGATCCAGTGGTGGTACGGCCATAACGCCGTGGGCTTCTTCCTCACCACCGGCTTCCTGGGGATGATGTATTACTTCGTACCGAAGCAGGCGGAGCGTCCGATCTACTCCTACCGCCTGTCCATCGTGCACTTCTGGGCGCTGATCACCCTGTACATCTGGGCTGGTCCGCACCACCTGCACTACACCGCCCTGCCGGACTGGGCCCAGTCCCTGGGCATGGCCATGTCCCTGATCCTGCTGGCCCCGAGCTGGGGTGGCATGATCAACGGCATGATGAGCCTGTCCGGCGCCTGGCATAAGCTGCGCTCCGACCCCATCCTGCGCTTCCTGGTGGTATCCCTGGCCTTCTACGGCATGTCCACCTTCGAAGGCCCGATGATGGCCATCAAGACCGTCAACGCCCTTTCCCACTACACCGACTGGACCATCGGCCACGTACACGCCGGCGCCCTCGGCTGGGTAGCGATGATCTCCATCGGTTCGCTGTACCACCTGATTCCGAAGGTGTTCGCCCGCGAGCAGATGCACAGTGTTGGCCTGATCAACGCCCACTTCTGGCTGGCTACCATCGGTACCGTTCTGTACATCGCCTCCATGTGGGTCAACGGCATCACCCAGGGTCTGATGTGGCGTGCGGTCAACGAAGACGGCACCCTCACCTACTCCTTCGTCGAAGCGCTGGAAGCCAGCCACCCGGGTTACCTGGTGCGCATGATCGGCGGCGCCTTCTTCGTAGCCGGCATGCTGCTGATGGCCTACAACACCTATCGCACCGTACGTGCTGCGAAGCCGGCTGAATACGACGCCGCTGCGCAGATCCCGCAAGGAGCTCACTAATGAAGCAACACGAATTAGTTGAGAAGAACATCGGCCTGCTGGCCCTGTTCATGGTCATTGCCGTGAGCATTGGCGGCCTCGTGCAGATCGTGCCGCTGTTCTTCCAGGACGTCACCAACACTCCTGTGGAAGGCATGAAGCCGCGCACAGCGCTGGAACTTGAAGGCCGTGACATCTACATCCGCGAAGGTTGCGTTGGCTGCCACTCGCAGATGGTCCGTCCGTTCCGTGCCGAAACCGAGCGGTACGGCCACTACTCCGTCGCTGGCGAAAGCGTCTGGGATCACCCCTTCCTGTGGGGCTCCAAGCGTACCGGCCCGGACCTGGCACGCGTTGGCGGCCGCTACTCCGATGACTGGCAACGTGCGCACCTGTACAACCCGCGCAACGTAGTGCCGGAATCGAAGATGCCCGCCTACCCCTGGCTGGTTGAGAACAAGCTCGACGGCAAGCACACCGCTGACAAGATGGAAGCTCTGCGCAAGCTGGGCGTGCCCTACACCGACGAAGACATCGCCGGCGCCAAGGCGGCAGTCAAAGGCAAGACCGAGATGGACGCGCTGGTCGCGTTCCTGCAAGGCCTGGGCACCTCTATCAAGAACAAACGGTAACGCAAGATGGATATCGGGACTCTCCGCGGCATAGGTACCTTCGTTGTCTTCGTCGCCTTCATCGGCGTCGTGCTCTGGGCCTACAGCAGCAAGCGCAAAAGCAGCTTCGACGAAGCTGCCAACCTGCCCTTCGCGGATGAGCCGCCCAAATCCTCCGAGCGCGACGAGCAAGATTCTAGGAGTAACAAAGAATGACTTCGTTCTGGAGTTGGTATGTAACCCTGCTCACCAGCGCCACGCTGGTAGCGCTGACCTGGCTGATCTTCGCCACCCGTCGTGGCCAGCGCCAGGAAAGCACCGAAGAAACCGTCGGCCATGCTTTCGACGGCATCGAGGAATATGACAACCCGCTGCCCAAGTGGTGGTTCATGCTGTTCGTCGGCACCCTGATCTTCGCCGTCGGCTACCTGGTCATGTACCCGGGCATGGGCAACTGGAAAGGCATCTTCCCCGGTTACAACGAAGTAACCGACGGCAAGCCTTTCGCCAACGGCCAGACCGGCTGGACTGGCGTTCACCAGTGGGAAAAGGAGATGGACAAGGCCGATAAGGAATACGGTCCGATCTTCGCCAAGTACGCTGCCATGCCGATCGAGGAAGTGGCCCAGGACCCGAAAGCCCTGAAAATGGGCGGCCGCATGTTCGCGTCCTACTGCTCCGTGTGCCATGGCTCCGACGCCAAGGGCGCCTACGGTTTCCCGAACCTCACCGACCAAGACTGGCGCTGGGGTGGCGAAGCCGCCACCATCAAGACCACCATCATGGGTGGCCGCCACGGCGTGATGCCGGCCTGGGGTGAAGTCGTCGGCGACCAGGGCGTACGCGACGTTGCTGCCTTCCTGCGCGTGACCCTGCACGGTCGCGATCTGCCGAAGGACGTGAAGGCTGATCCGGAAGCCGGTAAAGCCATCTACGCTGCCAACTGTGTGGCCTGCCACGGTCCGGAAGGCAAAGGCACCCCGGCGATGGGCGCTCCGAACCTGACCCACCCGGGCGCCTTCATCTACGGCAGCAGCTACGCCCAGCTGCAACAGACCATCCGCTATGGTCGCCAAGGCACCATGCCGGCCCAGGAGCAAATCCTCGGTAACGACAAGGTGCACCTGCTGGCTGCCTACGTGTACAGCCTGTCGCAGAAACCTGCTGCAGAAGCTGAAACCAAGTAATACCCTCGCCTGCCATGCGCGACGCACTGTCGCACATGGCAGGCCGCTATCAGGCGTACCATATATAGCGGGCAGAAAGACTCCGACCGGCCATGTACTGGTCAGGGCGCCGACAACCGCCGTGGTATGAGAACGATGAGCGAACAGATTCCCGTCAAGAACGTCACCCCTCCCCCGGCCAAGGGCGGTGAAACCACCGACCTGTACGCCAGCCGCGAAAAGATCTACACCCGAGCCTTCACTGGCCTGTTCCGCAACCTTCGGATGACCGGCGGAGCCTTCCTCTTCCTGCTCTACTTCGGTACCGTCTGGCTCAGCTGGAACGACCGCCAGGCTGTCTGGTGGAACCTGCCCGAGCGCAAGTTCTACATCTTCGGCGCCACTTTCTGGCCACAGGACTTCGTCCTTCTCTCCTGGCTGTTGATCATCTGTGCCTTCGGCCTGTTCTTCATTACCGTCTTCGCTGGACGCGTCTGGTGCGGCTACACCTGCCCCCAGAGTGTCTGGACGTGGATCTTCATGTGGTGCGAGAAAGTCACCGAGGGTGACCGTAACCAGCGCATGAGGCTCGACAAGGCCTCCATGAGCGGCCAGAAGCTTCTGCGCAAGTCAGCCAAGCACGGCCTCTGGTTGCTGATCGGCTTCGCCACCGGCTTGACCTTCGTCGGCTACTTCACCCCCATCCGCGACCTGGTTATCGACTTCTTCACCGGCTCTGCCAGCGGCTGGGCCTACTTCTGGATCGCGTTCTTCACCTTCGCCACCTACGGCAACGCTGGCTGGCTGCGCGAACAGGTGTGCATCTACATGTGCCCCTACGCACGCTTCCAGAGCGTGATGTTCGACAAGGACACCCTGATCGTTTCCTACGATCCGCGCCGTGGCGAGTCTCGTGGCCCACGCAAGAAGGGCCTCGACTACAAGGCCCAGGGCCTGGGTGACTGCATCGACTGCACCATGTGCGTTCAGGTCTGCCCCACTGGTATCGACATCCGTGATGGACTGCAGATCGAGTGCATCGGCTGTGCCGCCTGCATCGACGCCTGTGACAGCATCATGGAAAAGATGAACTACCCGAAAGGGCTGATCAGCTACACGACTGAGCACAACCTGAATGGCCAGAAAACCCATCTGATGCGCCCACGTCTGATCGGTTACGCTATCGCCCTCGTTGCCATGATCGGCCTTTTTGCCTACGCCGTAGCCATCCGCTCCCTGGTTGAACTGGACGTAATCAAGGACCGCGTGTTGTTCCGCGAGAACGAGCAGGGGCGCATCGAGAACGTCTACACCCTGAAGATCATGAACAAGGCACAGGTCGATCAGACCTTCGTCATTGATGCCGAAGGCCTCGATGGACTGGTTTACGAAGGCAAGCGCGAAGTCCGCGCCGACGCCGGCGAAGTGCTCTCGGTACCGGTGGAACTGTCCATCGAGCCCGACCAGCTGCCGTCCAGCACCAACAAGATCCTCTTCCGCGTCCACAGCGCGGATGACCCCAGTATCAAGACCGACGCAGACAGCCGCTTCATCGGCCCAAGCGTCCGCTAGCAAACGGAAGACCCATGCAGTCCGACACTCCCAGCCCCTGGTACAAACAGCCTTGGCCGTGGTTCATCCTCGCCATCCTCGGCACATCGGTGGTCCTAGGCACCACCATGCTGGTGATTGCCACACGTAACCCGCCGAGCCTGGTCGCTGACAACTATTACGAAGTCGGCAAGGGTATCAACACCTCGCTGGAGCGTGAGAACCTGGCCACGCAGCTTGGCATGCAAGCCAGCCTGAAAATCGACGAAGGCAGCGGCGAAGTCGCACTGCAACTCGTGGGCGAAAGCCGTCCGCAACAACTGGTACTGAGCCTGCTCTCCCCTACCCAGCCGGAGAAAGATCGCCGCGTCGTGCTACAGCCCCAGGCCGACGGCCAATACCGCGGCCATCTTCAGGATCCGGTCAACGGCCGTCGCTTCGTCGAACTGATCGGCCAGGAGCAGGGCCAGGACTGGCGTCTGTTCGAGGAAGAAACCCTCGACAAGGGCAGCGTTATCCGCCTCGGCGAATAAGCGCATGAGCGCACCGCTTCCCTGCTACCACTGTGGTTTGCCGGTTCCGGCCGGCAGCCGTTTCGAGGCCCGCGTGCTGGGAGAGACGCGGGCCATGTGTTGCCCGGGATGCCAGGCGGTGGCCGAAGCCATCGTCGCCAGCGGCCTGGAGAACTACTACCGCCACCGCAGCGAAACTGCCCCCAATCCCGACGCCCTGCCCCGCGAGCTACCTGACGAGCTGGCCCTCTACGACCGTGCCGAAGTGCAACAGCCCTTCGTGCAGCACCAGGGCGAACTGAGCGAGACCTGCCTGCTGATCGAAGGTATCAGTTGCGCCGCCTGTGGCTGGTTGATCGAAAAACACCTGAAGGCTCTACCGGGCGTTGCCGAGGCCAACCTCAACCTGTCCAACCATCGCCTGCAAGTGCGTTGGTCCGACAGCCAACTGCCACTGAGCCAGTTGCTGAAAGAGCTGCGCAAGATCGGTTACGCCGGTCACCCCTACAAGGCCGACGAAGCCGCCGTACACCTCGCCAGCGAGAACCGGCGCGCCATGCGCCAGCTCGGTGTCGCCGGCCTGCTCTGGATGCAGGTGATGATGGCCGCTATGGCGACCTGGCCGGAATTCAATATCGACCTCTCACCCGAGCTGGATACCATCCTGCGCTGGGTCAGCCTGTTCCTGACCACGCCAATCGTCTTCTATTGCTGCGGCCAGTTCTTCCGCGGAGCCCTGCGGGATCTGCGCACTCGCCACCTGACCATGGACGTTTCCGTCTCACTGGCCATCGGCGGTGCCTACGTTGCGGGCATCTGGTCCACGGTGACCGGCATCGGAGAGTTGTACTTCGATGCCGTGGGAATGTTCGCCCTGTTCCTGCTGGCAGGCCGCTACCTGGAGCGCCGCGCTCGGGAGCGCACCGCTGCGGCCACCGCGCAACTGGTCAACCTGTTGCCAGCCTCCTGCCTGCGTCTGGACGAGACAGGACATAGCGAGCGCATCCTGCTCAGCGAACTGAAGACCGGTGATCGCGTGCTGGTCCCCCCGGGCGCCCTGCTGCCAGCCGATGGCCAGATCCTGTCCGGTCAGTCGAGCGTCGACGAGTCCCTGCTAACTGGTGAATACCTGCCCCATCCACGCGGCGAAGGCGATGCGGTAACCGCCGGCACCCTGAACGTCGAAGGTCCGCTCACCATCGAAGTCCAAGCGCTGGGCGACGATACCCGTCTCTCAGCCATAGTCCGTCTGCTGGAACGCGCCCAGGCGGACAAGCCGCGCCTGGCCGAAGTAGCCGACAAGGTTGCCCAGTGGTTCCTGCTGATCGTGCTCGCAGCTGCCGCTATTGTCGGTATCGTCTGGTGGGAGATCGATCCGGATCGCGCCTTCTGGGTTGTGCTTTCCCTGCTGGTAGCCACCTGCCCCTGCGCCTTGGCCCTGGCCACCCCGACCGCTCTGACTACCGCGACAGGCAGCCTGCACAAGCTCGGCCTGCTTCTGACCCGTGGCCACGTGCTGGAGGGGCTGAACCAGATCGACACGGTGATATTCGACAAGACCGGCACCCTGACCGAAGGCCGCCTGACCCTGAGCGCCATCCACCCTCTGGGAGACCTGGATCGCGATGCCTGCCTGAGTCTGGCCGCGGCCCTCGAGAACCGTTCAGAACACCCCATTGCCCGTGCTTTCGGCCGTGCTCCGCAAGCAGCCGCTCAAGTAGAAAGCGTGCCCGGCCGCGGGCTGGAAGGTCGTGTCGGCGATAGACAACTGCGCATCGGTCAGCCCGGTTTCGTCGCTGAGCTCAGCCGCACGGCGGCACCCGACATTCCCGGCAACCAGGGGCAGTGGCTATTGCTGGGTGATGAACAGGGGCCGCTGGCCTGGTTCGTCCTTGACGATCGTCTGCGGGAAGACGCCCCTGCCCTGCTGGATGCCTGCCGCGAACGTGGCTGGAAACTCCTGCTGCTGTCCGGCGACAGTTCACCCATGGTGCACGGCATCGCTCGCCAGCTGGGCATCGAAGATGCCCGTGGCGGCCTGACTCCGGATGCCAAGCTTGAAGTGCTGCGCCAACTCCATGAACACGGCCACAAGGTGCTGATGCTGGGTGACGGAGTCAACGACGTACCGGTCCTGGCTGGAGCGGATATCAGCGTCGCCATGGGCAGCGCTACCGACCTGGCCAAGACCAGCGCGGATGCCGTGCTGCTTTCCAACCGACTAGACAGTCTTGTCCAGGCGTTCACCCTGGCTCGGCGGACACGCCGCATCATCATCGAAAACCTGGCCTGGGCGACCTTGTACAATGGTCTGGTGCTGCCCTTCGCCGCCCTCGGCTGGATCACCCCTCTCTGGGCTGCCTTCGGCATGTCGGTCAGCTCGCTGCTGGTGGTGGTCAACGCCCTGCGCCTGGCCCGCACCTGACCCACGAATCTTCAATCGGAGCCCCTGATGCCAGCGCTTTACATACTGATCCCGGTCGCCATCGGCCTGGTCGGTTTCGCCATCTGGCTGTTCTTCTGGGCCGTGGACAGTGGCCAGTACGACGACCTCGACGGCCCGGCCCACAGCATCCTCTTCGATGACGAGGACCCCAAGCACAAGGCCGGCGTTGCCGAAGCCGAGGGCAGCGAGAAAGACAAAGAGGACGAGCAGGACGATCCCCGTGGCTGAACTCGCTCCCCTGCTGCTTTCCGCGCTCATACTCGGTCTGCTCGGCGGCGGCCATTGCCTCGGCATGTGCGGCGGCCTGATGGGCGCGCTGACACTGGCCATTCCTCCTGAACAGCGCGCCCGCCGACTGCGCCTGCTGCTGGCCTACAACCTTGGGCGCATCCTCAGCTACGCCTTTGCCGGTTTGCTCATCGGCTTGGCCGGCTGGGCCGTCGCCAGCAGTCCGGCAGCCATGGCCCTGCGAGTCGTGGCCGCGCTGCTGCTGATCTGCATGGGGCTCTACCTGGCCGGTTGGTGGAGCGGCCTGACCCGCATCGAGGCCTTGGGGCAAGGGCTCTGGCGCCATATCCAGCCTGTGGCGCGCAAGCTGCTGCCGGTGTCCAGCCTGCCTCGCGCCCTGCTGCTGGGCGGACTCTGGGGCTGGCTGCCGTGCGGCCTTGTCTACAGCACCCTGCTCTGGTCCGCCAGCCAGGGGTCTGCTGTGGACAGCACCTTGCTGATGCTCGCTTTCGGGGTCGGTACCCTTCCGGTGCTGATCGCCACCGGTCTTGCCGCCGAACGCGTGACGACCCTGCTGCGCAAGCGTGGGGTTCGCGTCGCCGGCGGCGTGCTGGTGATCCTCTTCGGCCTCTGGACCCTTCCCGGCCCGCACCAGGCCTGGCTGATGGGACACGGAGCCCATGACAGCAGCGCCGGCAGCAACGAGCACCAGCACGGCACCCACAGCCCTTAGACGGCTTGATGCAAATCAAGGTCGCCCTGATGGCGGCCCCATAGACTCCCTGGCACAGACAGCCGAACCGGGGATTCCCGTATGCTCGACAATATTCGCTGGGACGCGGACCTGATCCGCCGCTACGACACTCCAGGCCCCCGCTACACCTCCTACCCCACCGCCGTTCAGTTCAACCACAAGGTGGGGTCATTCGACCTGCTCCACGCCCTGCGCGATAGCCGCAAAGCCCGCCGTCCGCTATCGCTGTACGTACACGTGCCGTTCTGCGCGAACATCTGCTACTACTGCGCCTGCAACAAGGTCATCACCAAGGACCGCGGCCGCGCCCTGCCCTACCTGGAGCACCTGGAGCGGGAAATCGAACTCATCGCCTGCCACCTCGATCCGCAACAGAAAGTCGAGCAGCTGCACTTTGGTGGCGGCACCCCCACCTTCCTGAGTCATGATGAACTGCGACGGCTCATGGGCCATCTACACAAGCACTTCAATCTGCTGGACGACGACTCCGGCGACTACGGCATCGAGATCGACCCTCGCGAGGCCGACTGGTCCACCATGGGCCTTCTCCGCGACTTGGGGTTCAACCGCGTCAGCCTCGGCGTACAGGACCTCGAGCCAGCAGTGCAACGCGCTGTCAACCGCCTGCAAAGCCTCGATGAGACCCGTGCCATAGTCGAAGCCGCGCGCACCTTGCAGTACCGTTCGCTGAATCTGGACCTGATCTATGGCCTACCCAAGCAGACCCCGGAGAGCTTTGCCCGCACCGTGAACGAAGTGATCGCCCTGCAACCGGACCGGCTCTCGGTGTTCAATTACGCCCACTTGCCAGATCGCTTCATGCCGCAGCGGCGGATTCGCGGTGAAGACCTTCCCAGCCCCGGACAGAAGCTGGAAATGCTCCAGCGTAGCGTCGAGCAACTGAGCGCCGCCGGGTATCGTTACATCGGCATGGACCACTTCGCCCTGCCTGACGATGAACTGGCCATCGCCCAGGAAGACGGCCGCCTGCAGCGAAATTTCCAAGGCTATACCACCCACGGTCATTGCGACCTGATTGGTCTCGGCGTTTCCGCCATCAGCCAGATTGGCGACCTCTACTGCCAGAACGCGGTGCAACTCAACGAGTACCAGGGCGAACTGGAGCGGAATCTGCTCGCAACCAATCGCGGTTTGCTGTGCGACGAGGATGACCGCATCCGACGGGCGGTGATTCAACAACTGATCTGTGAATTCGAACTGGATTTCGCCAGCATCGAAACCCGTTTCAATATTGAGTTCCGCGGCTATTTCGCCAATATCTGGCCGCAACTTCAGCAAATGCACCAGGATCGTCTGATCGACCTCACTGACAGCCAAATCGACGTACTGCCTGCCGGTCGTCTCCTGGTACGTTCCCTGTGCATGCTCTTCGACCACTACCTGGCCGACCACAACCAGCAGCGTTTCTCACGGGTGATCTGAGCCGACTCATGCGCTCAGCAGCTTGCCGACTTCGAGCGATTGCTCATCGCTGAGCCCGGCTTCGCGAATCGCTTTGGCGAGATTGAGGTTGGCACTGCTGAGCGCGCCTTGCAGTGAAGCCAGTTCGCCGCGCAACGCTTCCAGGCGCTGCAAACGGGCTTCCTCGTCCAGGCTCTGGTCGGCTGCTATTGCCTCCAGTTCAGCCTGCCGCTCGGCAATCTGCGCCTTTAGCGCGCGGATCAACTTCAACAGCTCCATGATGCCATCGGGCAGGCTGCTCTGATCGATGTCGTCGTTTTTCTGTGCCGCACGCGTCTTGCCCAGATCGGAAAGACTGACGCGGATCCCCTGGCGCACGGCATTCTGGTCAACGGGGGCGTCGTCCTCACGTGCGACCTGTCGCCGCACTGCGTCAGCTACCCGATACACCGGGCCATTGGTATCAAAGCGCAACATAAGGCCGCTCCTTGCCTGAAACTCAGCCCAGATATCGGCCGTTATCGATCAATCTTGAACTGAGAGTCAGGCAGGCTTTTTCTGGCCGTTGCCAGGACCCTGCGTTAACCTTACGCGCTATGTGTGTTTGCTCTGCAAGGAATAGCTCATGTCCGAGATCATCAAGGTGCGCAACCTCCCCCAGGCCCATTGCAAGGATTGCAGCTTGGCCGCACTCTGCCTGCCGCTGTCGCTCAACATGGAGGACATGGATTCGCTGGACGAAATCGTCAAGCGCGGCCGTCCCCTGAAGAAAGGTGAGCTCCTTTTCCGCCAAGGCGATGCCTTCGGTTCAGTCTTCGCCGTGCGCTCCGGTGCGCTCAAGACCTTCACCGTGACCGACACCGGCGAAGAACAGATCACCGGTTTCCACCTGCCCAGCGAACTGGTTGGCCTCTCTGGCATGGATACCGAGCTTTACCCGGTTTCCGCCCAGGCACTGGAAACCACCTCCGTGTGCGAAATTCCCTTCGAGCGCCTCGATGAGCTCTCGGTCCAGTTGCCGCAGTTGCGCCGCCAATTGATGCGTGTGATGAGCCGTGAAATCCGCGACGACCAACAGATGATGCTGCTGCTTTCCAAGAAGACAGCCGATGAGCGCATCGCCACCTTCCTGGTCAACCTTTCGGCCCGCTTCCGCGCCCGTGGTTTCTCCGCCAATCAGTTCCGCCTGGCCATGTCGCGCAACGAAATCGGCAACTACCTGGGGCTGGCGGTCGAAACCGTTTCCCGGGTCTTCACCCGATTCCAGCAGGCCAACCTGATCGCTGCCGAGGGCAAGGAAGTGCATATCCTCGACCCAATCGAACTCTGCGCCATGGCTGGCGGGACCATCGAAAGCTGATTGTTGCGGGCCCGCCAATCTGACGGCCCCGCCTGTTCCACCCGCCCTTCCCATCAGGCATCCACGATGATCTTCGACGACTTCTCCATCAAGACACTGATCCGCCCTGTTGCGGACTTCCCCAAGCCCGGCGTCGTGTTCCGCGACATCACACCGCTGTTCCAGTCCCCCCGCGCCCTGCGCCTGGTGGCCGACAGCTTCATCCAGCGCTACGTCGAAGCCGACTTCAGCCACATCGGTGCGATGGACGCTCGTGGTTTCCTGATCGGCTCGATCATCGCCTACGAACTCAATAAGCCCCTGGTGCTCTTCCGCAAGCAAGGCAAACTTCCGGCCGACGTGCTTTCCGAGCCCTACCAGACCGAATACGGCGAAGCCTTCCTCGAAGTGCATAGCGACAGCCTGTGCGACGGCGACAGGGTACTGATTTTCGATGACCTGATCGCCACCGGCGGTACCCTGCTGGCCGCCACCCGCCTGGTACGGCGCATGGGCGCCAGCGTGTTCGAGGCCGCTGCCATCATCGACCTGCCCGAGCTGGGAGGCTCCGAACGCCTCGCCGACGCCGGCATCCCCACCTTCGCCCTAACCGCCTTCGCCCTCGACGAACGCTGATCGGACTTGCGGGCCTGCGCCAGCGGGCCCCAACCGAAGCACAGCCAGCCGCTGCGGGTTACATCGCTTCCGGCTGGCGTTACTCCTCACCCCACGCCACGCCGCAATCACCCGCCGAAAGTTGGCGCCCAGCCCCTCGCGCCTCCTCGCTCGATCCTCAATAGTTACATCGACTGATGGCACGGTTGACGTGCCCGCCGATAACAACGAATGGACGGCTCGCCGAGCCCGAGAGGATTCCCGCATGACAGCCAGCGCCAGCGCCCCCCTGCCCAAGGCCAACTTTCCTGTCCGCCGCATGGACTTCAGCTTTGCGTCGACCCAGAAGTACTGGTGGAGTGGCGATCCCTTCATGACGCACTTCATGAACAACCTCTCCTCGCTCTTCCCGTACGGCGAAAAATTCTTCGTCGACAGCGTCCGCGCCGTGCGCGACCAGGTCAGTGACCCCCAGCTGCAGAAGGACATCAGCGCCTTCATCGGCCAGGAAGCCATGCACTCCAAGGAGCACGCGACCTACAACGACTACGCCGCCGAGCACGGCATCGATCTGGAGCGCCTGGAACTTCGCATCAAGGTACTGCTGGAGTGGGTCACTCGCATCACCACCAGGAAGCAGCGCCTGGCCGCCACATGCGCGCTGGAACACTTCACCGCCACCATGGCCGAGCAACTGCTGCGCCGGGAAGACATCAACACCCAGATGGACGACCCGAAGATGTACAAGCTGTGGATGTGGCACGCGATCGAGGAAAACGAACACAAGGCGGTCTGCTACGACGCCTACAACGCAATTGGCGGCGGCTACCTGATCCGCACCGGCACAATGGTGCTGACCACGCTTCTGTTCTTCGGCGTGATCATGACCTTCCAGGTCCACCTGATGCGCAAGGATGGCCAGCTGTTCAACTGGCGCAGCTGGGCCCGTGGCCTGAAGACGCTTCTCGGCCCGCGCAACGGTTACTTCCCGAAGATGATCAAGCCCTATCTGGATTACTACCGCCCCGGATTCCACCCGCTCGACCACGAAACCAAGGCGCTGGAAAAGCGCTGGAAGGAACGCCTGGGTTTCAACGGCTGACCGCTCGGCTGGAGTGCTTCTGTAGGGGCGATTTCAATCGCCAAGCGGGCCACAGGTCCGCCCTGATGCGTTCGAGGGGGCAACGTCGCTGCCCTTGGCGAACAAATTCGCCCCCACAACAGAGCTCGCTTCAACTGTCCTCGAAAAACTCCGCGAAGAACCCATCCAGCTCCCCTTCGTAGCTGTCCAGCGAATACAGGGTGTCGGCCGCCAGCAGGTCCAGCAGGATCAGTCCGTTGAGGCTGGAATCCTCCTCCGCGGCAGCGCGCAGGCGTCCGGCCATCCCCAGATTGACCAGCCGCAGGTTACGGTACTGCTCGCGCAAGCCATCCATGTCCCAGTCCGGTTCCAGCCCGCGCTGCCTGCGCAGGTGCTGCCCAAGCAGGTAGGTGCCCAGGGCACGATAAAGCGTTTCCGCCGAGCTGCTGAATGGCCAATGGAACCAGGCCATCGCCCTTAACATCCGGGTATGCGGGCAACCGCTGGTCGCCCCGAGCAGTCCCAGCAGCGAGCCGAGCGCACGTTGCAAGGTGGTCTGCTGGCGAATTTCCCGGCCCCGCCAGAACACGGCCACCCGTACTTCCTCGTAAGACGGTGAACGCGCCAGCACCGCCACCGGCCGCGCCAGCACCCGCGCGAAGGGGCAATCGCGCACCTCCGTCGCCTTCAGCGGGCAATGGGTGCACTGCCCGAAGCCCAGCCGGGCCCATTCAGGCGCGTTATCCGAGCTTTCGCTCTGCCCCGCCAGGTCCACCTCATGCACCCATAGGCGGCCGTCGGGAAACCCGAATTCGTAGCGAACCTGTGCCTCAGCCCTTGGCTCCAGCCCCATGGTCTAACCTTGCATTCCAGTTGAAGGGATTCCCAGGCGCCATCAGGCGCAATCTTCGACAGGATTCAGACGCCTGAAATCTGTCATACACTTCGTACAACAAAGTCGGACAAGCGCCAGAATTCAACCCTGCCAACCGTTCCACAGCGAAAAAAGCGGGCGACATCATGGAAAGCAGCCCTTTGGACCTTGCCGGAGCCCTGGTAGAACAGATCGAGGTGGGCGTCATCATCCTCGACCAGGAGCTGCGCATCCTTCACTGGAACGAATTCGTCAGCCAGCGCAGCGGAAAAGTCCTGGGCCCGGCCCTGCGACAACCCCTGACCGCTGTCTTCCCGGAAACGGACACGCCACGCCTCGGCAAGATGGTGGCCAGGGCTCGCGACCAGGGTCTGCACGCCTACACCCACTGGCGGGAAGATCCCTACCTGATCCAGCTCCCCTACAGCCCCGAAGGTCAGGTGACCCCCCTGCGCCTGCAGAGCACCCTGCTGTTTCCCTTCGATTGCGGCGGTGAACGCTGCCTGGGGCTATTGCTCTACGACACCACCGAATTCGCCCGTTCCAACGAGCAATTGGCCGCCGCTCTCAACGCCCTGGGCAGCAAGCAGCTGGAACAGGAACAACTGGTACACAAGCTGGAGAAAGCCAACGCCCAGCTGCTGCAGTCGGAAAAGCTCGCAGCAATCGGCCAGTTGGCCGCCGGCGTGGCCCATGAGATCAACAACCCCATCGGCTACGTGTTCTCCAACCTCAAGACCCTCACCGGCTACGTCAACGACCTGCTGCGCATCGTCGACGCGGTAGACGGCGTCGGGAGCCTGGAAGAACTCCAGCAGCTCAAGCGCAGCCTGGAGTACGACTACATCCGCAACGACGTCGAGGCCCTGATCCACGAGTCCGAGGATGGCATCGAACGGGTCAAGAAAATCATTACCGCCCTCAAGGACTTCTCCCACATCGAAGAAGAGGAGTTCCGCGCCGCCGACCTGCACAAGGGTTTCGACAGTACCCTCAATCTGGTCAACAACGAACTCAAGTACAAGGCCGAAGTGGTGCGCGATTACGGCGAGCTGCCGCTGGTGGAGTGCATCCCATCGCAGATCAACCAGGTGGTGATGAACCTGCTGATCAATGCTGCCCATGCCATCGAGAGTTTCGGCCGCATCTGCCTGCGCAGCGGCCAACAAGGCGATTGGGTCTGGTTGGAGGTAGAAGACAACGGCAAGGGCATCGACCCGGCCATTCTCAATCGTATCTACGAGCCCTTCTTCACCACCAAACCGGTGGGTAAAGGTACGGGGCTGGGTCTCGCGCTCTCCTACAACATCGTGCAGAAACACAACGGCCGCATCGAAGTGGTGAGCCAGCCCGGCCATGGCACGCGCTTCCGCGTCTGGTTGCCCCGCAAGCAACCCCTGCCCGGCGGGACGCAGGCATGAGTGAAGCCCAGTACCGCCCCACCCTGCTGCTGGTGGATGACGAGGAACACATCCTGAGCGCCCTTCGACGTGTCCTGCGAGGCGAACCCTACGAACTGCTCACCGCCAACGGAGGCACTGAGGCACTCGGTCTGCTGGCCGCGAACGAGGTCGACCTGGTGGTTTCCGACGCCCGCATGCCCGGGCTCGATGGCCCCGCCCTGCTTGCCGAAGTACAACAGCGCTGGCCCGGCACACTGCGGCTGATGCTCACCGGCGCCACCGATCTGGACACCAGCATCCGCGCCATCAACCAGGGACAGATCTACCGCTATCTGGGCAAACCCTGGAATGACGACGAGCTGCGTTTCACCCTGCGCCAGGCCCTCGCCCATCAGCATGCCGAGCGCGAGCACCAGCGGCTCGAGCGCCTCACCCTGGAACAGAACCAGCGCCTGCAGGAGCTCAACGCCAGCCTGGAGCAGCGGGTCCGCGACCGTACCGCCGAGCTGCAGCAGACCGCCGACATGCTCGACCTGGCTTACGACGAACTGCGGCACAGCTACGTGACCGCCACAGAAGTGTTCTCCTCCCTACTCTCCCAGCGCCTTCCAGGCGACAAGCAGGGTAATGCCCAGGTCATCGCCCTGGTGCGGGCCTTTGCCAACGAACATCAGTTGCCGGAGGCGGATACCCGCGACCTGGCCATGGCAGCAGCCCTCTACAACCTCGGCAAGCTGACCTGGGACGACCACCTGCTCAACCGGCCCAGCGACCTGCTGCACCGCGAGGAGCGGGAGCGCTACTGCCGCTATCCGCAGCTGGGCGAAAGTCTGCTCATGGCACTGGAGCCGCTCCACGACGCTGGGCGGCTTATCCGCCACCACCAGGAACGCTGGAACGGCACCGGCTTCCCGGATCAACTGCACGGCGAAGTCATTCCCTACGGCGCACGCCTGCTCAAACTGGCAGTGGACTTCGTCGAGCTGCAGTGCGGGCTGGTACTGCAGCGTCCGGTGCCCCGACCGGAAGCCCTGCAACTTCTCGCCCGTTACGCAGGACGCCTCTACGATCCGGCGCTCTGCCGGCAATTCATCGATCTATGCACCCGCCATGCGCCGGACCTGCTTGAGGCTGATCCCGGCATCCTCGCCGTCGACACCCGTCGCCTGGAACCGGGCATGGTCCTGACCCGAAATCTCCGGGCCGACAGCGGCATGCTCCTGCTCAACGCAGGCAAACAGCTCAGCCGCACCCTGATCGACAAGCTCATTGCCTTCGAGGCCAGCGAAGGCGCGCGCTATACCCTTCACGTCCGCCTGCCGGAGGCAGCCGGGAGCACGGCAAAGGAGCAGCCACGATGATCAAGATCCAGCTGGTGGACGACGAACCCCATATCCTCAGCGCCCTGCAACGCCTGTTGCGACCGCAGGGCTGGGTCCTGCACCCCTTCGACAACCCCGAAACGGCATTGGCTGCGCTGGCCGAACACCAGTACGCCGCCATCATCTGCGACCTCAACATGCCGCAACTGGACGGCCTGACCTATCTGCAGTTCGCTCGTCAGCGACAGCCCGATGCCCTGCGCATGCTGCTCAGCGCCCATGGCGACCGCGCCACGCTGATGCAGGCGATCAACCGTGCCGAGGTCTATCGCTTCCTCTCCAAACCCTGGGAGAACTACGACATCGAAAGCGCCCTGCAGGCCGCCGTCGACCTCTTCCTGCTGCGCGACGAAAACCGTCGCCTACTGGAACAGGTTCGTGGCCAGCAGGACACCCTGGAGCGCCAGCACCGTGAACTGCTGCGCCTGGAAAGCGAGCACCCGGGGCTGACTCGTGTGCGCCGCGACGCCGATGGCGCCGTGCTGCTCGAGGACTGCGACCTGGATGACTGAGTCCGGTCAGCCAGTACCACCCCCGCCACCGGAACGGCACGCCCCCATGGCCAAGCACAACCGCAACCTCGGCTACCAGGCTTACCTGCACTGCCTGGCTTTTGCCCTGATCGCGCTGGGCGTCACCAGCATGGTCGCCTTCGCGGTCATGACCAATCCGGCGCGCTACGAACTGGTACTGCTGCCCGACAGCGCGATGATCACCATCTTCGCCGGCAGCGCCCTGCTGAGCGCTACCCGCGCCTGGCGCCGCGCCTCGTGGCTGGCGGGACTGGCCCTGGTCGCCCTGGCCGCTTACAGCCTCGGACACAACGTGCTGTCCGGCGGCAGTGACCATGGCCGCTCGCTAATCAGTGGGTACTGGCGCATTCGCAGTGAACTGGCGATCGTCGCCTGCCTCTTCGGCCTGGCAATGCTCCTGGCCGTCACCCGCCAGGGTGGCCGCTGGCTCAGCCAGCTCTGTGGTATCACACTGATCGGTCTGGCACTGCTTTCGGAACTGTCGCTGCTGGGCGCCGGCCACGGCTTGCCTCGCTTCGCCTTCCGGCCGGAATCCGGGCACGTCACCCACCTTTTCATCGCCCTGCTCGGCACCGCCGTGCTGATTCTCTGTGCGCTGCCGCAGGACCAGCGCAGCCTGCTGAACCGGCGTGCCATGGCCACCGGCATTCTGGGCACGCTGACCACCTGCATCGGCTGGTTCCTCCTCAGCCTGAATGAGATTTCCACCCTCAATGCCCACAGCCACCAGCTTCTGCTGCGCGCCCAATCCACCATCGAAAATACCGTTACCGTGCGCCGGCAGCTCGTCCAGCGCATGGCCGAGCGCTGGCAGACCCTGGAAGGAATGCCGCCGGAGCGACTCTGGCAACAGGAAGCGGACAGCTACCTGCGGGACTTCCCCAACCTCAACCTGATCGCCGTACTCGACGCCGATCTCAAGCCACTCCTGCAGCAAGGACGCAACCGCGTGGCAGACGACTGGCTGGCGCGCTTCCTCGCCCAGTCCGAGCTGCGCGACTGGCTTCAACAGGTGCGTCAGGGTACTGCTGCACAGATGAGCCCGGCGCAGAGCTTCAGCGCCACCGACAACAGCACGCTGGTCGCTACACCTCTGCACATCGACGGCCAACCCAAGGCGCTGCTGGTGGCCAGCCTGGACATCAGCGCCACCCTGGATCGCCAACTGGGAAGGAACCTGGATGGATTCGTACTGGAGGTCTTCGAAGGCCAGCGGCGCATCTATGAGTCCGGCACGGGCAGAGATGGCCGCAGCCTGTTCCCGGTGGGCGTGCAGTTCACCGACCTGGGCCCGGAGGGCCGCTGGCGTATGCGCACCTACCAGGCCCTGCCGCGCAGCGATTACGCCTCGGTCTATCTACCACCGCTGTTCATGCTGTTCGGCCTGGGTTTCACCTTCCTCCTGATGGTCAGCCAGAGCTTCTCCCGGCTCGCCCTCGAACGCAGCCAGCGCCTTCGCGAAAGCAACCGCGAACTGGAACTGAGCCTGCAGCACCAGGCTCGCCTGCAGGCGCAGAACCAGCGGATCATGGACCACTCCATGGATGTGCTCTGCTCCATCGACGCTTCCGAGCGCTTCACCCAGGTCAGCCCCTCCAGCCACAGCGTGCTCGGTTATCGGCCGGAGGAGATGATCGGCCGCCCCTACACCGACTTCGTCCTCAACGAGGACCGCGAGCGCACACGCGGCGATATCGAAGCCATCATCCAGGGAGAGTCATGGGATGCCGTGCGCAACCGCTGCCAGCGCAAGGATGGCAGCGTCGTCCACCTCCTCTGGTCCGCCGGCTGGTCGGAGAGCGAGCGCACCCTGTTCGCCGTCGCCCACGACATCACCAGCCTGGTGCGTCATGAAGCCTATGCCGAGGACCAGCGCGACATCCTCAGCATGATCTCCACCGACCAGCCGCTGGCGGAGATCCTCAAGGCCATCTGCCTGATGAGCGAAACCCTCGACCCCTCAGCCCTGTGCTCGGTCCTCCTGGTTAGCGGCGATCACAAGCACCTGCGCCTGGGCGCCGCGCCAAGTCTGCCGGACGCCTTCAACCAGGCGCTGGACGGCCAGTCCATCGGCCCCCTGGCCGGCGCCTGCGGAACCGCGGTATTCCGCAGGCAGATGGTGGTCAGCGAAGACATCAGCGAAGACCCCCTCTGGCACGAACACCGTGACCAGGCCATGCGCCACGGCCTGCGCGCCTGCTGGGCGATCCCGCTGATCTCCCACCACGGCGACGTACTCGGCACATTCGCCGTCTACCTGCACCAGCCCTGCTCCCCGGACGACGAGTCCCTGCAATTGATCGGCACCGCCGGCCAGCTCGCGGCCATCGCCATCGAACGCCAGAACGATCGCCTGCGGCTCCTGGAAAGCGAGCAGCGCTACCGCTCCCTGTTCATCTTCAACCCTGACCCGGTGTTCTCCCTGGACCGCAATGGTCGCTTCCTCAGTCTCAATCAGGCCGGCTGCGAGCTGATCGGCTTCAACGCCGAAGACCTGCTCGGCGAATCGTTTTCCCGGCTGGTGCTCGACGCCGAAATCGAACACGTCCGCGAGCATTTCCGCAGCGCCCTCAAGGGCAAGGCGCAGCGCTTCGAAGTGCGCTGCCACGACCGGGCTGGCGGCTCGCTGGAGCTGGACATCACCCACCTGCCCATCGTCGTCGAAGGGCAGATAGTCGGGGTTTTCGGCATCGCCAAGAACATCGGCGAACGCAACCGCATGACCCGCGCCCTGCAGGACACGCTCGTCCAGTCGGAGCGCAAGGCGTTGCTCCTGCACGGTCTCAGCGACACTGCACTGCGTATTGGCGGCATTCTCGACACCCGCACCCTGCTGGACTTCATGTGCGAGCAACTGCGCCTGCTGGTGGGCTCCCATCAGTCATTGATCGACCTCGGCGATGGCCAGGGTCCGGGCGCCTTCTCGCTATCACCCAAGTACCAGGACTGGCAGACACCGCAGTTGCCTGCTGAAGGTGTCGCGCTCTATGCCCGAACCTGCGTCGGCAACCAGCCGGTGCTGCTGACTCGTGCCGAACTGGATGCGGCAGGCGACGCGGGCAGCGGCCAGCTACCGCTGCAGGGCTGGCTGGCGGTGCCGCTGATCGACCACGGCGGGCGCCATCTAGGCCTGATCCAGCTCTCCGACAAGTACGACGGCGACTTCAACCAGGACGACCTGGCGATTGCCCAGCAGTTCGCGCAGATGGCCGTGGCGGCGCTGGAAAACATCCGTCTGGTGCAACAGGTGCTTTCCGGCGAACAGCGCCTGCAGGAGCAACTGGACTTCACCTCGGCCATCACCAACAGCGTCGGCGAGGGACTGCTCGCGGTGGATCGCCAGGGACGGCTGAACTTCGTCAACCCGGCTGCCGCCGAACTGCTCGGCCAGAGCCCCGAGGCCCTGCTTGGCCAGGCCCTGATCGATCACCTGCCACTGGACCTCTACAGCACTCCCGCCACCACGGGTCGCCATGGTGAAGTCAGCCTGGACGGCGAGCGCCATATAGCCTACGACTGCGCGCCGCTCCTGCACGCGCAGACCCTCGGCGGCTGGGTCATTGCGTTCCGCGACATCAGCCGCGCCAAGGAGTCGGAGAAACAGCTGCGCATCCTCCAGCGCAGCATCGAGGCCAGCTACAACGGCGCGATGATCTGCGATGCCACCGCCAGCGACCTGCCGGTGGTCTACGTCAACCCGGCCTTCGAGCGCATCACCGGCTACACCGCAGCCGAGGCCATGGGGCGAAACTGCCGCTTCCTCCAGGGCGCGGACCACGAGCAGGCCGGCATAGCCGAGATCCGCCATGCGCTGGCGGAGAAGCGTGAGGTCCACGTCGTGCTGCGTAACTTCCGCAAGGACGGCACGCCATTCTGGAACGACCTCTACATCGCCCCGGTCCCCAACGAGCATGGCGAGATCACGCACTTCATCGGTGTACAGAACGACATTTCCGAGCAGAAGCGAGTGGAGTCCGAGCTGGCCTACAACGCCAGCCACGACGTACTCACCGGCTTGCCCAACCGCTCGCTGCTGGAAGACCGCCTGCGCCAGGGCTGCCAGATCAGCCAGCGCTACCAGCGCAAGCTGGCGGTCATGTTCATCGACCTGGACGGTTTCAAGCCGATCAACGACTCCATGGGCCATGGCATCGGCGACCAGATACTGGTGGAAGTGGCGCGGCGGCTGACCCAGCAGGTTCGCCCCGGCGATACCGTGGCGCGCCTGGGGGGCGACGAGTTCATCCTGATCCTGCCGGACCTGGCCCGTGAGGAAGACGTGCTGCAGGTGGCCGAGCGGGTCATCGACTGCATCGCCCGCCCCTATCCCATAGCCGGCAGCGAAATACACATCACCGCCAGTCTGGGCATCGCCGTGAGCGAGAAAGGCATGCAGCAGCCCATGCAGCTGATCCAGCAGGCTGACCTGGCGATGTACAAGGCCAAGCAACAGGGACGCAACTGCTACCAGTGGTACACCACCGACCTGGAACAGAAAGTCAGCGAACGGGTGACCCTGCGCAATGAGCTGCAGAAGGCCCTGGAAGCCAACGCCTTCATGCTCTACTACCAGCCGCAGATCGACGGCCGCAACGGTCGCGTCACCGGCTTCGAAGCCCTGCTGCGCTGGCAGCACCCGCTGCTTGGCTTCATTTCGCCGGCGCAGTTCGTACCGGTAGCCGAAGACACCGGGCAGATCATCCCCCTGAGCGAATGGGTTCTCGCCACCGCCTGTCGCGACTGCCGTGAACTGCTGGATCGGGGCATGACCGGCACGGTGGTGGCGGTGAACATCTCGGCAGTGCACTTCCAGCGCAACATCTTCGTCGACAGCGTGCGGCGCGTCCTCGAAGAAACGCGATTGCCGGCCGAGTTGCTGGAACTGGAGATCACCGAAACCGTGCTGCTGGACAACGCCGAGCGCGCCATCGCCACCTTGCAGGCACTCAAGACCCTGGGCGTGCGTCTGTCGATCGACGACTTCGGCACCGGTTTCTCCAGCCTCAACTATCTAAAGCGGCTGCCCATCGACAAGGTGAAGATCGACCGTGCCTTCGTCCAGGAGATCATTAGCGACCGGCACGATGCGGCGATTACCCAGGGCATCATCTCCATGGCCCACCACCTGCGACTGCGCGTGATCGCCGAAGGGGTGGAAAGCGAATCCCAGTTCGCCTTCCTGAAGAAGAGCCATTGTGACGAGTTCCAGGGGTACTACTTCGCCCGCCCCATGCCCTTCGAGCAGCTCGACCAGTTCCTCCACGAACATCACAAGAGCCCGGCGTCCTACCTGGACACGCGCTCCGGCACCAGCAACACCCAGACCCTGCTGCTGCTGGACGATGAGGAAAACATCCTCCGCGCGCTGACCCGCGTACTGCGCCGCGACGGCTACCAGATTCTCACCGCTACCCGCGCCCAGGACGCTTTCGCGCAACTGGCCAAGCACGACATCCAGGTCATCCTTTCCGACCAGCGCATGCCGGAAATGAACGGCACCGAGTTCCTCAGCCGGGTCAAGGACCTCTATCCCGACACCATTCGCATCGTGCTGTCCGGCTACACCGACCTGAAGTCCGTTACCGACGCCATCAACCAGGGGGCCATCTACAAGTTCCTCACCAAACCCTGGGACGACGACCAGCTCCGCGCAGTGATCGCCCAGGCCTTCCTCCACCACAGCATGGCCAAGGCCAAGGAAGAGAACGCGACGGTTGGAGAAGACGGGGAATGACTGTGATAACCCATCTCTTGGGCGAATGAATTCGCTATATCTGCGTTAGCGGATGCGAGAAATTTACCAGCAGGCCAAGAGCCTTGTAGGAGCTGGCTTGCCAGCGAAACGGGCCATTCGCTGGCAAGCCAGCTCCTACGGGCAATGCAGTTGCTTGATTCGCCTACCGATGGCCAACCGATACCTGCAATGTTCTTGTACACATGGGTGGAGGGAGTAACTGCCGGCCAGAAAGTCGCGCCTCCCGGACGCTCTGGTTGGACTTCACCGCTACGCCAACCTGGTCAAGATGTTAGTCAACTCGGCCTGGCGATCAACGAAGACTGGCTGATGGAAATGCTCGGTTCCGGGTCCAGGGCGGAATCCTTTTTCAGTTTGAGTCCATGGCCGCCGCAGGCGGCCAGGAGCAAAAACAAAACAGCCAGCACCCAAGCCCTAGGCTTCACCGAGCATTCTCCACTCAACCAGTTCCTCGCCCACTGTGACCCTGTCGGGCAGCGGCCAGAGGCGGCGATGGCTCTGCCGCACCAGCAGCGTGGGCAGGATTTCGCCCTGTTCGAAGCGGCGAATGGCGCCGTCGTGGAGATGGGCCAGACGATTCTGGGTCAGCGCCACGGCTTGCCAGTAGCCGGCGTGGAGGCAGGGTTGGCCGCTGTCGCAGACCGGCGCGGGTGCATCGACCGTGATGAAGTGGGGTGACCCCGGCAGCGGCCGACCGGTGGCGGGGTCGAGTTGCCGGGCCTTGGCCAGTT
>NZ_SSOF01000037.1:0-33275 GCF_029873115.1 Pseudomonas sp. BN606 | reverse complement strand
GACGATGACGTCACCGCCATCTACGAGCGCTTCATGCCGCTGCAGATCGAGAAGATCGGCCTGCACTCCGCGCTGATCCCCGGCGCCCTCGACGCCATCGCCACCCTGCGCGGCAAGGGCCTGAAGATCGGCACCTGCTCCGGCTACCCGGCGGTGGTGATGGCCAAGGTGGTGGAGCTGGCCCGCGAGAACGGCTACACGCCGGACCACGTGGTGGCCACCGACGAAGTGCCCAACGGCCGCCCGCACCCGGCGCAGTCCCTGGCCAACGTCATCGCCCTCGGCATCAACGACGTCGCCGCCTGCGTGAAGGTGGACGACACCTGGCCGGGCATCCTCGAAGGCCGCAGCGCCGGCATGTGGACCGTGGCGCTGACCTGCTCGGGCAACGCCCTGGGCCTGACGTACGAGCAGTTCAAGGCGCTGCCGAAGGACAAGCTGGACCAGGAGCGCGCGCGCATCGGCCAGATGTTCGAAGGCTCCCGCCCACACTACCTGATCGACACCATCGCCGACCTGCCGGCGGTGATCGACGACATCAACAAGCGCCTGGCCCGTGGCGAGATGCCCCAGTCCAGCTGACAGCCTGCTGACAGATTCGCCCGGTATCCTGTCGCCGTCAGGTGACACGATTGCCGGGCGTTTCAACTCCCATACCCTGCGGTGCCGGCGGCGGCCCAGGCCACAAGCCTGTGGCTGGCCGCCTTGTCGTCACTCGATCAGTGGGGTCGATCTATATTCGCGAGCAAGCTCGCTCCTACAGGTTTGGGCGTGTGCTCAATCGTCGCGGGTCAGGACTTCCAGCAACTCGATTTCGAAGCACAGATTGGAGTTCGGCTTGATGTGGGCACCGACCTGGCGCTCACCATAGGCCAGGTGCGCGGGGACGAAGAGCTTGCGCTTGCCGCCGACCTTCATGCCCATCAGGCCGATGTCCCAGCCCTTGATAACGCGACCGGTGCCGATCACGCACTGGAAGGGTTTGCCACGGCTGTAGGAGGAATCGAACTCGGTGTCGTCTTCCAGGGTGCCGCGGTACTGGGTCGTGATCAGGGCGCCCTTGACCACTTCCTTGCCGTCGCCCAGCTGGATATCGGTTATCTGCAGTTCGTCACTCATGGGAATGTGCTCCTTGGTTCGTCGACCGGGCCCGGCCATTTGCGCGCAGCCTTTTCGCAGGATAGGGCGCACTGGTCAAGCCCAGTGGCCAGACGACAGGAAGCCGGTTTCATCGGAACTTCGTGCAACTTGCACGGGGATTGGACTAGGGACCGTGCAAGTCACCCGGAAGCGACACAGTGCGTTCGCGCCATATGCCTGATTAGCAAGGAAATTGGTGGAAACGGCGAACGGGCATGCCGAGTGCAAGAAACAGGGTCCGAACGACCCATGGTCCGACAGGAGTGTTCCGCATGAAGCTGCCATTCACTGCCTTCTATGACGCTTTCCCGCAGCATCAGGTCGACGTGAAGCCGCGACCCGACGGGTCGCTGCTGCTCACGCTGATCAGCCAGGATGGTGCGACCTTCTGCAAAGCCATCGACAACGAAGCCTTCTATAGCGACGAGCGTGTTCGTCAGGTGATCCGGGAAGTGCAGAGGGACATGAAACTGGAGGCGGGTGAGGTTCACTGGCGTGACAAGGGGATCGATTGGGTATCGCGCGAGCTGCCCACCTACCAGGGCGGCCCCATTCACATGACGGCGGCCAAGACACTAGTGGCGCGGCGCAAGCTGGCATCTGGCCAGCCGCCCCGTTGATCCCCTGCGGTCTGAAGTCCGCTCAACGCGACCAGTTTCCGTGGGCGTGCAGAGCAGCGTCGGCGTCCATTTCCAGTAGCTCGGTACGGGTATCGAGCAGGTGCGCCAGCAAGCTGGCCACGGCTTGGCGCTGAGCCGTCGAGCAATGCTGGAGCAAAGCGTTTTCCGCGCCGCCGTAGCCGAGATGGAAGACCATTTGCCAGCCATACCAGTCTATTTCCGGCGACGGCTCGGCCAACGCGAAGCGCGCCAGAGTTGGGAAGTAGTAGGCGATGCCTTCGGGCGAGCAGAAACAGATAGGGTCCCAACCGGCATTTCCAACATCCGCGTGTTGCAGTGTTTCGCGGTCACGACTGCACAGCAGCGCGTCGTGCTCTGCACATTCGCAGCAATGCTGGAAATTGGTGAAGTGCTCCGGGCGCCGGCAGTCGCCGAAGGCGGTATCTATGGCA
This sequence comes from Pseudomonas sp. BN606, assembly GCF_029873115.1. Lineage (NCBI taxonomy): Bacteria > Pseudomonadati > Pseudomonadota > Gammaproteobacteria > Pseudomonadales > Pseudomonadaceae > Pseudomonas > Pseudomonas sp. BN606. The sequence goes on along the minus strand of NZ_SSOF01000037.1, from coordinate 31,063 downwards.
GCGAGGATCTGGGCGTCGGTTGGCATGGAGGGCTTCGTCGGCTGTCGGCATGACGCTAGCCGGCGATTGTCGCCGAGGCAAGTGCGTCGCCTGCAGCGATCACGCCCGAGGTGATGGGGGCGGGACAAACCGCCAGGCCTCGACTGAGGGCCGGCGGGTTATCGCTGTGGGCGGGATGGGGCAGGTAATCCCGCCCCGTCCCTGTGGCTTAGCCACGTTTTGCTTTTTCTGCGAGTTCCTTCTGGGCGACGGCTTCGTTTGCCTCGCGTTGCTGCTTCTCGATCTGCGCCAGGCGCTTTTCATAGCGCGAGATGGTGCGGTCGCCGCCGCCGGATGCCATGGCGGAACCCGCGGAAAGGGCGACGGCCAGAAGGGTTGCGGAAGTGATGAGCTTTTTCATGGAATCTCTCCTATCGAGATCAAGGGTTGGGGTATCCAGAGCTTTCTCCGAATTCGGTACTGCCATCCTTGACGCGGTCAGCAGGCTTCCTGGGAGCCGGCTTTTCCCGGACGCCCACGGAGAGCTGAATAAAAGTCCCCGCGGCGAGGAGCTCGGACCCGCGGGGTAAAGCTGCCGGCCGGGGCAGGCCGGACAAGGGAGGAAATGATCACGCCTGAGGTTGCCAGCCGCCGCCAAGGGCCTTGTAGATGGCGACGATGCCGCGATAGACCTCGACTTCGGCCAGGGCCTGGGCGTCTTCGGCAGCCAGGCGCTCGCGTTCGGCGTCCAGCAGCACGAGGAAGTCCACGGTACCTTCGCGATAGCGGGTCGCGGCCTGTTCGGCGGCGGCGCGGGTGGCTTCCGACTGGCGCACCAGCGACACCAGTCGTTCCTGGCGTTTGCCGTAGTCGCTGAAAGCGTTTTCCGACTCTTCCAGGGCCAGCAGCACTTGTTGCTCGTAGTTGGCCAGTGCACCGTCGGCGTCGGCCTCGGCGCCACGCAGTCGGGCGCGAACACTGCCAAGGTCGAAGGCTGCCCAGGAAATGGTCGGTGCCACCGCCCAGGCTCGTGCGGCGGAGGAGCCGATCTGCGAGCCGCGTCCGGCCGTGAAGCCGAGGAAGCCCGACAGACTCACGCGCGGGAACAGGTCAGCCGTGGCCACGCCAACACCGGCGGTGGCGGCGGCCAGTTGCCGCTCCGCTGAACGCACGTCCGGACGACGACGCAGCAGCTCGGCCGGATCGCCGATGGGCAGTGCCTTGGCAATCACCGGCAGGGGCTTGGGAGACAGGTCCACGGACAATTGTTCCGGACGCTGGCCGAGCAGTGTGGCGATGCGGTTGCGGGCACGCGCTTCTTCGGCCTGCAGTTGCGGCAGGCTGGCTTCGGTGGCGGCCAGACGACCGTCAGCGCGCAGCACATCCAGTTCGCTGCCGACGCCCGCGTCGCGCAGTTGTTCGGTCAGGCCGCGGGACTCCTGCTGGTTCTCCAGGTTTTCGCGTGCAATCCGCTCCCTGAGCTGTGCGCCACGCAGGTTGCCGTAGGCGTCTACCAACTCGGCGATCAGGCTCACCTGCAACTGTTGCAGGTCGGCCTGGGCGGCGTCGGTTTCCGCTTCGCTGGCCTCGATCTGCCGTTGGATGCGACCGAACAGGTCCAGCTCCCAGGCCATGTTCAGACCCAGGTCGTAGCGTTCGGCGTTGACCCGCTCTTCTGTTACGCCAGGCTGCTGGCCTTTGCCAATTTCGGCACTGGCTCCGGCGGTGACCACAGGCAACTGGTCGTTGCCGACGTCATCGCGGATGGCGCGGGCGGCCTTGAGGCGGGCGAAGGCGATGCGCAGTTCGCGGTTTTCCTTCAGCGACTCTTGCACCAACTGGTTCAGGGTCGGGTCTTCGAACTGCTGCCACCAGAGGCTCTCGAAGCGGGTGCGATCAACCTTCACACCTTCGGAAGAGGCGAGCCGCGCGGGCTCGCTCTCCGGGGCCTTGTAGTCCGGGCCTACGGCACAGGCGGCAAGCGCCAGGGCCAGCAGAGCGGGGGCAAAAGCCTTGTGAATCATGTGTGTGCTTCCTTCAGTTGCTGGGCGCGGGCGGCCTTGCGCGCTTCGCGCTTCTCGACGAATCCGCGGATCAGGACATAGAACACCGGGGTCAGCAGCAGGCCGAAGAAGGTCACGCCGATCATCCCGCTGAACACTGCAACGCCCATGGCATGGCGCATTTCGGCGCCGGCACCGGAGGACAGCACCAGCGGCACCACGCCCATGATGAAAGCGATGGAGGTCATCAGGATCGGGCGCAGACGCAGGCGGCAGGCTTCCAGGACGGCGGCGACGCGATCCAGACCTTCTTCCTGTTTCTCCTTGGCGAACTCGACGATGAGGATGGCGTTCTTGCATGCCAGGCCCACCAGGACGATCAAGCCGATCTGGGTGAAGATGTTGTTGTCGCTACCGGCCAGGATCACCCCGGTAATGGCGGAGAACAGTACGGTCGGCACGATCAGGATCACCGCCAGCGGCAGGCTCCAGCTCTCGTACTGGGCGGCCAGTACCAGGAAGGCCAGGAGCACGCAGAGGGGGAAGATGAACACCGCGGTATTACCGGCGAGGATCTGCTGGTAGGTCAGGTCGGTCCACTCAAAGGTCATGCCGTTGGGCAGCTCTTCCTTCAGCAGTTTCTCGATCGCTGCCTCGGCCTGGCCGGAACTGTAGCCGGGGGCTGCAGCGCCGTTTATCTCGGCGGTGATGAAGCCGTTGTAGTGCATCACGCGATCAGGGCCCGAGCTGTTCTCCACCTTGACGAAGGTGGACAGCGGAATCATCTCGCCACGGTTGTTGCGTACCTTCAGCTGGCCAATCTGCTCGGGCTCCAGGCGGAATTGCTGTTCTGCCTGGACATTGACCTGGTAGGTGCGGCCAAAGCGGTTGAAGTCGTTGGCGTACAGCGAACCCAGGTACACCTGCATGGTGTCGAAGATGTCGCTGATGGCCACGCCGTGGGTCTTGGCCTTCTCGCGGTCGATGGCGGCATCCACCTGGGGCACGTTGACCTGATAGCTGGTGAACACCGACATGGGGTTCAGCTCAGGCAACTGGCGGGCCTTGGCGATGATGTTCTGGGTTTGCTTGTACAGCTCCTCGTAGCCCAGGTTGCCACGATCCTCGACCTGCAGGCGGAAGCCGCCGATGGTGCCGAGACCCTGTACCGGGGGCGGCGGGAAGATCGCGATGTAGGCGTCCTGGATATCCGCGAACTGCTTGTTCAGCTCGGCCGCGATGGCGCCAGCGGACATGGACGGGTCCTTGCGCTCATCGAAGGGCTTGAGCGGGGTGAACACGATGCCGCTGTTCGGGCTGTTGGTGAAACCGTTGATGGACAGACCCGGGAAGGCCACGGTGTTTTCGACGCCCGGATGCTTGGAGGCGATCTCGGACATGCGCTTGATCACAGCCTCGGTACGGTCGAGGGTGGCGGCGTCCGGCAATTGAGCGAAGGCCACCAGGTACTGCTTGTCCTGTTGCGGCACGAAGCCGGTCGGGGTGCTGGAGAAGCCCAGGTAGCCGAGCACCAGCAGGCCGCCATAGACCAGCATGGCAATGCTGCTGCCACGCAGGACGCGGCGTACGGTACGGACGTAACCGCCTCCGGCGCGTTCGAACATGCGGTTGAACGGGCCGAACAGCCAGCCACCGAACATCTTGTCGAGTACGCGGGAGAAGCGGTCTTTCGGCGCGTGGTGATCCTTCAGCAGCACGGCGGCCAGGGCCGGCGACAGCGTCAGCGAGTTGAAGGCCGAGATCACCGTGGAAATGGCGATGGTCAGCGCGAACTGCTGGTAGAACTGCCCGGTGAGGCCGGAGATGAAGGCGGTGGGCACGAACACGGCGCACAGCACGAGGGCGGTAGCGATGATCGGGCCGGTCACTTCCTTCATGGCTTGGCGGGTGGCTTCCACCGGCGACTTGCCGAGTCCGATGTTCCGCTCCACGTTTTCCACGACGACGATCGCATCGTCCACCACGATGCCGATGGCCAGCACCAGGCCGAACAGCGACAGGGCGTTGAGCGAGAAGCCGAACAGGTGCATCACCGCAAATGTGCCGATCAACGACACCGGCACGGCGGCCAGCGGGATGATCGAGGCGCGCCAGGTCTGCAGGAACAGGATCACCACCAGCACCACCAGCACGATGGCTTCGAGCAGGGTGTGGACCACGGCCTCGATGGAGCCGCGCACGAAGATCGTCGGGTCATAGACGATTTCGTAGTCCATGCCCTGGGGGAAGTTCTGCTTCAGCTCGGCCATGCGTGCCCGGACTGCATCGGAGATTTCGATGGCGTTGGAACCGGGACGCTGGAATACCGGGATGGCCACGGCCGGCTGGTTGTTCAGCAGCGAGCGCAGGGCGTACTGGCTGGAGCCCAGCTCGACACGGGCGATGTCTTTCAGGCGAGTGATCTCGCCGTCCTCGCCGGCGCGGATGATGATGTTCTCGAACTCCTCCTCGGTAACCAGGCGGCCCTGAGTGTTGATCGAGAGCTGGAAGCTGTTGCCGGCGTTGGACGGCGGCGCACCGAGGGCGCCGGCTGCCACCTGACGGTTCTGTTCGCGGATGGCATTGACCACATCAGTGGCAGTCAGGTTGCGCGAGGCCACCTTGTTGGGGTCCAGCCACACGCGCAGGGAATAGTCGCCCATGCCGAACAATTGCACGTCCCCTACGCCGTCCAGGCGCGCCAGCTCGTCCTTGACGTTGAGCGCGGCATAGTTGGACAGGTAGAGCATGTCGTAGCGGTTATCCGGCGAGGTCAGGTGCACGACCATGGTCAGATCGGGCGAGGCCTTGTCGACCGTGATGCCGATTCGGGTGACTTCCTCCGGCAGCTTGGGCTCGGTTCGGGTCACGCGGTTCTGCACCTGCACCTGCGCGTTGTCCAGGTCGGTACCCAGGGCGAAGGTGATGGTCAGGGTCAGCTTGCCGTCGTTGGTGGCCTGGGAGGACATGTAGAGCATGCCTTCCACACCGACGATGGCCTGTTCCAGCGGCGAGGCGACAGTTTCACCAATCACCTTGGGGTTGGCGCCGGGGAAGTTGGCGCGCACGACCACTGTCGGCGGCACCACTTCCGGGTATTCGCTGATGGGCAGCTGGAACAGCGAGATGGCACCGCCGATCAGGATCAGCAGCGACAGCACGGCGGCGAAGATCGGCCGCAGGATGAAGAACTGGGAGAAATTCATGACGTGCTACCTCAGCCGCGCGGGCCGACGGAAGTTTTGGCGCTCTGCTCAGCCACCCGTGGGGCGTTGCTGCTGTCGACCGATTGGCGCAGGCGTGCCAGTTGCGCGAGGGTGGATTCGTCAGCCATGGGGACTGACTGCGGTTCCACCGGGGCGCCAGGCATGGCGCGTTGCAGACCGTTGACGACAATGGTCTCGCCCTTGGCCAGGCCACTGCGAACGATGCGCAGGCCTTCCAGCTTCGGCCCCAGTTCGATGGAGCGGTAATTCACCTTGTTGTCGTCACCGAGCACCAGGACGAACTTCTTGCCCAAGTCGGTACCGATGGCTTCGTCCTTGATCAGCGCGGCGGGGTAGGTCTCGCTGCCAACCAGCTTGATGCGGGCGTAGAGGCCAGGGGTGAAGCGGCCGTCCTTGTTGTCGAACACGGCGCGGCCACGAATGGTGCCGGTGCGCGGGTTGACCTGGTTGTCGAGGAAGTCCAACTGGCCCAGGTGAGGGTTGCCGGTCTCGCTGGACAGGCCCATGTAGACGGGGCTGGCGGCGCGGGTGTCGGAGCCGGTCTTGCGGGCCAGTTCCACGTACTTGAGGAAGGCGCGCTCGTCAGCGTCGAAATAGGCGTAGACCTTGTCAGTGGAGACCACCGAGGTCAGCAGCGATTGGCTGGCGTTGACCAGGTTGCCTTCGGTGATTTCTGCACGGCTGACGCGACCGTCGATGGGCGCGGTCACGCGGGTGAAGCTGAGGTTGAGCTTGGCGTTGTCCAGTTCGGCCTGGGTGGCGGCGACCGCGGCCTGGGCTTCGGTGGCAGCGCTGGCGCGAGCGTCGGCCAGTTCGGCGGATATGGCATTGCTCTGGCGCAGGCGCTCACCGCGGCGGGCTTCGTTGGCGGCACGGTTCTGGTTGGCGCGGGCTTGCTGCAGCTGGGCTTCCAGGCGCTTGACCTCGGCCTCGAAGGGGCGTGGGTCGATCTGGAACAGCAGGTCGCCTTTCTTCACCAGGCTGCCTTCGTCGAAGGCCACGCGGTCGATGTAGCCGGAGACGCGCGGACGGATTTCCACGGACTCCGGAGCTTCCAGGCGGCCGGTGAATTCGTCCCATTCGTTGAGGGGCTGTTCGATCACTTCGGCGACGCTGACTTTGGGGGCCGCTTGGTTGAGCGTGGCTTCCGGTGCCTTGCCGCAGGCTACCAGTACCACCGCCGCCGCGAGGGTAAGAGGGTAACGCCAGAGATTCTTCTGTATTGCTTCCATGGGACAGCTCCGCCAATTGGTTTTATGAATGGGCGGAGTCTGATTGCGGCGTTTCGACCAGACGAATCGAACGCCCTGAAGATGACTATTACTGGAAGTGATTGATCAGGGCGGGGTTATGGATTCGGGAACTGTAGGGGCGATTTCAATCGCCGAGGGATGCGCAGCGTCCCCTGAGAGTCTGATGGGCAGGCCTTCGTGAAATGGCGATGTCTGCGTTGCGTGTTGCTGGCAGTTGCATTGCCCGTAGGAGCTGGCTTGCCTGCGAATGGCCGCGCTTCGCTGGCAAGCCAGCTCCTACAAGGCTATTGGCCAGTTTGAAAAACTCTCGCAACAACTAACGCAGACATGGCGAATGAATTCGCCCCTACAAAATGAGGGGCTTCGCGAGGCCGTTATTCCAGGCTGTCCGGGTCCCCGCAATACATTTGTATGCGTGAACGCAGCCAGCGCTCGGCGGGGTCGTTGTCCTGGGCGCCGCGCCAGGCCATGGACAGCTCGAAGGACTGGACCGGCAGAGGTGGGTCTTCGGCGCGCAGGCCCCCGGCGGCGGTCAGGGCTGCGGCCGTATAGTCCGGGACCATGGCTACCAGGTCGGTACCAGCGAGCAGGGTGCCCAGGCCGTTGAATTGGGGTACAGCGAGGACCACCTTGCGGGTTTTCCCTACCTTGGCCAGTTCTTCGTCGACGAAGCCACCCAAGTCGCCGGCGAAGGACACCAGGGCATGCGGACGGTCGGCGTAGTCGTCCAGGCTCAGTGCGCCGGGGACCGAGTCGGCGCGAAGGAGTTTGGGTTTGGAGCGACGCAGGGTCTTGCGCTTGGCGTTGGCCGGCAGCTCCTCGGTGTAGGCGACGCCCACGGATATCTCGCCGGAAGCCAGCAGGTTGGGCATCAATAGATAGTTGGTGCGTCGCACCACCAGCACCACACCGGGCGCTTCGGCGCGCAGGCGGCGAAGCAGGGCGGGGAGCAGGGCGAACTCCACGTCGTCCGACAGGCCGATCCGGAATACCGCATTACTGGTGGCGGGGTCGAAGTCGGCGGCGCGGCTGACGGCGGTAGAGATGGAGTCCAGGGCCGGGGAGAGCAGGGCGAAGATCTCCATGGCCCGGGCCGACGGCTCCATGCTGCGGCCGGTACGGACGAACAGCGGGTCGTCGAACAAGGTCCGCAGTCGGGCCAGCGCAGCACTGATAGCCGGCTGCCCGAGGAACAGTTTTTCTGCCGCACGCGTTACGCTGCGCTCATGCATGAGCGTCTCGAACACGATAAGAAGGTTGAGGTCAACTCTTCGCAGGTCGTTCCGGTTCATGGAATCATCCGTAATTAATGTGTGAAAGGTGCAGTTCCAATGACCGGTCGTCAAGGCTCACATCATCGCCGTTTATGACAACTATCAATGGCTGCAGGTGGTTTTGTAGATAAAGCCCGGATAGAGTCCGTGGCTATGAAGAGTCAACAGGCGAGGTATGTGATGTCCCGCATGATCCGTTTTCACCAGTTTGGAGGCCCAGAAGTCCTTCAACTGGACGAGATGCCCACCCCCATTCCGGGGCCGGGTGAAGTACTGGTTCGTGCCCAGGCCCTGGGTGTGGGCTGGCGGGACGTGCTCTGGCGGCAGAACCTGGCTGCCGAGCAACCTGCCCAGCTACCTTCCGGCCTTGGCTCCGAAATGGCCGGCATTGTGGAGGCCGTTGGCGAAGGCGTTGACGACCTGACCCCTGGTACGCCGGTTGCCAGCTTCCCGGCCAGCACGCCGAGCCATCATCCGGCCTGGGGCGATCTGGTGCTGATGCCACGCAATGGGCTGGTGGCCTATCCCGACGCGCTGACGCCCGAGGAAGCCGCCATCCACTACACGCCGCTGCTGATGGCCTATTTCGCCCTGGTAGATCTGGGCGGCCTGAAGCCGGGCCAGCATGTACTGGTCACCGAGGCAGGGCATTGCCTGGCGCCGCAGACGGTGCAGCTGGCCAAGGCGTTGGGTGCCAAGGTGATCGCATCGACCAGCTACCCGGAAAGCCGTGCCTTTATCAAAGGACTGGGTGCCGACAAGATCATCGTCACCGAAGAGCAGGACCTGGTCCTGGAGGTCGAGCGCTTCACCCAGGGCAAAGGTGTCGAAGTGGTCCTGGACCAGTGCGCCGGCCAGCAGATGAAGCTTCTGGGCGACGTCGCCGCGCAGCGCGGCAAGCTGGTCGTTTATGGCTGCAACGGCGGTAACGACACAGCGTTCCCGGCTTGCGCCGCGTTCAAGAAACATCTGCAGTTCTATCGTCATTGCGTACTCGACTTCACCGGTTCGCCGGAGCTGGGCATCGAGACCAATGAGGCTTCGGTCAAGCGGGCGCTGGACCATATCAACCAGATGACCCGTGATCATCTGCTGAAGCCTCCGATTGATCGCGTCTTCGCGTTCGAGGACTTCGTCGAGGCCAACCGTCACATGGAAACCTGCCCGGCAGGTGGGCGTGTGGTGATGAAGGTTGCCGACTGAGGAAGGCGGGGCGGGCCCTAGGGTCCGCCCCGAATCTGTCTTGTTGTGGAATGTTGGGCAGTGTGCCGCGCGAGGCGGCCGGATCGATAGCCGATTTCTGCTGGATTATTGCCTGATTCTCTTGAACCGCTTCCAGGTACGAGACTACCCATGCATCTCATGGGTAGAGTTGGCCCATCTTCATCGAGGGTCGAAACCATGAATGCACATGCGCTCCTTGCCGCGCAGGAATCGGATACGGCTGCGCGCCAGCAGAAGGACCTGGTGCACTTCATTGAACGATTCGCCAGGCAAGACGGCGTCTATGAAACGGATGTCCCGGGCTTGCTGGTATATCGCACCTCCCTTCCCAGCGAGCCGCTGCACTGTCTTTACGAACCCGCCCTGGGCCTGGTGGTGCAGGGGCGCAAGAAAGTGCTGCTGGGCGAGGAAACCTATTACTACGGGCCCTCGCAGTTCCTCATCGTATCGGTCGACGTCCCGGTGATCGGCCAGGTGCTCGAAGCCAGCCCGGAAGTCCCTTTCCTCAGTCTGCGCCTTTCCCTGGACCCCAAGGAAATCAGCGCGCTGCTGATGGAGCTCGATATCCCTGCCCAGGAGCCGCGTCCTTGTCCGCGCTGCCTGGCGGTCAATGGCCTGACGGCGTCCCTGCAGGATGCCGTGCTGCGTCTGTTGCGCCTGCTGGACGCACCTGAAGATATTCCCGTGCTATTGCCGATGATTCGCCGGGAGATTCTCTACCGCCTGCTGCGCGGCGAACTGGGCGGGCAGTTGCGCCAGATTGCCAGCAGTGGCACCCAGGGCCATCGCATCGGCCGCGCCGTGAACTGGTTGCGGCAGAACTTCCACCAGCCGCTGCAGATCGAACGCCTGGCCAATGAGGTGAACATGAGCACCTCGGCCCTGCATCACCACTTCAAAGCGATGACGGCCATGAGCCCGCTGCAGTTCCAGAAGCAGCTGCGCTTGCAGGAGGCCCGCCGGCTGATGCTGGTGGAAGCCCTGGATGCCGCCAGCGCAGGTGGCCGCGTGGGTTATGAGAGCCCATCGCAATTCAGTCGTGAATACAGCCGGCTGTTCGGCGCGCCGCCGCTGCGCGATATCGCGCGCTTGCGCCAGTCGGCGTGAATTCGCCCCGATCGGGGCGCCTGAACCATCATTGTCTTGTTCCCGAATGCCGGTTCGGCATTGCCGGCCGGTTCCCTGAACCATCCAGTCCGAGGTGGTACGCCTGATGATTACCCTGAACCTTAATGGCAAGGACGTTGAGCTCGACGTGCCTGCAGATATGCCGCTGTTGTGGGCCTTGCGCGATGTCGCCAACCTCACCGGAACCAAGTACGGCTGCGGCATGGCCCTGTGCGGTGCCTGCACCGTACACATCGACGGCCAGGCGACCCGCTCCTGCATCACCCCGGTCTCGATGGTGGTGGGTAAGAAGGTCACCACGGTCGAAGCGGTGGCTGAAGACCCGGTGGGCAAAGCCGTGCAGACCGCATGGCGCAATCTCGACGTGGTGCAGTGCGGTTACTGCCAGTCCGGGCAGATCATGTCCGCCACGGCTCTGTTGCGCGTCAATCCCAAACCCAGCGACGCCGATATCGATGCAGCGATGAGCGGCAACATTTGCCGCTGCGCCACCTACGTGCGCATTCGCGCCGCCATCCATGAAGCGGCCGGCACCCTGGCCTGAGGAGAGTCGACATGGGCACGTTCGAAACCGAAACGCGAGCCGCCAGCGGCATCCTCAATGTCAGCCGGCGGACCTTCCTCAAGGGCAGCGGCGGTCTGGCGCTGGGCATCGCCTTTGCCCCCTTGCTGAAAGGCGGTGACGCCCTGGCTGCAAGCGCCGAACCTTTCATGCCCAATGCCTTCGTGCGTATTGCCGGTGATGGCAGAGTGACCGTTCTGGCCAAGCACGTCGAAATGGGGCAGGGCAGCTACACCGGTCTTGCCACCTTGCTGGCAGAAGAACTGGATGCCGACTGGAGCCAGGTACAGGTCGAGGGCGCACCGGCTAACGCTGCGCTCTATAACAACCTGGCCTTCGGGCCGATGCAGGGAACAGGCGGCAGTTCAGCCATCGCCAATTCCTATGAGCAAATGCGCAAGGCCGGTGCCAGCGCCCGCGCCATGCTGGTGGCGGCCGCCGCCGAGCAGTGGAAGGTGCCAGCGGCGGAAATTACCGTGAGCAAGGGGGTGGTCAGCCACGCCGCTTCGGGCAAGCAGACGGGCTTCGGCGAACTGGCCGAGGCAGCGGCGCGCCAGCCAGTGCCGGCCGAGGTACAGCTCAAGTCGCCGAAGGATTTCACCTTGATTGGTCAGGAGCGTCTTTCCCGCAAGGACAGCGCCGACAAGACCGACGGCAGCGCCACCTTTACCCAGGACTTCAAGCTGCCCGGCATGCTGGTAGCAGTAGTCGCCTACCCACCGCGCTTTGGCGGTGTGCCGAAGTCGGTGGATGCGAGCAAGGCCAAGGCCGTGCCCGGAGTGGTGGAGGTTGTGGAGTTCACCGACACGCCGCATGGTCGCGCCGGCGTAGCGGTTCTGGCGAAGAACACCTGGGCGGCGCGCCAGGGCCGCGATGCGCTCGTCGTGGAGTGGGATGAAAGCAAGGCGTTCAAGCTTGGCAGTGAGGAAATCTTCTCCCGCTACCGCGAGGCCGCCGGCAAGGAGGGCCGAATCGCCGGCAAACAGGGGGATATCGCCGCGGCCCTGGCACAGCCAGCCAAGCTGATCGAGGCCGACTACGAGTTTCCCTATCTGGCCCATGCCGCCATGGAGCCGATGAACTGCCTGGTGAAGATATCCGCGGGACAATGCGATGTCTGGAACGGCGAGCAATTCCAGACGGTGGATCAGTTGGCCATCGCCAAGTACCTGGGCATCCCGGTGGAGAAGGTCAGCCTGACCCAGCTCTACGCGGGTGGCAGTTTCGGTCGTCGTGCAAACCCGCAGTCGGACTACCTCCTGGAGGCGGTGGCCATCGCCAAGGCGGCCCGGGCCAAAGGCCAGGACGTACCGGTGAAACTGGTCTGGACCCGCGAAGATGACACCCATGCAGGCTTCTTCCGTCCGGCTTATCTGCACCGGGCGCGCCTGGCGCTGGATGGCGAGGGCCGGTTGCAGGGCTGGCACCAGCGAGTGGTGGGGCAGTCCATCCTCAAGGGCACGGCCTTCGAGGGGGCGATGGTGAAGGAAGGCATTGATCACACCTCGGTGGAGGGCGCGTCCAACCTGGCCTACGCGGTGCCCAACCTCCAGGTGGAGCTGCACACGCCGGATGACATCGGCGTGCCGGTGCAGTGGTGGCGCTCCGTGGGTCACACCCACACGGCCTACGCGGTGGAAACCCTGATCGATCAGGCGGCCACGACCGCCGGCAAGGACCCTTACGCGTACCGCCAAGGGTTGCTCGGCAAGAAGCCACGCCATCTCGGCGCACTTGAGCTGGCAGCGCAGAAAGCGGAGTGGGACAAACCACTGAAGCCGGGTGCAGAGGGCGAGAAGCGCGGACGTGGAATCGCCGTGCACGAATCCTTCGGCTCCTTCGTTGCCCAGGTGGCGGAAGTGACCGTGAAGGCCGATGGCAGCTACAGGGTGGATCGAGTGGTCTGCGCGGTGGATTGCGGGGTGGCGGTGAATCCAGACGTGATCCGGGCGCAGATGGAAGGTGGCATAGGCTACGGCCTGGCTGCCGCACTGCACGGCGCAATCACCTTGAAGGACGGGGTGGTGGAACAGTCCAACTTCCACGACTTCCAGGTACTGCGGATCAACGAGATGCCAGTGGTGGAGGTGCACATCATGCCATCGGCACAAGCGCCTAGCGGGGTTGGGGAGCCAGGCGTACCGCCGATTGCGCCGGCGGTGGCCAATGCGCTGTACGCGGCGGTGGGCCAGCGGATCTACAAGCTGCCGCTGCCGAAGCAGGTGCAGCAGGCCTGATTCAGGCGGCCTGGGCGGCGCAGATCAGTTCGCGCAGGGCCTTGCGCTCGGCAACCGGAGTGGGGGCCTTGCGCACGGCCAGGCTGCCGTCTTCCAGGCCGACTACCACTTCGGTTTCGAAGTGCAGGCGGAGTTCATCGAGGGTCACGTGGGTGACCTGATACAGGTTGTCGCTGATGCGCGGGTCGGCGGACATGGCGTTGGTCTCGTTCCGGTTGGCCGCAAGGCCGATGGAGTGATAGTGCCGCCGAGGTGTCCAGTGCGGAATTGATTGGGCGTGATGGTGAACATCACTTCTGTCGATGGCATGACCGGATCTCGAGCGCCTGGCTAGCTGCCGAACTTGTAGGAGCGAGCTTGCTCGCGAACAGTCCACACACTGTCTTTCGCGAGCAAGCTTGCTCCTGCAAAGGCTCACGCATTCGCAAGGCTGCCTACCGCTGCGGCACGAGCGTGGGATCGGACAGATGCTCCACCAGCAGGTCGTGGACGAGTCGAACCCGCGGTGATACCGGGCCTTGTTGCGGGCGGTAGATGAACATCTCCCAGGGCGGTGGCGCCTGCTCCTGGAGCACCACTTTCAAGTGGCCGGCGCGGATGTGCGGGTCGACCAGGTAACTGGGTAGCTGGCCGAAGCCGAATCCGGCCAGCACGGCTTCCAGTTCGTTCTCTGGGTCGTCGGTACAGAAAGCGGCACTGGCCGGCTGGATCTGCCTCCCCTCGGCAAACATCCAGGGCCAGACGCGTCCGGTGTTGTTGTCGATCAGCGCGGTGGTGGGCGTGTGGTGCAGCTCGTCCACCGTCCCAGGTGCGCCGTGGCGCTGCAACAGTTCCGGAGCCCCGACCACCAGTAGCGGAATCTGCGCTACGGCCCGGGCAATGTAGCGGCGGTCGCGGATGAAGCCGATGCGCACGCCGAGGTCGATCTGTTGTTCGACCGAGTCGGTGAGCTGGTCGGACAAGCGCATATCGAAATGGATGCGCGGATGCTCACGGGCGATCTTCGCCAGCACCGGGAGCACGAAGCGCCGACCTACCGAGCGCGGCGCGGCGATACCCACGCGCCCGGCCATTTCTTCTTCGCGTTTGCCGCCATGTTGCTGGAACAGCTGGTCCAGTCCGGCAAGGGCTTCACGGGCCTGGCTGACAAGCCGCTCGCCAAAGGCGGTGATCTGCACATGGCGGGTGCTGCGGTGGAACAGCGGCTCGCCGAACTGGTCTTCCAGGTCCTTGATGGCGCGAGTCACGGTCTGCGGCGAAGCACCCAGGCGGGTGGCAGCTTCGCGGAAGCTGGGCGATTCGGCGGCTACGCAGAGAATGCGCAGAAGTTCGATGCGATTGAACATGGTGTGTGTTCCGTTTTTTGGAATTTCAAAATCCTAACTATTCCATTCCGTGGCGGTAAGAGCTTTCCGATACTGGCGTCCAGTTACCGGATTCATCCTGATTCCGGGCTTCTCTGGAGTGCCCTCAATGAGCAACAACATTTCTTCCAAGGTCGTGGTCATCACTGGCGCGAGCAGCGGTCTGGGCGAATCCACCGCCCGTCACCTGGCATCCAAGGGTGCCAAGGTGGTGCTCGGTGCGCGTCGGGTCGAGCGCCTGCAAAGCCTGGTCGCCGAGATCGAAGCCAACGGCGGCGAAGCCCTGGCAATCGCCACCGACGTGACTTCGGCCGAGCAGGTGGCCGCACTGATCGAAGGTGCGGTACAGCGTTTCGGTCGCGTAGACGTGCTGGTGAACAACGCGGGACTGATGGCCATCGCACCCATGGATGAGGTCAAGGTGGACGAGTGGTCGCGCATGTTCGATATCAACGTCATGGGCGTACTCCACGGGATTGCTGCGGCGCTTCCTCTGTTCCGCAAGCAGGGCGGCGGTCACTTCATCAACGTCGCTTCGGTGGCCGGCATCAAGGTGTTCAGCCCGGGCGGCACCGTCTACAGCGCCACCAAGTTCGCGGTACGCGCTATCAGTGAAGGTCTGCGCCATGAAGTCGATGGTTCTATCCGTACGACGGTGATCTCTCCCGGGGCCGTGGATTCCGAGCTGAAGCACGGCAGCTCCCACCAGGAAAGCACCCAGGCTGTCGGCGAGTTCTACAAGATGGCCATTCCGGCCGATTCTGTGGCACGGGCGATCGCCTACGCCATTGAGCAACCGGCCGACGTGGACATCAACGAGGTGGTGCTGCGTCCCGCGGTTCAGGATTTCTGATCCCAGCCAGCAAAAAAAGGCGGCCCAAGTGGCCGCCTTTCTTTGTTTCGTCTATTTGCTCAAGAGTACCGCCAGTTCGTCGGCTTCCTCGGCCCAGTCGGAGTCATCCAGCAGGGCGTCGCGCAGGAAGCTGGACTGGGACTGGCTCCAGAATGGCGCGTCAGGCAGGGCCTGTCCCACCGCCAGACGATGTCCGGCGACAAAGCTGTCTATCTCGGACTTTCCGGAGGGCAGGCCGAGTTGATCGAAGAGGGCGCTGAGGGAGTGATGGCTGGTGTCCATTTACGTGCCTCCGGTGGGGCGTTCGACGGAAAACAAGATTTCCATCGACTATAGACCCTGTGCCGGCCAGGGCCGTCGGATGGCAGCATGTCGGCTATGGCTTGCGCTGCCGACAGTCTTGTCTAGCCTCACAAAAAGCGCGGCTATCGAGCCGCGGGCCACCTGCATGGGGGGCGGAATGGGCATCCAGAGCGAGCAGAAACATTCATTCCGGGACCCGGTGGAGGCTACGCTGCTGGTCGCCCCTGTCTGGTCACCCGTCCTGTTCATTTTCCTTGCCCAGTTTCTCCATGAGTTCTTCCAGATCCACTGGCTGTTCAATTCCAGCTTGAGCACGTTCGGTATGTTTCTGGTGCCGGCCATTTCCGCTCTTCCACTGATCCACGATTCACCCCGTCGGCTGTCCTTCAAGCTGTTGCTTGCGGGCGGCTACTACCTGGTCGGGCTGGCGGCAACTTTCCTGATGTCCTGGGGAATGCTGCTTTATACCGGCTATACCTGATCCAGTTGCGGAACCCGGCGCGGGGCCATGGATCAAAGGTCCCGGGTCCGCATATGGCGGATCGACCCAACACGGAGCTCTCCATGTCCCCATTGAAGAAACTCGCACTCGTCGGTCTCGTGGCCCTGCCGCTGGCTGGTTGCCTGAAAGAAGAGCCCATCGACCAGGCTGTGCTGTGTACCTACAGTACCGATGCCGAGGCCAAGCTGTGCAAATCCGGCCAGATGTCCTGGTTCAAGGCGGGCAAAGCCGTCAACCAGTCCCTGCCGCTGAGCGTGGCGGCGGCCTACTGCGACTTCAATTACCAGGTGATGTACAACGAGGCCGGGGTGATCTGCGTGTTCACCGACAAACGACTGAGCCTGGTGAAGTAAGGGGAAGGGGTGACTGTGCGGCTGGAAGGGTGAGTCCCATCCCGCGAAGCGCTATGCCACGTAACCTGAAGTGATCTTTTCCGATCTCCCGAAATGAAAGAAGGCGCCACAAGTGGCGCCTTCTGCCTTTCGAGAAACTGCATACATCGTAATTGCCTGCCTCTTGATTGCTCCGGGATCAGCTGATGCGGTTGGCACCAGTGCGGTCGGCACCACCTTCGGCTACGCGGAAGGCATTGGTACGGTCGGAGCCACCTTCAGCAACGCGCAGGGACTGGGAGCGCTCGGAGCCGTTTTCGGCGACATCGAAGGCTTTGGTGCGGTCGGAACCACCTTCGGCAACACGCAGGGACTGGGAACGCTCGGAGCCGTTTTCGGCGACATCGAAGGCTTTGGTGCGGTCGGAGCCACCTTCGGCAACGCGCAGGGATTGCGAACGCTCGGAGCCGTTTTCGGCAATGCGGTTGGTACCGGTACGGTCGGCGCCACCTTCAGCTACGCGATGGATCGAGGTGCGATCTGAACCACTTTCAGTAACGGTGACGCCTTTCGGCAGGGCAAAGGCAGTGGCAGACAGGCTGGCGATGAACAGGCTGGCAAGGATTTGCTTTTTCATTTTCGGGCACCTCGTGGAGGGTTGGAATTTGTCTACGGGGCCCATGTTACTGATGTGATTTCGATGAAGAAGTGATCCTGTGTAATGGTTACCATCGACGTTAATGATAGTTGTGGAGATATCATTAAAAACAATGGCTTAAGAGATTTTTCAGGGAGTGGTTGCGCAAAGTGGAAAGGCTTTTTCCTGAAATTGGTATAATCGAATTATGCGATTGGATATGGCTGCGGCACCCTTCAAACATCACCACTGAAGTATCAGTCTCCACTCATTCCAACCCGGTTAGCTATCTGTGATGGCTATTCCAGAGCGGCTGCGTCAGTTGTCGAACACTTCTGCTGCCTGCCCTGAAAACACTGATTGGAAGGCGGCAGGGAGGAATGCTTTTCTCGCCAGCCGGCGGGGACTAGGCTAGTGGCACTTTTCAGCAAACGGATAGTGCTATGTCCACCGAGATCCATGCCCAATTTGCCGACGCGCCACTCAATGCAATCGAGGCTCGGTTGCTCGGGAGCCTGATTGAAAAACAGGCCACAACACCCGAGTCCTACCCGTTGACCCTTAACGCCCTGGTGCTGGCCTGCAACCAGAAGACCAGCCGCGAGCCGGTAATGAATGTCACGCCCGGGCAGGCTGGGCAGTCGCTGCGCAACCTCGAGGCGCGGAACCTGGTGAAGCTGGTGATGGGCAGCCGTGCAGACCGTTGGGAGCAGCGAGCTGACAAGGCGCTGGAAGTGGTGCAGCCGCAGTTGATCCTTATCGGCCTGCTACTCCTGCGCGGCCCGCAGACCCTCGGTGAGCTGCTGACCCGTAGCAATCGCCTGACCGACTTCGACGATACCGAGGACGTCCGGCACCAGCTCGAACGCCTGATCGCCCGCGGGCTGGCGGTATTGATGCCGCGCCAGGGCGGCCAGCGGGAAGATCGCTACATGCACCTGATGGGCGAACCGGCCGATCTGGAGGCGCTGCTGGAGGCTCGTGCCAGCCAGCCGGAGCGGGGCGAGTCACGCGCCGCCGCTGATGCGCGGATCGAAGAGTTGGAAGCTCGGGTCGCCGACCTGGAAGCACGCCTGGCTCGTCTGGAAGATCGCGGCGAGTGACCCTGCGGGGCGCCGGCTGTCCGTCGATGTCGCCCCGACGATTTCCCCGCACGATTCGACCTGCGATGCTGTCGCAACCGTGAAACACCGCCCCTGAGGTATCCATGAAGATCAGCTCGGACTTCGACAGCGGCAATATCGAAGTAATTGACGCCAGCAACCCGCAACAGGTGCTGCTGGCCATGCGTCCGGACCTGAAGAGCCACCACTTCCAGTGGTTCCACTTCAAAGCCGACGGCCTGACCCCCGGCCAGCGCCACAGCTTCAGCCTTACCAATGCCGGCCAGTCCGCCTACAGTCATGCCTGGACCGGCTACAACGCCGCCGCCTCCTATGATCAGGTTCACTGGTTCCGTGTCCCCAGCAACTTCGACGACAAGGGCCTGCACTTCGCTCTGGAGCCCACCCACGAGCAGATCTGGTTCGCCTACTTCGAACCGTACAGCCGCGCGCGCCACGAATGGTTGATCAGTGAAGCCCTGGACAAGGCGGGCGCTGAGATCGTGGCAATTGGCAAGAGCATCGAAGGCCGCGAGATTCCGCTGCTTCGGGTCAGCCGCAACCCCAATGCCCAGCGCAAGGTCTGGATCATTGCCCAGCAACACCCTGGCGAGCACATGGCCGAGTGGTACATGGAAGGCGTGATCGAGCGTCTGTCGAAGCAGGGCGATTCCGAACTGGACGCGCTGCTGGCCAAGGCCGACCTCTATCTGGTGCCGAACATGAACCCGGACGGAGCCTTCCGTGGCCACCTGCGCACCAATGCCGCCGGCAAGGACCTCAACCGCGCCTGGCAGTCGGCCAACGACACGGAAACGCCCGAGGTGTTCTTCGTCCAGCAAGAGATGCGCAAGGTGGGTGTGGACCTTTTCCTCGACATCCATGGTGACGAGGAAATTCCCCATGTGTTCACCGCCGGCTGTGAGGGCAACCCCGGATACACGCCGCGCCTGGAAGCCCTGGAATCCGAGTTCCGCCAGCGTCTAGTCGACATGGGCGCAGAGTTCCAGACGACGTTCGGCTATCCCCGCGACGAACCCGGCCAGGCCAATACCACGCTGGCCTGCAATGCGGTGGGCATGGCTTTCGATTGCCTGTCCTTCACCATCGAAATGCCGTTCAAGGACCACGACGACAATCCGCACCCGCGTACGGCCTGGAACGGTGATCGTTCCAAGCGATTGGGCAAGGATGTGCTGTCGGTGATCGCCGCGATGGTCGACAAGCTGCGCTGAGACGACCGCGCAATGAAAACCGGCCCCTGATGGGGCCGGTTTTGTTTATTGCATGGGCTGGCCGGATAGGGTTTGCAGAGGGGGGCTCTGTCGAGCGCCTGTCAGGCCAATGTGGGAGCGATTTCAATCGCGAATGAGTTCGCTCCCACAATAATTGGCTGCCACAAACGGCCTTACACCCCCGACTCGTTCTGCAGGTTCGCCTGGGTGATGTTGCTGTGCTCCGGCACGCTGCGGGTCAGCCAGACGTTACCGCCGATGGTGGAGCCCTTGCCGATGGTGATACGGCCGAGGATGGTGGCGCCGGCATAGATCACTACGTCGTCTTCGACGATCGGGTGGCGCGGCTGGCCCTTCTGCAGGTTGCCTTCCTCGTCTGCGGGGAAGCGTTTGGCGCCCAGGGTCACGGCCTGATAGATGCGCACCCGCTCACCGATGATTGCCGTCTCGCCGATGACCACGCCGGTGCCATGATCGATGAAGAAGCTCTTGCCGATCTGGGCGCCGGGGTGGATGTCGATGCCCGTGGCCGAGTGGGCGATCTCGGCGATCATCCGTGCCAGCAGCGGCAGGCCGGCCGTGTAGAAGTAGTGGGCGAGGCGATGGTGGATGACTGCATGCACACCCGGATAGCAGATCAGTACCTCATCCACGCTGCGGGCTGCCGGGTCGCCCTGGTAGGCGGCCAGCACGTCGGTGTCCAGCAGTATCCGCAGCTTGGGCAGGGTGGCGGCGAACCCTTTGACGATCTCGATCGCCTGGCAGGCGATATCGTCGCCGCTGACGCCGTTCTGGCGCGCGGCATAGGACAGTTCACGGCGCACTTCGCCGGCCAGCGCGTTGAGCACCACGTCCAGGGTATGGCCGACGTAGAAGTCCTCGCTTTCCTCGCGCAGATCAGCCGGGCCGAGGCGCATGGGGAAGAGGGCGCCGGACAGGGCTTCAATGATCTGCCCGACGGTAACGCGCGACGGCAGTTCACGACCGCCACGGTCCTGCAGGCGGCCATGTTGGGCGCGCCATTGGGCACGGGCGTCGCGCAGGTCGTTGACGATCTGGTCGAGTTGCCAGTTCACCGGCTGGCAGCCGGTGGCGACATAGGGAAGTCTGTTCATTGAGGTACCTGTAAGGCGCGGTCCGGATCGCTATAGCGTGCGGAGAATTACCTGACTTCCGCAAGAGGGTGTTCAACGGAAATGCCCGTGCTCAGTCGGCGGGTACCAGTGGCGGGGTCTGTTGGCGGGGTGTCGCGGTGACGGTGCAACCGACGGACGCAAGGATGATGCAGAGGATTGCCAACCATTGCAGCAGCGAAAGCTGTTCACCAAGGAAGATCAGGCCCGAGAGAGCACCAAAGGCTGGTTCGATGCTCATCAGGGTGCCGAAGGTCTGCGCCGGCAGGCGGGTGAGGGCGACCATTTCCAGGGTGTAGGGAATGGCGGTGGAAAGCAGGGCGACGGCCAGCGCCACGGGCAACAGTTCCGGGCGCAGCAAGTCGGCGCCGGCATGGGCGATGCCAATCGGGGCGACGAACAGGGCTGCTACCAGCACCCCCAGGGCAGCGCCTTGCATGCCATGGTCGTTACCGGCACGCGCGCCGTAGAGGATGTAAAGAGCCCAGCAGACGCCCGCGCCAAGTGCGTAGGCCATGCCGGTCAGGTCCAGGTGGCCTTCGCTCTTGCCCAGCGGCAGGAGAAGCCAGAGGCCCAGTACCGCCAGGCCAATCCAGATGAAGTCGATCGCCCGGCGCGATGCGAACAGCGCCACGGCCAACGGGCCGGTGAATTCCAGGGCGACGGCGATGCCCAGCGGAATGGTACGCAGTGACATGTAGAAGAGCAGGTTCATGCCGCCCAGTGCGAGGCCGTACATGATCAGCGGCAGCAGGGAATTCTTGCTGATGCGCGCGCGCCACGGGCGCAGGATCAGCGTAAGGATGACGGCGGCGAACACCAGGCGTAGTGCTGTGGTGCCCTGGGCGCCGATAACCGGGAACAGTGACTTGGCCAGGGAGGCGCCACTCTGGATCGAGGCCATGGCCACCATGAGGACGGCAACGGGTAGCAGGGTGGAAGCAAGGCGACGCGACAGCGAGGTCATGGAGGCAGATCCGGCAAGACGGCAGGGGTGGCGTGTTTTACTGGTTATGTGCAACATAATGCGCAAAAGCCAGGGTGTGAGCAATATGTTGCCCAAGTCAGATGAGCGCCCCAACGTCCTCGAACATGTTTCTGAAAACGTTCGCCGCCTGCGTCGCGCGGCGGGGCTGAGCCAGGAAGCCCTGGCCGGCGCCGCTGGTGTCAGTCGACGCATGCTGGTGGGTATCGAAGGCGGCGATGTGAATGTCAGCCTCGCCACGCTGGATCGCATTGCCGCAGCCCTCGGCGTGCTTTTCCCGGACCTGGTGCAACGGCCGGATCGTCCCGATCGCTCGCGTATCAATGCTGTCGCCTGGGTCGGCTCCAAGCCGGGTAGCCGCGCGACCCTGCTGGCCAGTTCCGCGACGCGACACGAGGTCGAACTCTGGAGCTGGTCGCTGGAGCCCGGTGAGCGCTATACGGCTGAACCGGATGCCGAGGGCTGGCGAGAGATGATCTACGTGATCGAGGGCAGCCTCAGTGTGCTGCGCGGCGAGGAGAAGCAGCAGGTGGGCGCCGGGGATTTCCTGGTGTTCGGCAGCGACCAGCTTTACACCTATGCCAATGAAGGCGACGTGCTCGTCCGCTTCATTCGCAATGTGCTGACCTGAACCTCAGAGGTACACCAGTCACTTACAGGTACAGCGGTATCGCTTGGCTGAACCGATCCTGCACTCGGTGCGCTGCGCGCACCGGTGGTGGAGTGTTACTCCTGCTCGTCTTCATCCTCTGCATCGCCGCCGACAGCGTCCAGGCAGAGCAGGGCGTGGTCGCCTTCGGCCCCTGCAAGTTTCCAGCAACCGGTGGCGCTGTCGAAGCGCGCAGATTGCACGGCCGCCTGGGTGAAGCGCCATTCGCGGCGGGTGCGTCCGTCCATGCACGCAATGCACAGCAACTGGGCCTCGGGTTCGCCGGGCTGGCCTGCTTGCAGCGCTTCCACCAGCACTAAGTCGAGATCGAACTCCCAGGCGTGCAGGTCGTCGATCAGCAGCATATCGGCGGCCAGCAGCGCATCCAGCAGGTTTTCGTGAGTCATCAGGCGTTCATCCATCATCAATTGCGGCGGGGGCGAAATGATAAAGCAGGTGGCTGATCACTGCTCGGCCTGACTGGCCAGGTACTGCTGGTTTTCTTCGCGAATGCGCCGGGCCTCTTCGTCATAGAGGAAGGGCAGGAACATGTAACGGCGGCCTTGCGTGACGGGCGTGGCCTCGTGCAGCAGCGAGCAGGAGAACACGACGGCGCCGCCCGTGGGGGCGCAGTAGAGGCTGCGGCCGAATTCCGGGAAGCGCAGTTGGCCGCCTTCGTACTCGCCGCTGTTGAGGAACAGGGAGACGGCGAAGCGGCGGTGTGCGGTGCCCTTGGTGGTGTTGTCGCGGTGGGGGCGGAAGTGGCCGCCTTCCGCGGCGTCGTAACAGGCGACCAGGTAGCGCTCCATGCGTGTGGCGTTGAATTGGAAGGCCTTCAGCAGTTCGGGGATCAGTCGCGTGGTGATGCGGTGCATGCAGGTCTGGCGCAATTGCTCGTCCTCCAATGCGCAATCGCGGCGGCGCTTGTGTTCGTGCTTGAGGACTTCGACCGTCATGCCGTCGCGTTCGATCATATAGCCGGATTCGCTTCCGCCCTGACGTTCGTAGTAATCGATCAGTTTCTGGCACAGGGCGGGTTCGAAGATGCGCGGGATCACCAGGACCGGCGCCTGAGGCTGGGCGGTAGCCGGTGCAGGGACGGGGTCCTGCGCCTGGAGCAGGGCGAGGACGTTATCGACATGGCCTTCGCCACCCGTGGCGATAGGCAGCACCGCAATCACCCGCAGCCGCGGGTCGAGCACATAGGTCATCTGGCGAATCGCGCCATTTTCCCGCTGGACGCCGTAGAGGTTGCAGATTGTGCGGTCGATGTCCCAGAAGAAGCGAACGCCTGGCAGTAAATCGCGGATGCGCTGCTGGTCGCGGTCGCGCGGGTCGACGATGACGCCGAAGAAACTCGCCTGGTCGTCGTTGAAATATTCGCGGCGCGCAAGCAGGTCTGTGAGTACGCGGGATGCCGTCGGGTCTGACGTCGAGCCGAGAAAGCTCAGGACGATGTAGCGTCCGGCTGCGGTGTCGAAGGTGAAACGCTCGCGGCTAGGGGTGCTGCTGGTGAACCAGGGCACCGCTTCGCCCGGCTCCACGGGTGATCTGCGCTGGGTCATGGTTGTCTCCTTTGCCTTGGTCTCAACCTAGCCCAGGTGCCGGGCGCGTGCCTCCCG
Source organism: Pseudomonas sp. BN606 (assembly GCF_029873115.1). NCBI lineage: Bacteria > Pseudomonadati > Pseudomonadota > Gammaproteobacteria > Pseudomonadales > Pseudomonadaceae > Pseudomonas > Pseudomonas sp. BN606. The sequence goes on along the minus strand of NZ_SSOF01000037.1, from coordinate 7,458 downwards.
GTCCGCCAGACGCGTCTTCGCAGGGCATGACCGGTGCTTTACTCATTCCCAGACGCCCAAGGAGCCAATGGATGATCCACTACTACGCGCAGGATGGCGGCGTCCTGCACGCCACTGCAGGCCAGCCCGGCGTGGCCATTCCGCCAGGCACCTTGTGGATCGACCTGATGGACCCCGAACCGGGGGAAGCGGCTTTCATCGCCGAGGCCCTGGGCGTGGAGATTCCAGGCCGCGAGGCCATTGTCGAGATCGAGGAAACCTCGCGCCTCTATCAGCACGCCGGCACCCTCTACATGAATGCCACCCTGGTGAGCGGCCTGCGCGAGCAGCGGCCGATCTCCAGCGACGTGATGTTCGTGGTGGCGCCCGATTACCTGGTGACAGTGCGCTACGCCAACCTGCCGTTCTTCGAATACCTGGAGGACAAGTTCCTTCGCGAGCCTGAGACTCACGCGTCCAGCGAGCAGATATTCCTCTCCCTGTGCGGCAGTGTGGTGGACCACATTGCCGACATGCTGGAGCTGATGCAGCGTGAACTGGATGAGATGTCCGGCGCGGTGTTCAGCGAGGAGCGCGGCGCAGCGCCCAGAAGCAAGGGCAGCCGGACCGACCTGCAACAGGTGGTCAAGCGCCTCGGCCGGCACAACTCGGCGCTGGTGAAGTTGCGCGAGAGCCTGACCGGCATGGGTCGGGTAGTGGACTATTCGAATGCGTGGTCGGAGCTCTGGCTGAGCGAGCAGGGGCTGGATCGCTCGCGTTCGATCGAGCGGGACATCCGCTCCCTGGTGGATTACGTGGCAAAGATGTTCGACGAGATCGCCTTCCTCCTCAGCGCCACCCTGGGGCTGATCGACATCGAGCAGAACAGCATCATCAAGGTGTTTTCCATTGCCGCCGTACTCTTCCTGCCACCGACCCTGGTGGGCACGGTGTACGGCATGAACTTTCGCTCGATGCCGGAGCTGGATTGGGCGTTCGGCTATCCGGTGGCGCTGGGCCTGATGGTGGTATCGGCGATCCTGCCGTATGCCTGGTTCAAGTGGAAAGGCTGGTTCTGACTCAGGGCTTGCGGGTGTCCAACAGGGTGTCGGCCTCGGCGATATGCGCCTTGCGCGACTTGCGTTCGAACAGGCACAGCTCGCGGCCGCGCTGGTCTTTCATATGGGGCTGGGGGTAGCGACCCTCGAGCACCAGGGCGGTCAGTCCGAGGCGGTCATCGAAGAGCACCGGCTGGCCGGCGGGATGGACGTCCTTCAGACCACTGACGGCCTTGCAGGCACTGAGCAGGCGGGCGTCGTGCTCCTTCCAGGCCTGGTCGCTGGAGGCGTGGGCCTGGGCGGCAAGGAGTGTGGCGAACAGTAGCGGGAACGGGTTTTTCAAGGGATAGGCCTCGGGCGCGGTTGGCAATCTGCTATGGACCGCTGGCGAGAGCCCGGGTTTCGTAGGTTGGCGCTGAGCTTGCGAAGCCCAACGATCGGCTGTTGGGCTTCGTTGCGCTCAGCCCAACCTACGCCTTCTCAGTAGTCGTTCTTGCAGCCGGTGCCCCAGACCAGGTACTCCAGGGTCTTAGTCTGCATCTGGCTGTCTTCGTAGGTCATGCGTGCCGGCCCGATGCCGCAGAAAGTCGACAGGTCGGTCATTTCCAGGACCCGGGCGATATCCAGGTGCACGCCGTACTCGTATTGAGTAACCGGCGGTGCGCTCTGGCCCGTATTGGCGGCAAGGGCGACGGTGGAGACAAGGCTGAGGCTCAAGGCGACTACAAGGGTTTTCATGGTGGATTCTCCTGCTGGAGAGGGAATTTGCGGGTAGTCCCGCGTCTACTGACCATCGGGCATCGAAGGGATGCCGCTGCCGGTGGTCATGCTCGAGAGCACGTCATCCCTGCGGATGAGCGCGTGGTAGAGGGCCGCCGCCAGGTGCGCCAGGATGCTGATGAACAGCAGGTACGCCAGTACAGTGTGGGCCAGGCGCAACAGGGCATAGAGCTGCGCGTCCTGCGAGACGATGGGCGGCAGTAGCAGGGACTCGTGGAGCACCAGCGGATAACCGCCCGCCGATTGCATGGCCCAGCCCACCAACGGCAAGGCGAACATCAGGGCATAGAGCAGCAGGTGCGAAAGCTTGGCGATCCTCTGCTGCCAGCCGGGCATGTCGCTGGGCAGCTCTGGCACGGGGCGGGCCAGGCGCACAGCCAGGCGAATCAGCACCAGCACCAGAAGCACCAGGCCCAGAGGCTTGTGCACGGCAATCAGTAAGCTGTGGCGGGGGGACAGGTCGCCCACCATGCTGACGCCAATGAACAGCATGGCCAGCAAGAGGATCGCCATCAGCCAGTGCAGTACACGCAGCAACGGATTGAAATGGGTCGGTGCGCTCATGGCTGGGCTCCTTGCTCGGGGTGTGGCGCACCTTCACGGGTGCGGCGGTTGTAGGACACGGCATAGGCGGCCGAGCGCGCGGCGAGAATCGGGTCGTCCGAGGCCTCGATGCCGCCGGGCAACACCAGTGGGTCGTAGTTGATGTCGCGGCAGGCGCCGGTGTCCTGAGATTCGGCGCTTTCCACCACCAGGGTGCCGGCGTCCACCTGCTTGCGATCGGCCGGCCATTGGCGAGTTGCGTCGTGGATGGGGTCCCCGAGGTCGGCCAAAGTCAGTATCAGATGCCAGCGCAGGGGGCCCTGGGAGAGGCGCTGCTGCAGGTCATGACTGAGAAACTCCGGGTCGTTACCGGCTTCGCCAATTGGTTCAAAGGGCGTCTCGGGCTGCATCGACCAGCGCACGTAGTGGCCATTATCGTCGGCATCCACCAGGCGGAAGGCATTGACGCCGTTGTAGGCGACGTTGGCGAAGCTGTTGCTGGGTTTCGCGGTCTGGGCCCATTGGCGGAAGGCAGTACTTTCCGGGTGGGCGGCGAAGAATGCCTGCATCTTTGCCGGGTCCGGCTTGCCGGTAGCGGGGTCGGGACGCGAGGCCAATACCTGTTCGTAGAACGCTTCCGGAGTGGCTACCGGCAACACTGGGAAAGAGTTCATGCCAGTGCGCCACTGCTCTCCACCGGGTAGCTGGAAGAGCAGGGCCATGCTGCGGACCGGAACGCCGGCGTCCGGCACGTGCGGATTGCTCCCGCCAATGGCCAGGCGACCGATCACCGGCACTTTGCCGGGCGCGAATGCGCTGGCGCGGGACAGGCTTGTCGCTTGGCCGCTGCTCTCGAAGTGCCCGGTAATGCAGATGCCTTTCGCGTGGTTCTTGCGGTAGCCGGGAAACTTCCCGGCGTTGGCCTCGAAGGCGTCGATGATTTGTTGTGGCGTCAGACGTTCGCCGCCGATCCAGCCGGCGGCATAGGCGAAGCCTGCTGCCAGGCCGCCAATGGTCAGGCTGATCACGGCCAGCCGTGCCGCCAGGTCTAATCCCTTGGGTGTTGCCTTGCTCATGCGATACTCCCGGGCGATATGCCCTTGTCCATGAGCCGGTATGACGCAGGCGGGCGACCTTTATTCCCGGCCGGGAATAAAATCCTGCTTCGCGCGTCTACCCGTCGCACCCTTGGCAAGAGCGGCACACGAACTGGCTATGAACATGATTGAAGACGCGGAACTGCGGGAGTTGTTACAGCGACTGCGGCGTTTTGCTCTGTGGCTGACGCGCAATGCCAGCAGTGCCGACGACCTGGTCCAGGCGACACTGGAACGAGCGCTTTCCCGCTGGAGCAGCAAGGGCGACGGCAACCTGCGCGCCTGGTTGTTTTCCATCCTCTACCGGCAGTTCCTCGATGGTCAGCGCCGCGCCCGACGTCATGCGCGGCTGCTGGAGTTCTTCGGCGCGCGTAGTGAGGAAGCGCCGTCCACCGAGGACCTCGTGGTCAACCAGGCCACCCTGGAAGCCTTTGGCCGGCTGCCGGCGGAGCAGCGTGCGCTGTTGCTGCTGGTGAGCGTCGAAGGGCTCAGCTACAAGGAGATCGCTGAAACCCTGGCAATCCCCATCGGCACCGTGATGTCCAGGCTGTCCCGCGCGCGCAAGGCGCTGCGCGAACTGGCCGAGGGCGAGATGTCCAACCCTCAGCTTCGGGTACTCAAATGAACGTATTCCATCCCGGTGAAGACGACCTGCACGCCTATCTCGACGGCCAGCTGGATGCTGAGCAACGCCAGGCGGTGGAGGCTTATCTGGCAGCCAACCCTGAGGCGGCGGCGCAAGTGGAAGCCTGGCGCCGCGACGCTCAGGCGCTACGGGCGGCACTCGCCAGTCCGGGGTTGGCACCTAACCCGCGCCTGGACCCCCGGGCGATACGTCGCTCGATGCACGCGCGCAAGCAGCGGCGCCTCGCCTTGGCCGCGTCCTTCGTGCTGGCATTGGGTGCTGGTGGCATCGGTGGTTGGCAGGCACGGGACATGAGCCTCGCGGCCGCGAATCCACCCATGCAGGACGCCCTGCAGGCCCACCGGCTGTTTTCGGCGAGTCCTGTGGTCGATATCCAGGTGACCCGGCCCGGAGAACTCCAGGCCTGGCTGGACCAGCGCTTCAGCCACGCGGCGCGGATTCCCGATCTCAGCCCCTATGGCTTCAACCCGGTGGGTGGGCGCTGGCTGGTGACGGAGCAGGGGGCCGCGGCGTTGTTGCTGTTCGAGGATGGCCAGGGGCAACGGGTCAGCCTGTACCTGCGAGCGCCGGGCTCGCTCTATCCGAGCATGAAGAGGGGCCAGCGTCGCGACGGCGAACTGGAGGCGCGGTACTGGTCGAGGGATGGCTACAACTACGCGCTGGTAAGCCGCGAAGGCGACCCGCGCGGAGATGTTCTGGGCAGGGCGCTTTCGTTCTGATCACCCAATACGCAGGGACTACAAGAGGGTAGGGGTGACGGAAATCGCCCCTACAAGAATCGCCAGTGCAGGTCCTCAGGATGGGTTGAGGCACGAAACCCGTGCGGACCATGGCTGATGGTTTCGCAAGTTCTACCCGGCTCTGGCGGGTTCTTAATACAGCCGCTTCCTGTGCCGATAGACCAGTGAGTTCCATTCAGGGATGCAGCCAGTTCAACGTCTATATTGAGACGACGATACCGACGCAGATTGATTTCCGCAGCCAGGCACGTGCGGAGGATCACCGGGACATTTTCAGGATGACTGGGCATGGGTGAATTATTCGACGCCGTTATGCTGGGGCTGCTGGCTTTGCTTCCATTGATAAACCCACCCACGACAGTGGCACTTTTCCTGGCTCTCTCCCAAGGACTCAATCGCGAAGAAAAGAACAAGCAGGCATTCCTGACGGCACTTAATGTCTTTCTAATCATGATAGTCACCTACTATGTAGGCGAATTGATCATGGACGCCTTCAATATATCCATACCGGGCTTGCGGATTGCCGGTGGCGGAATTCTGATAATAATTGGCGCAAGAATGCTATTCCCTCAACCTCCACAGCCAGCTACCTCTCGCAGCGACGGGGCAGAACGAGCCAGTTTTGCGTTCATTCCGCTGGCCATGCCCAGCACGGCTGGGCCGGGTACTATTGCGCTGATCATCAGTGCTTCCGCCACCATCAAGAACAATACGACCTTTCCAACGTGGGTAATACTGATAGCGCCGCCATTAATCTTCCTTTTAACCGCACTGATACTCTGGAGTTGTCTGCGAGCTTCAGACCTGATCATGAAGGTAACCGGCCCGTCGGGAATTGATGCTGTATCACGCTTAATGGGCTTTTTGCTCGTGTGCATGGGGGTTCAGTTTGCCATCAATGGTTCGATAGAAATTGTACAAACCCTCATCAATAACAACATTCAAGTGCTTCGCCATCCATGAATCCATCCAGAACCCACGAAGCTGACTGGTTGCTCTCTTTAATAGCGCCGCCAGGTATTTCCGTTTGTGCGACTTTTCTGCCTGCTCCGGTTCGGATATCCACGGTCAGGAAATACCCTCCCGAATCCTCGCTACACTTACAACTGCCGTCGATAGCACATCCCCGAACTCGGGAGAAGCAGCTGGACGTATGGCTCCATTGCCTCCGGAGCAGGCAAAACTGTCGTGAACACCACGACTTGGACGATCCAAAAAGTAGTGCCCGGCTGCGGGGCGTGAGTTGAAGCGAACCAACTCCAGCAGCGATTCAAGCAGTCTGTTCGGTGGCGTGGACCACTCGAAGGGTCATGCTGTGCGATTGAGACCATTTCTTGCTGGCCGGCCATCCATTTGCGCGACGCCACTTCGGCAAGGAGATTTTCATGGTCGATTCAACCAGCAACGCAGACCTGGTCAAGCCGGCTGAGCCCGGTAAACAAACGCAAGTCGCTGCCTCCAGCGACAAGTTGAAGGTCGGCGCACTGATCGCCCTGGTTGTTGGTTCGATGGTCGGCGGCGGGATCTTTTCACTACCACAGAACGTGGCTGCCAGTGCAAGTGCTGGCGCCACGCTGATCGGCTGGCTGATCACCGGGGTCGGCATGCTGATGCTGGCGTTCGTTTTCCAGACCCTCGCCAATCGCAAGCCCAAGCTCGATGGTGGAGTGTATGCCTACGCCAAGGCCGGGTTTGGCGACTACATGGGCTTCTCTTCGGCCTGGGGCTACTGGATCAGTGCCTGGATCGGCAACGTCAGCTACATGGTGCTGTTGTTCAGCACTCTTGGTTTCTTCTTTCCCGTATTTGGCGAGGGCAATACGCTTCCGGCGATCATTTGCGCCTCAGTGCTGCTGTGGCTCCTGCACTTCCTGGTGTTGCGAGGTATCAAGGAAGCTACGTTCATCAATACCCTGACCACCATCGCCAAGATGGTGCCGCTGGCGCTGTTCATCGTGATTGCTGCGGTCGCCTTCAAGCTGGATGTGTTCACCTCCGACTTCTGGGGCGCCGGCAACAGCGACCTGGGCACCGTGATGAATCAGGTGCGCAGCATGATGCTGGTCACGGTCTGGGTCTTCATCGGCATCGAAGGGGCGAGCATCTTTTCCGCCCGTGCCGAGAAGCGCAGCGACGTCGGCAAGGCCACGGTCGTCGGGTTCGTCGCCGTGCTGCTGCTCCTGGTTCTGGTCAATGTGCTCTCCCAGGGGATCATGGCCCAGGCGCAATTGGCTGGTTTGAAGAACCCGTCAATGGCCGGTGTACTGGAAGGCGTAGTGGGCCACTGGGGCGCGGTGCTGATCAGTGTAGGGCTGATCGTCTCCCTGGCCGGAGCCCTGTTGTCGTGGACCTTGCTCTGCGCCGAGATACTCTTCGCCAGTGCCCGTGACCACACCATGCCGGAGTTCCTGCGCAAGGAGAACGCCAATCAGGTTCCGGCCAACGCGCTGTGGTTGTCCAACGGCCTGATCCAGCTGTTCCTGATCATCACCCTGTTCAACAGCTCCACCTACCTCAGCCTGCTGTACCTGGCCACCTCGATGATCCTGGTGCCGTATTTCTGGTCCGCGGCCTATGCCTTGCTGTTGGCCTGGCGCCACGAAACCTACGAGCAG